>JAFZOJ010000034.1 GCA_017550685.1 Treponema sp. | reverse complement strand
CTGTTCAATTGCTTTCAAAGATTTGTAATTTCTCCCTTATCAACTTTATGCATCTTTCCAAGTCGCCAGGTTTTGTCACTGTTTATGAAAATTGCGCTTTCATCTTCCATGGCAATAATCGGATGAATCATCGACATTTCTTTTAGGCTCGGAACAAACCATACATCTGGTTCATAATGTGCTTTGATGATAACATCTGTAAGGCCGAGTCCTTCATAAAAACTTTTTGATTCCCAGACTTCGGCAACATATGGTCCCATATTCATTGAACCGGCACTTACACCAAGAATCACTGCATGGCTTGCCAAAAGCTCCGGCGCAAGATTAAGATCCTGAATCAGCTTCATCTGCCAGGTTACTTCGCCACCCATTAACCAGATGCAATCAGCCTGCTGTACAAGTTTTGATGCAGTCTCCGCGTTCGTCCGCCGGTCAATCACATAATGCTCTGCAAAACCCATTCCACGTTCAGCAAACATCTGGTGCATGCCGTCTTTGTCGTCATCATTTTGTGCATAGTTTTCCGGGTCGGCACTTATAAAAACAAGACAGTTTCGCTCATTCAGATTTTCGTTAAGTACCTCTGCAATCTCATCTGTAAAATGATGAGTTGGAAACCCGCTGAAAATTCCTAATAGTTTTGCATTCATAAAACTAACTCCATCAGCCAGCAGACTTTTTTTTACATCGTCATATAAGCATAGAGTGTAATCCATTTATTTTCTAGGCCAACATCGCCAACTTTAAATGCAGGAACGCTCTTTGAATCAGTCAAAATGTATCTGCCGTTTTCGAGCCTGTGCTGATTCAAAACTCTGATACCTTCCTTCATTGCTTCTGAATTAAGAGGACAGCCAAGAGCCTTGAGGGCATAAACAATATTTTGCGCGCCGATTTTGATTGGGTCTGGCGTGTAGAAGGTTCCAAGCATAACGTCAAACACAGGAGTTTTCATGTCGTCGGTGCGGTAGAAAATGTTACGCTTTGTAAAATAGTGAACAAGGGCCTCTTCGCATTCAGTTTTGATTCCCTGAAAATGAAGCTCGGCAACAAGCATAAGGAATTCGATTGTATATTTTATGCAGCTTTTATGGGGCTTTTTCGGATCGTTGATTTTCTTGTTTGTGCTGATACATCGGAAGCCACCGTCTTCCTGAATAAGCGCAAGCTGTGCATTGATTTCGTTGCGTACAATTTCTTCATCGTAATAACCAAGTTTTACAAGATTTCGCAGGAGCAGAGGTTCGCCGCAAAGCATCTTAAAACCGGTAGCTTCAATCAGCCCGAAAACTTCGTCGTCTATGTCCTTTCCAATATCGGCACGGGTTAGTCCCCATTCTGCAAAGGCAAGAATGGCGTCGTACTTATCCCAGTTCTTTGGTTTGTGAAGTCTGTTCAAAGCTCGCGCGTAGGTCTTACTTTCGAGCAGCTGCTTTTTGCATTCGATGACTTTTTCATCGCTGTCGCTCAGGTGCAGTGCTTCCTTGAGAGTTCTGAGTTTTACTTCCGGGTTTTCATCTTCCAATAACCAGTTTAAGATTGTATCTTCCATGTTTGTGCCTCCTGATGTCTTCGTCATGCTGAACTTGTTTCAGCATCTCATTTAAAGTTGAGATCCCGAAACAAGTTCGGGATGACGGTTTTGCATGACGTTCTCCAATTAATTAAAAGTATATCTCCTATCAGAAAAAAGTTCTTGTCAAAAATTGTTCAGTTTTGTCCGGTAGTATGATATAATAATCACATGAAACATCACTACAAAGATATGCCCGAAAATTTAAAGGGCACTTACGCCGATTATTCACACAATTTCGGTTTTAACTGGAAGGAATTTGTTATGACAGTTCCTTCGCCGCTGCTTCTGTTGACAACTTACAAATCTAACGGACTGCCTAATGCGTGTATGCAGTCGTGGGCAACCTTTACCTGCGCCAACAAGGGTGATGGTTATTATGCAATTCTTGCCAGTGTGAATAAGAACGGACATTTTTATCAATCGCTCAAAGAAACAAACAGTGCTGTAATTAATTTTATGTCTGCTGATATTTTTAAGAAATGTATGGCAACAATCAAGAACAATCAGTTTGAAACAGATGAAATTACAGCTTCGGGTTTAACCGCCGGTAAAGCAAGCTGGGTAAATGCACCGCTCGTAGAAGAATGTTTTATGAATCTTGAATGTAACTTCGTTTGGGAAAAAGAAATAGTTCCCGGTGACGATCATTCTTTAATTTGTCTTGAAATAGTTGGTGCACACATTGACGACGAGCATCTTTCAGACCGAACAGGCGACAACGGAATTCTCTTCAACATTCATCATCAACAGAACCCGGAACTCACAGAAAAATCTGTTCACGACTGGGCAGCAGTGCTTCAAAAGAAAATTGATATGGGCGAATATTAAATTGTCAAGAAATAGTTAACTGACATCTTTATTGTTTGATGAAGTTCATAACATCAACGCGTTCCAGAATATCAAACGTGATATTTCCTTTTTTGATGTAATACAGCGTGTGACACTTTTCCCAGTGAATGCCTTTCTGACTGCAGGTGCCTGCGTATTCAAAACCAAAGGACTCAATTTCATCTTTTATCATTTTGAAGGAATAAGTTTTCTTTTTGCCTTCATGGTCGCGCCAGTTGCTCAAGTGCACAGGCAAAATTGAAAGACAGCCACCAGTTTTGAGAACTCGATGAGATTCTTCAAAAAGCATGTACTTACCTTTGCCGTCACCGCCGTGGAGAGCATCATACAGAAGAACCAGATCCAGAGAGTCGTTTTCAAAATCCTGCAGGTTGTGAACTTCTTTGTTGATTAAGGTGATGTTTTTCAAACCCCTGGCAGCAATCTTATCTCCTACTTCTTTCTGGCATGCAGGGCTGCAATCAATTCCGTAGATTTTTCCATTTGGATAGGCGTTGCTCAAGGCAAAAAGATTTTCACCAAAGCCATAACCGAAATCAAGAACTGAGGGCGCTTTCTTTTCCGTAAGTGGCATCTCAAGAAATAAATCTCTACCGTCAGTTTTTTCCCATAGAGCGATATCATCATATAAGTGTTCGTTTGTGTTTGAATAGTTCATTAGTCTCTCCGCTTTTCATAATACACAAAATCACTGTCACGACGAACTTCCACATATCCCAGCTTCTGATAAAATGCATTTGTCCTCACATTCCAGATTGGCGTATCAAGCGTAAAAATCTGAACATCAGGAAACATCTCCTCTATCCTCTGCATCATAAAAATGCCGTAGCCTTTGCGATAATGTTCCGGCGCAACAAAAATCCTTCCGACATTCATTTCCCTATCTTTTACAAAAAGAACAGCACCACCTACAGTTAATCCATCATCATCAATCAGCTTATAAAGACAATTCATCCTTGCCATCTTTGTATAAAACTGAAGAGACTTATATCCCGGAGGTCCGCACAAATCTGAAGCGCCAACTTCAACATCACTATCAAAGGCATGCTTTGAAATTCCAACAAGTGTTAATGCATCTGCTGTATTAGCTTTTAATAATTGTAAACTCATAACTTCTCTTTCCAATATTTTTCTTCCATCATTTCGACGCCAAGAAATTTGCTGAATCTAGCAAAAGCGTCTTCAATTGCAGCAATCATCTCGTCGGTGATTTTGACACCTGGCTCCCACCACCAGGTTTTTATTTTAAGTGGAGCAGTACCGCGGCAAGGCTCTGGTTCAAAGCGCGCAACAAACTGATTTTTATAAAGCACCGGAAGAACATAATAACCAAACTTTCTTTTTGCAGCAGGCGTGTACACTTCCCAGGTGTATTCAAAATCAAAAAGCTCCTGAATCATACCACGATCCCAGATTAAATTATCAAGCGGAGCAATAAACTGTGCAACATTATTTCTGACTGGTTTACCAATAAAGCCGGCATCTTCTTTTCTGATATAAAAAATTTCTTTTGAACCTTCAATCTGATATTCAATAAGCTCGCCTTCATCTACAAGTTCACGAATCAACTGCGAACGGAGTTTTGAATCTGAAACATAAAATCCAAGCCAGGTTCCGCCATTTTTATTCCACACCAGGCCTACAGCCCCGATTCTGCGTTTGAGATACCATTTTGCAAAATCATGTTCGTTCTTGAATGGGTCAGGCACCTTCAATATTTCGCCCGGAAAAAGTCTTTCACTTAAATCATAAATCTTATGTGTTTTGTTTTTTGAACTGATGCCAAGCACACCTGAATGATAAAGATAATCAAGTGCCGCACTCGAAAGCTTTTTGTGTCCCCATTTACCCGAATCAACATTTTCGCCTATGTTGATTTTTGTTGCAGGTAGAGGGCCATTCTCACGGATAAAGTCTGTAATTTCATCAAGCAAATCAAGTGCTGCAAGAGATTTCCTCCAGGTCAGAATACCATGTAACTGCTCAACAGTTTTCTGCTTGATACGGGCCATTGCAGGATAATCAGCAGTCGGAATAATTCCAATCATTTTATCTGCGGCATCATACAGTGAGCGTTCTTTATAAAGCAAATTAAATAAAACTTCAGGCGTAAAATTTTTTACACGTGATTGCAGCACAAGGTCTGCATTCCGTCCTACAACATTGAGCGGGTCATACTGAATACAGCGAACCTTGTTCATATATTCAGTTACACCAGCGCTTCCTTTCAGGTTTCCATTCCCATTCAGGTTTTGATAATTTACGAGAAAATTTCTTGCAGTCTGATTTGAAATCTTAATCATTTTTAATTGTCGTCTTTTGTTATTTTGATAAAACTATTATATCAGAGAAATGACAAAATAAATATAAAATCTGCATGGATCTTTCGGACAAAATTGGAAAAATCCTTTAGGATGTAAATAAGGAATTAAACATGATTTTACCAGATACAAATAAAACAATAATAACAATTCAACATACACAATCTGTACATCACACAAACGGACACGCAGGAGCCTGGGGAGACTGGGAACTTACAGATCTCGGTCACAAACAGGCGGCAGAAATCGGCAAGTTTTTAAAGAACGAAGGTTGTGACACCACCTATACAATGTATGCTTCAGATTTAAAACGCGCTTCTCAAACTGCAGAGGAAATCGGGAAAGTTCTGGGTCTGACACCTGTTTATAACGTGCTTATCCGCGAAGTGAACGCTGGTGCTGGAAATGGCAAACCCTGGGACTGGTATGATGCAAACAAAATTCCTCAGCCAGAAAAATACGATGCAGATTACAAACCTTTTCCTGATGCAGAATCAGACAGAGATTTGTGGAATAGGCTTTACCCTTTCTATGAGGAAATAATTTCTAATTCCTGTGAAAAAATCCTCATTGTTTCTCATGGCTGTGCTTTGAGTTTTTTGCAGTCTATGCTTATAGGACAAAACTTAGAAGAACATTCACAGTGTAAGTTTAATGGAACATCTGGTTCAATTTCACGTTTTGAAATTAATAAAGAAGGAACGATGACAATTAAATTTATCAACCAGAAGATTTATTGAACTATATGATCAAGTTACAATTCAATTTACAGATGCTTTGCGAATTCTGCAAGATAAGCGTTCGCGTATCCTTCCGGATGGTCGGTGTTAGCATAGTCATGCCAGTTGATTCCGCATTCATCAGAATCGATGCAGGCAAAGAGCTTCTCGTCGAGACGTTCGCCCACAAAGTCGCGCATTGTAGATTTTCCGACTCCACATGCACCGGTTACGCATATTATTTTCATAATTTCCTCTCAACAATTGTCATTCCCGTGCTCGACACGGGAATCTTTTTGAAAAGATTATCGGTTCAAGCCCGATAATGACAGATTCATTACTTTCTAATTACAACGCAGTCTTTTACATAACACAAATCTATTTGATGTGTTTTTTCATCTGCCAGCCGACCAGTTCATTCTCTGTCATGGCAAGAACTTCTGCCCCTGTTACCCACTTAAAATCGCAGGTTTCACCTTCTTGAAGTTTTACAGAATTTTTATCACAATCAGTCACACACAAAAATCTTACATGCCAGCAGTGCTTTCCCAAAGACTTATCAAGAAACTCTAGCTTGTCTGCAACAATACCAGTTTCTTCTCGGAGCTCACGTAATGCACCTTCAACATCACTTTCACCCTAAAGGGCAGAACCTCCGGCAGTTGCTTCCCACATATTAGGAAAAAGTGGCTTGGTCGGATCACGCTTCATCATAAGGTAAGTTCCGTCAACATGGCGCACGAGCACTTCGCACACAAGGTGATACATCCCGTCGGGAAACGTATCATCTTCGCCACGGACTAACACTGCGCCTTCTATCTTTTCATAATCAGCATTATATGCATCCCAAAGTTCCATATGCATTTTACTCCATAGTCTAATCACAAAAATTATACTATAGTTAACAAAATAAGGAAAACAAAATGCGTAACCGAAGCGTAGTTTTTGTAATCAGAAACAAAAAGATTCTCATGGAAAAATTAAGTTACCCGAGCCTTGGCAACAGAGTTTTTTATTCTATCCCCGGTGGTGGAATTGAAGATGGCGAAACTCCCGAGCAGGCTGCAATCCGAGAGCTTAAAGAAGAATGCGGTCTGGACGGAACAATCGTACGCAAGCTTACCGAATTATACAACAACAACAGAACTGAACATGTTTTTGAAGTAAAGGTTCCTGACAACCAGGAGCCCATTACAGGTTATGATCCCGAAGAAGCAGAAAACGAAGACCCGCCGCTTAAGGAAGTTTTGTGGCTGGCACTTGATGAGATTTCGGAAAAAGACCGTGCGTTTTTATGGGGTTACGGCCTCATTCATATTGAAGGCTTTTATGATGAAGTAATCAGCTGGGGTGACACAATCAGCTACCCAAAAAACTGAACAACAAAAAGGAAACCACTGCATGGAAATTAAAGATAAACGAATAGATGAAGGCAAGGCTTTTGACTGGGGAAAAACCTCAAAAGAATATGCAAAGTTCCGCGACATTTATCCGGAAGAATTTTACAAGAAAATTGTTGACCGCGGACTTTGTGTTGAAGGCCAGAAGGTTCTTGACCTTGGCACAGGCACCGGCGTAGTTCCACGCAACATGTATAAATACGGTGCACAGTGGACAGGCACAGACATCTCACCAGAACAGATCGAACAGGCAAAGCTTCTTGCTGCCGACGCCGGAATGAAAATTGATTTTTTTGCCACCGCCACCGAGCAGCTTGATTTTCCAAAAGAGTCCTTTGATGTAATTACTGCCTGCCAGTGCTTCTGGTATTTTGACCACGAAAAGGTTATGCCTGTTCTTGCAGACCTGCTTAAGCCAAACGGAAAGCTTGTAATTTTGTACATGGCATGGCTTCCTAAAGAAGACAAAATTGCCGGCAAGAGTGAACAGATGATTTTGAAGTACAGTCCAACCTGGTCTGGCAGTGGTGAAGCACGCCGTGAAATCTGGGTGCCTGATGTTGCCTATAATTATTTTGAAAAAATTGACCACGAAGAATATGACCTTATGGTTCCGTTTACAAAAGAAAAGTGGCATGGCCGTATAAAAGCCAGCCGCGGAATTGGAGCTTCCTTAAACGCGGAAGAGTTAGCCAAATGGGATACAGAACACCGCGCGATGTTGGATGAAATTGCGCCGGATAAATTTGAGATTCTTCACTACGGGGCAATTACAGTTTTACAGAAGAAATAACAGGAGGGAATTATGAAAGTTTATCGAAACAAAAAACAGGGAGAGATTATCCGCCAGACTTATGACCAGCTGCTCAAGCTTTGGGGCTGCGAGCTTCTGGAACGCGATGTTGAAACGACTTTTGGAACAACACATGTTATAGAAGCCGGCCCGAATGACAAACCCGCTCTCGTTCTTTTTCACGGAGTTGGTGATGATTCGGCACTTATGTGGATTTTTAATGCTGCAGAATTGAGCAAACACTTTAAAATTTATGCAATTGACACAATTGGCGGCCCCGGAAAGAGTGTTCCTAATGAGAACTACAATGAAAATTTTGATGATATTGCCTGGATTGACCAGATTTTTGACGGATTAAAGCTTGAGCGCGCGTTTATTGCAGGTGTTTCAAACGGTGGATTTCTTGTTCAGTATTATACACTCAAGCGCCCGGAAAAAGTTATTAAAGGCATAAGCATTTCCAGCTCTGTTTCTGCGGCTGCCTCAAGCGAGCATGTTGATGAAAAAAATGCCAAAAAGGCTAAGGCTGCAGCTATGAAAAATATGATGAAAATCTTTTTGCCAGAAGCGCTCTTTCCTACTGACAAAAATGTGTGCAACCTTATCAAAAAAATGTGCGGAAAAAATTACACCGTCTTTACAGAAAACCCGACAATCATGGCGCACTACAAAGGGCTTCTCAGAGGCTTTAATACTGTTGCAATGAGATATCATAAGGTTGTTGCGTTTACAAGTGCAGAAGTTGACACTATCCGTGACAAGCTTATTTTCCTTGTTGGCGAAGAAGATCCGTTTGAAAAAATCGGCGGAAAAGAACGCATTCTTGAAAACCGCATGAACGTAACTTTTTACCCTGATGCAGGCCACGGCTTGAACCACGAGCTTAGCAGTCAGATTAATGAAAAGATTGTGGAAGTGCTAAGTCACGCTTAAAAATATAAGTCTTGTAATCACTTCTGAACGGCTCGTAAATATCTTCCTGAATAAGCGTGAACCCGTGTTTGATGTACCATTCCCAGTTGCACTCGCAGTCTGTCCAAAGGTAAAGATTTTTCCAGCCTTCTGATTTGAGTCGTTCGCAAGTGAGCTCCAGGATTTTTGAACCGGCGCCCGGCTTTCTGCTTACAAAAAGTGAAAGCTTAATGTCGTCGTCGTTCATAAGGGCAAGGGTGCGTTCATCCATCATTGTAAGATAAGCCTTACTCATGCCCGAAGCCTTTTTCCATTCCTCAGGGAATCGCTGAGACTCACGGGAAAACCATTCATCAACAAGGCAGCTATCTCCCTTGCGTGCAAAAAAAGCAGCACAAAGAATGTCGTTTTGCACGCCCTCCTCTACAAGCTGGAAGCGGTAATCATTTTCCCAGATATTATTGCGAACAATGTATTCAACATTAAAACGTTTGAATTCCTTATCGCCGACAGGAGGAAACCACAGTGGCTCAACGACATCTACAACAAGAGGAAGGTTCTGCATTTTGAAAGGCTCAAGGCGTGTGTTATTCATAAAGCTTATCTGAGTTGGAAACGTATTTTGGTCTTATTATTTTTACGTAAATGAAAATGAGAACCGGGAGGCCTCCAAAAGTTATCACTGCCAAAGCAATACCGGCAGAAGCAACATTAAAAAATCCCATAACTGCAGGAATCAAATATAAAACGCCATAGATAATCCACATTAGTCCGTTGGCGCGGTTATATTTTTTTACATCGCTTACAGCATCGTCCGGGATTTTTTCACCAGCCCAGAAGTTTGCAGGAGTTTTTCTGTGCCAAGAATACAATCCAAAACCCGCGAATGTCAAAATCATCACTATACAAACTATAAATAAAATTAATCCTTCCATAACGCGCTCCTCCTTAAAATATTATATCACCGTGGTAAATAAAAGAAAATCTATGTTATACTAACAACATGGATATAAAAATTAGAAAAGTTAAAATTAGTGACGCAGATGCAATTCGTGACATTAGTGCAGAAGGCCTTGGCTACAGCTGTGACCTTGCTCTCGTGCAGAAAAAAATTGACGGGCTGAATGAGGCGCGCGAAGCTGTTTTTGTTGCAGAGACTGACGGTGGCGTTGTGGGCTACATTCACATTGAACGCTATGATGTTTTATATTTTGAAACTATGGCAAATGTTCTTGGACTTTCGGTTTTTAAATCTTACCACAAAATGGGAATAGGCAAGGCACTTCTTTTTGCAGCAGAGGATTGGGCCAAGCAGAATGATATAAAAATGATACGCCTTAATTCCGGCATGAACCGAACGGATGCTCATGGTTTTTACGAGCATTTTGGTTATGTTTCGGAAAAAGATCAGAAGCGTTTTGTGAAGACACTGTAAATAAAAAGCAAATTATGGGAGAAAACATATGGACAATTTTATAGACGAAAGAGATTTCAAAATCCTGGAAGCAGACAAGTACACCTTTTTTATACTCACACGCATTATGACCCGCAACTGTGAGCTGCTTTTGAGCGATCACAGCCGCATGATTATCTGTTATTCACAGAGTCCTTTCCCTGTGTGGATCTGGACCGCAGATGATGCAACTCCACAGGAAATGGAAACAGCCTACAAGATTTCTGACGAACACGGATTCCTTGACGGTAATCACGGCATAAACATGAAGTATGAACTTGCTGAATATTTTATGAAGCGTGCGACTGAACAAGGCAAGAAACTTTCTATCCTCAAAAACATGTTCGCTTATGATTGTCCAAAGCTCGCAGATGAATCAATTCTCACTAAGGTTGACGGAGAACTTCACCTTTGCACTCTTGATGACCTGGAAGCCGTTACAGATTTTAAGGAAAGCTTTCACACAGAGCTCAAGCTTGATATGACAGACCGCGAAGGCTACAGAAGAGATTCAAAAGCCCTTATAGAAGACGGCCACTTATACCTTTGGAAAAACGCTGACGGAAAATTTGTTGCAAGCTGTGATTTCAGAGTTACAAACGAAATGGCAAGTCTTAGTCTTGTTTTCACACTCAAAGATTTCCGACGCAAACACTACGCAGAAAATCTTGTGTACCAGGTTACCAAAGCTGCTGCCGATCAGGGCTACCTCCCAATGCTCTACACCGATGCAGACTATGTTGCTTCAAATGCCTGCTATGTAAAACTGGGCTACATCCTTCGCGGAAAACTTTGTACAATAGGTTAAGAATTGTATATTTAATATGCAATAAAAGTATATTACAAAAAGGAGGCTTCGTATGGAGATTAAAGAAGCAATCAAACAAAGACATTCGGTAAGACAGTACAAGGTTTTACCATTGGAAGCAGAGGCAAAAGAAAAGCTTTCTGCTTTAGTAAAAGAATGCAACGCACAGAGCGGCCTGAACATTCAGTTGATTTGTGATGACCCGGAATGCTTTGACACCTTTCTTGCACGTTACGGCAAATTCAAAAACGCGCACAATTATTTTGCAATGGTCGGAAAAAAATCTGAGCGAAACCTTGATGAACTTGTGGGCTATTACGGACAAAAGCTTGTACTTGAAGCTCAGATGCTTGGCCTGAACACCTGCTGGGTTGCCGGAACTTTTGGCCGCGGAAAATGTAAGGCAAATACTGCCGACGGTGAAAAACTTCTTTGTGTTATCTCCCTTGGTTATGGTGAAAATCAGGGCGCCATTCATAAATCAAAACCTGTAGAAAAGCTTTGCGATGTTCCTGAAGCTCAGCAGCCGGACTGGTTCAAAGAAGGACTCGAAGCCGCTCTCCTTGCACCAACAGCTCTTAATCAGCAGAAGTTCCTTGTTTCCCTTAAAGACGGCGAACCTGTAATTACAACAAAGGGCGGGCCTATGACTCAAATTGACCTTGGAATCGTAAAATATAATTTTGAAGCTGCCTCGGGTCACAAGTGTAAATAATGAAATTATTATCGACAAGAAAAAAGTTCGTTGTATAATAAAAGTATGGAAAAACAATTTAATACAAACAGTACTTTTTTGTATGTCGTGGCTGCAGCTGTAATTTTATTTATACTGGCACAGTCATTTTATTTTTTAATCAGGGCAGTTAGACGGGCCAAAACTATCGGGCTTGAAAAGTCTGTAGTGTGGAAGACCATTTCTTCTACTGCAATTTTTACTATTGCTCCGGCTTTTTCAATTCTGCTTGGCGTTGTAACGCTTTCTCAGTTTCTGGGATTGCCGCTGCCCTGGATTCGTCTTAGTGTAATCGGGGCTATAACCTATGAGCTTCCGGCTGCAACCTCTACAGCCAAGGCTCTGGACATTTCACTCTCCGAAATGATTACAGACCCAAAAACTTACACTGCAATTGCGTGGGTTATGACTCTTGGAATTCTTCCTAGTATTCTGCTCACTCCTATCTTAATCAAAAAAATCCAGAAGGGCGTTATAAAGATTCAGACAAAGGATTCTGCCTGGGGAAATATTTTTATGACCTCGCTTTTTATGGGAATGATTTCGGCATTCAGCGGAATGGTTTTCAGTCATCTGCGCGAAGGCTTGAAAGGACTTCTTCCTGTTATAGTTTTATTTATCTCCGCACTGATTATGGCAATCTGCGGACTTTTGATTAAAAAGGCAAAAATCACCTGGCTTGAAAATTTTGCCATGCCTTTTAGTATGATTCTTTCTATGGTGGCTGCAGTTTTCCTTGCGCCGCTTTTTGGAATATAAAAAACTGTCATTGTCGGGCTTGACCCGACAATCTTAAATTGAGGTATTTTATGAATTACGAAGAATACACCGCCGATTCACACAGAAAAGGACAGCTTTGGATCTGGACAGCCTTGTGCCTTATTCTTTTTGTTCCGGTTTCTATTTGTGTTTACTATAACGCATGGCCAAGCATTACTGCAGTTTTAAAAGGATTGCTTGGAGTTGCGCCGATTTACTGGACTGTTGGGGTTATTGAAATTATAACCTTTACCCCAATGCTCGGAACTTCGGGAACATACCTGAGCTTTGTTACAGGAAACGTAACTGCACTGAAGGTTCCTGCAGCCCTGAACGCAATGGAAAGTGCGGGAATTAAACCTAACACCGAAGAAGGAGAAATTGTTTCTACAATCGCAATTGCAACTGCTTCTATTGTAACTACAATTGTAATTGCTGTGGGAGTTTTCTGTTTTGTTCCGCTTCAGCCGTTCCTTGCAAGCGAAAAATTAAAGCCTGCATTTGATAATATTCTTTCTTCACTTTTTGGTGCGCTTGGACTTGTTTACATAAGCAAAAACTGGAAGGTTTCTATTGCGCCGGTTCTTTTTATGATTGTTCTTTTTATTTGCGTACCAAGTCTTGCAAGCTCTGTTGGAGTTCTTGTTCCTGTTGGAATTTTGATTTCTTTGGGTGCTGCAAGAATTATGTACAAAAAAGGATGGCTTAGCTGATGGATTTTACTCCCTTTACCCAGAGCGAAAAAGATAAAATCTGCGCAGATATGTGCAGCATGATTAAATGCAAAACTGTTTCAGATCTTGATGACTCAAAGATTGACCACGCAGAGTTTGAAAAATTTGCCGGTGTTTTGAAGCAGGCCTTTCCAAAGATTTATTCTGAATGCAACTTTTATAAGGTTGGAAAAAACGGGCTTGTTCATAAGATAAGCGGACAAAAGGATAACGCTGCTTACAAGGCGGGGCACGCTGTCGTTCTTATGGCGCATTATGATGTTGTTCCTGTTGAAGAACAGAACTGGGATTTTCTTCCTTTTGCGGGCGATATTGTTGACGGTAAAATCCGCGGTCGTGGAACCATGGATACAAAGGGAACCTTGTGCGCCTGCATGGAAGCTGTAGAGCTTGCACTTGGTAAGGGCTGGCAGCCTGTTCAGGATTTGTATCTTTGCTTTAGTGGTGAAGAAGAAATAAACGGCCAGACCTGCGGCGATATAGTTAGTTGGTTTGAAGAAAATAACATAACAGTTGATTTTGTTCTGGATGAAGGCGGTGCAATTGTAGATAACGTTTTTCCTGGTGTAAAAAAACTTTGCGCTATGGTTGGAACTGAGGAAAAAGGTTCTACATATCTGGACCTTGTAGTGAGCGGAAAGCCTGGGCATGCATCTGCCCCACCAAAGCATTCATCAGTTGGAATTGCATCCCAGATTGTTGAAGCTATAGAAAACAAGCAGGCACGTGTGGAGTTCACCCCTACAGTCTGTCAGCTGCTCAAGACAATGGGAAAGAACAATAACATCCTCCCGATGAAATTTATTTTTTCAAACCTCTGGCTTACAAAACCGCTTGTAAATCTTATTTCAAAGCTCATGGGCGGCGAACTTTTTGCTTTGCTTCATACAACCTGCGCCGTTACAAAATTCAGCGGAAGCACAAGCTACAATGTACTTCCTTCAAAGGCAACTGTTGGAATGAACTTCAGACTTTTGGGAAAAGACACTGTAGAAAAAACTGTAAGCAAGGTAGAAAAGATTGCCCGAAAAGTTGCCGGTAAAAATGCAGATATTCAGGTAAATGTTGTAAGCTACGGAAACCCTTCAAAGGTATCTGATATAAAATGCAGCCAATGGGAAACTCTTTCAAAGACTATTAACGAAACCTGGCCGGACATTCTTGTAAGCCCTTATCTGATGATGGCCTGCAGCGACTCCCGTCACTACTGCCGTATTACAGATAAGGTTTACCGCTTTAGTGCAATGTTCATGTCAAAAGCCGACCGCGCAATGATTCACGGTGTGAATGAAGAAATCAGAATTGAAGAGCTTTTGAAAACTGTGGAATTTTATAGCAAGCTGATTGCAAAGCTTTAAGCTGCAGATACAGCTAGATTTCTTTCACAAGCTCTTTGCAAAGCATAACAAGGTTATAGCGAATTCCTTCACGTGTATTCCAGCCTCGGTGATTCCATTCTTCAGAAGCCACATCGTCACCTCCGTAAATGATTGCACCATAATCAAAGCCACGGAACTGTGCAACTGCAATACAGCCGGCCTGCTCCATTTCTACAATCCTGGCACCTTCACTTTTACGGAGCTCAACCTTGTCTGCTGTCTCACGGAAGAGTGCATCTGTAGTCCAGGTAATACCACGCAGATACGGGATTTTATATTGTTCAAGATAAGCTGCAATTTTGTCTGCAACTTTTTTGTCTGAATAAATATAGCGCGAAGGCTCAATGTAATGATAAGAAAAACCTTCGTCGCGGATTGCACCGTCTACTACAAGCAACTGTCCGACTTTAATGTTTTTATCGAGTACGCCGCCGCCACCGCAGAACATAACTTTACTAACACCGAAGGCATAAAACACTTCCAGATTTCCGGCACATGCAGGGCAGCCTACCTGACCTAAAACAATGAGAATATCCTTGTCGTCTACAAACTGGTAAATTGTAAACGGATTTTCGCCGCCAATTTCAAAATAAGGCTTAACCGCACCGCTTGCGATAAGCTTGTTCAAGGCTTCCGGGAAAAAAGTAATAACCATTCTTGTCGCATCAAACTTGTGGCCCGTAATCATATCGGGATTAAGCTTGGCGACCTTATCGGTATCAAATTCTAAAATCGGAAATTCGTTCTTTGTTATCATACAAGGTAAAGTATCATTTACTTATTGCTTTTGCAAGCCGGAACCGACATAATATTAAACAATGAGTTCAATAAAAATCCAGCAAAAAGGAATTACAGATATTCACGCCGATGCAATCGTCAATGCCGCCAACTCAGGGCTTTGGGCCGGTGGTGGTGTCTGCGGTGCAATTTTCCGCCGTGCCGGTTATGAAGAACTGACCGCTGCCTGTAATGCAATTGGCCACTGTGATGAAGGAAGCGCTGTAATTACACCGGGCTTTGGCTGTGACTGCAAATATATTATTCATGCGGTAGGGCCAAGATTTTTGGATGGACAGCATGGGGAGCCGGACGCGTTGTATGGAGCCTATAAAGCTTCGCTTGAATTGTGCATCCAGAATGATATTCATTCTATTGTGTTTCCGCTGATTTCTGCAGGGATTTTTGGATATCCTTTGCGTGAGGCATGGGAGCAGGCTGCAGCGGCATGTAAAGATTTTCTTGCTTCTAATGCTGATTACAATCTTGATATAATTTTTGCCATTCCTGAATCTGAAAAAATCAGAGTTGGGAATGAGATTTTGAGTAAAAAACTTTAAATCATCACAGTTAGGGGTTATACTTTAAAATATGAAAAATCCAAACGACTTAATAAAAATTCCTGATGAGAAAAAAATCCGTGTAATAATTGATACCGATGCTGCCTGTGAAGCAGACGATCCTTTTGCAATTGCACAAGCATTAATGAGCCCTAAGCTGATTGTTAAGGGTATCCTGGCAGAACATTTTCGTGAGCCCGATTCAACACAAAGAAGCTATGATGAGATTCGGACTGTACTTGACGCTATGGAAATTGATGTCCCGGTTTTTATGGGACAGAACGGCCCGCTTGAAGCAGACAGTTCAGTTTCTCCGGCTGCACAGTTTATTATTGATGAAGCTACTGGAGCTGGTACCGGCCCTCTTTATATTTTGTGCCAGGGAGCTATCACAAATGTTGCCATGGCGCTTCGTACCTGCCCACAGCTAAAAGAAAAAATAATTATTGTTTGGATTGGAACTCATGGTATCCAGAATATCGGGAAGCCTGTACCGTTCCGTGAATTTAATGCCGGTAATGATGTTACTGCCGCAAACGAAGTTCTTCAAAGCGGTGCAAAAATCTGGCTCATTCCGTCTGATGTTTATACAACAATTAATGTTAGTCTCGCCGAACTAAAGATGAAAGTCGAACCTTATGGAAAAATTGGTCATCACCTGTATCACAATATGATTGATTATAATTTGTCGGACCGCGCCAGCTGGACTCAAGGCGAAAGCTGGTCCTTGGGAGATTCTCCTGCTATTGCCGTTGCTATAAATCCTGGATGCGGAAAATTTGTTGAAGCTCCGGCTCCGTTTGTGAATGAAGAAACAGGTTCAGAGTCACGTGCAGACTCTCCTGTAATACGCGTCTACACTAGTGTAGATTCCAGATTTATCCTTGAAGATTTTTTTGCAAAGCTTAAACTGTTTTTTGGCGAATAGTTATTTCCAGGTTTCCCAGACTTTTTGCTGTAGGCCTACAGTAGCTGCAGTTTTCCCGTTACGACAGACAGGCTGCTTCATAAGCTTTGTCTGATTTTCAAAAAGCTTTGATTCTTTTTCGCTGTCATCAAGATAGGCTATGCTGGCGTAGTCTTTTGATTTATTGTCGATAAGGGCATCGATGGCGTCTGCGCGGGAGCCAAAATCTTTTGCAAGCGCCGAAACCACAGAGTCAAATTCTCCCGGAGACATTTCTTTTTCCTTTAAGTCCACAAACTGAAAGTCAATACGTCGTTCCTTGAAAAATCTCTGTGCCGATTTTGTATCAAAAGATTTGTTTGTTCCAAAGATTTGAATCATGGGGTTACCTCATTTATAAAAGGATTAATTATCTTTACGCCATTTACAAGTTGATTATGGCTCATATCTTCGGAATAAACAATTACACAACCAGAAGTATGCGCTGCAGAAACAATAAGAGAATCCCAGAAAGAAAACTGAGTTTGAATACTGATATCAATTGCTTTTAAAATATGTTGTACAGAAATTTGAGTAATTGGAAGTGTGTTTCTGAATTTTTCGATGATGATTTTTGCTTCTTCTTTTGCGCAAAGAGATTTTTTTGTAACTACTGAGTAAAATTCCTGCAGACTTTGAGTAGATAAGACACCATTTTTCATTCTAACAGATTTTGCTATTAAATCTTGGGCTATTTTTTGCTTTTTAGGATCCTGTCCATCTACAAAATAAACAAGAATATTTGAATCAAGAAAAACTTTTCCTTCTTGTACCTGACTTTCATCTTTCATAAATTTCCTCCCGCGTCATTTTTCTACCATCTGATTTTATATTTAAACTCTTTGTATATGATAATAATTCTTCGTAAGACTGCATTTTCTTATCCGGCATTATTTTTTCCGCAGTCGAATTTCTTACCATTTCAGCAATCATTTCCAAAACCATAAGCTGCTCACTATAAATAAGTTTTGGCAACATTTCGATGATTGATTTTAAATACATGGATTGTGGTTGTGGTTTTCGAGGAGGAATATCATAGGTCAAAGTATTTCCAGTTCTTTTTCCAGATGAATATTGTGGTGCAGAATCGTGAACTTCAAGGGTTTGTTCTTCTGAGTTTTCATAAATTCCTTTTTTATCGCCAAAGGAATCATCAATAATTGTGTCATAAGTTACATGATAAAAATGCGCTAGTTCAGAAACGATTTTCACAGGAGGCTCAACAAGTCCAGTTTCATATTTAATATACATCTGCCGAGAGATGCCTAAGAATTGAGCCACAGCCGCTTGAGAATAATTGTTCTGCTCTCTAAGAGCTTTTATTGTGTTGTTCATTGCCATGAGGATAGTATAGCATGGATTTTTGGGAAGTCAATATATGTTGACATAACTAGTAAACCATATTACACTTTGATTTATGCCATTGGAAAAGCTTGTTTTTATTTCTATATTAAACAATCAAATTACCTCTCTATTAGGAATTCAAAATGAAATAAAAGTTTATCGTTCCAAAGGTTTATTAACACATTTAATTAATCGAAAACATTTTATTGCCGCAAAATATATAGATTTTATTCCAGATATTCTTGCTGATCCTGATTATATAGGCGGAGGCAAAGAGAAAATTGAATTTGTAAAATGCTTTAAGAACAGTATTTTGTTAAGTATCAAACTAGATAATACAAAAGGAATAATGTATGTATCTACAATGTTTGAAGTTAAACAATCCAAGATTGATTCATACTGCAAAAAGGGCAGATTAATAAAACTTGACAAAAACCAGAATTCTTTGTAATAATGTAATTGAAATTTGACGAGCAGGAAAGGCACCCTGCGCTCCCGAAAGGGAACCTGATATGATGGATACGCCGCCCATCCAAATTTTTTATAAGCCACTTCTTAGGAGGTGGCTTTTTTATTTTTCAGAATGATTCAATATCTTAAAATAAAAAACCGTCCTCAACTCTAGTACGCCTACCCAAAAGGGAAAATAACGCAGTTTTATTGGACGGTGATATTTCCAATATATAATAAGAGCGAAAAAAGTCAAGATTCTTCTTTTTCAACATTTTAAAGAATTTTTCATAAAACATCTTTTTTTTAGTACAATAAATTTGACTTCTGAAATAAATTATAGTATATTCCTACTTGAGGAGTAATTAGGGAAGAAACTTAATTTTCTGAAGAACAGAATAACTCATATTTCAAACACTGATGTGTCTGAAGAACAGACAGTCGGACAAATTATCTCAGAAGCAAGGGGCTATTGGGTATATTGGGTCTGGCTGTCTTTTTTTTAAAAAAAAATTTTTTATTGTTTATGACAAAAGAACTAACATGAATATACAATAAAAATGACTATATAAGCATAAGACTTTTGTAAAACAAAAATGACTATTACTTATAGGGAGGACAAAAATGGATAATAATGAATTAGAGGAAAAACTCATTGGAAATGCTTTGAATTATCAGAAAACATTAGCAAAAATACTTGGGCCATTAAACGAAATGAATCCGATTGCAAATGTTATCGAAGAACAGCAGAAACTTGCTCATGGAATATCCGAATCGTGTAGGAAAGCCACTTTATCAGCAAAAAACTTATCATTCCCTAAGATTACAGTTACATATCCTGACAAGGTTAATGAAGTTCCAATGATAGAAAACAGAGAGTTATACCTTGCTAAGGATAGTGAAAGACAAATTAATGAATTAAAAGATGAAATAATCAGTCTAAAGGCTGAAATAAAAACCGACCGGGAGGAACGAAAGATGAAAGGTTTTATTGAATATCCAGAGATGTTTATGGAACATCCTGAATTAGCTAAATTTCTGTTAGAAAGGATAAGGTCTGTAGAAGCAGAAGAGGTATGTGTAAAAAAGAATCATACAGGTTCTAATGAAAAAACAACTCAACGAGAGCGGAATAAAAGGCGCTGTTATGAGTTGTTTGATGAAATGATGGAAAGAGCTCCAAAAATGAGTCAAGCAGAAATAAAGAAAATAATTGCCACAAAAATGCATATAACATCAAAAACAGTAAATGAATATCTGAGGGAACGTCCGTAAATGAACGATTTTTACCATTTGAACGGAAGTTTGAAGTCTGAATATTTATATATTAAATTAACTATGAAAATAATTGATAAATAAGAGGAGAATTCGCTTATGATATGAACAAGAATTATCAATGTAAAAACTTCCACATCTGGTATTTGCACTACCAGAGTGGAAGAAGGTCAACCGATAAACGGAGACCAGACAATAATTGCGAACCATTGTCTAATCTACTTTATCGGCTTTGCAGACAGATTTCAATATCATTATTGGTGAACCACCATGTCAGGCAATTTCATAAGATATTGAATTATCTCCAGAAATCTTCAGGAGGCATTGCTTATGAAGAAGATTAAAAATACCGGAAAGCGTTCTGGAATCAGAGATATCTGGTGGAATGCTTTCATGGTAAAAGAATGTAGAAATTGGGCAGAAGGAGATATCCCGGAATGTCCAACAGCGAAAGTTGAGATTCCAACTGATCTTATTACATGGGTAGAAGCAGTACGGATTCATAACAAGTTAAAAAAACAGAATGCAAACTACAAATATGATGCTTATGTCTGTTTTTATTGTGATGATTACTTATTTGATGGTCCTCGTGGAATATGGAACGATTATCATAAGGCTATTGAAATCATCAAACATTTTTCAGGAATTATAAGCGTTGATTTTAGCACTTATAAAGACTTCCCGACTCCATTAAAAGTGTGGAACACCTACAGGATGAGGGCTTTTGGATTCTGGTGCTCAACTCAAGGGGTCAATGTAATTAATAATGTTCGCTGGAGTCCAGATACTCTTGAAATATGTTTCAAGGGAATACCTAAAAACAGTGTAGTATGTCTTGGAGTTATTGCCAGTGATATAAGACGAGCTGAAAATTGGCCTGAATACGAAAAGTATTTAAAGCTGATGGTTCAGGAATTACAACCCAAAATCATTCTGGTTTATGGTTCTGCTCGTTATAAGTTCTTCAAGGACTTACAAGCGCAAGGAATTGTGGTAAAATCATATCAAACAGCAAGGAATAAAAAGAAGGCTCCTGCCGGTGATTGCCATGAGTAAGGAGACTTCAGGATTATTTCCAAACAGACTTACTTCAAATAAATCTCAGATTAATCATATGTTTGAAGCAAGGCCTGGTCATTTAGCAGATACACAGAAAAATCGTGATACAATATCAAGAATTGCAAACGATGAATCTTTGTATGCGGGTACAGACCAATGGGGAAACAGATGGTATATTGAACCTCTAAGAAATGGAGGTCAACATTGGGCTCAGGTAAACTCTTCTGGGGTAATCTGGGATGGAGGCTATAATAGGACACCAAAAGAATGGGATCCTAAAACTGGTTTAAAAAATCCGGTGAAACCAAGTGGTAAGAATGAGGTTAAAAAACCAATTGTAAAACCAAAAAATAGAGGTGGAAAATGAATAATTTTGAATTTTTTTCTTTGATATTTTTTATGTTGAATGCCTGCTGGGAAGAAAACAAGGATGAAAATCTTGGATATTTTTTAAGTGAGATGAATCCTTATCTTTGGGTAGACATAGGATCTGCAGACCCCGCTGTTTATGAAGAGTTCAAGGATTTTATGAAAGATAAAAGTCTTGGAACGGATAATGGCTTTTCACTTGCTAAAGAGTATTTGAGAACTGCTGTTTTTTATAAAGGGCTGGAGAAATATTTAGATGAATATGACCAGGATGGCTGGAATGATGCTATGCAACAACTGATGAGCCAACCGCATAAAGGGGAAGAAGTTCAAAGCTCATAGAATCAAAAGCCAAAATTTTCAATGAAGTTTGCGAGGAGTTGTTCTTTTTCGGGGGAAAGCTGCTCGCATTTTTTTATGATTTCGGAATGTTTGCGGTACAGGCGGAGTTGTTCGGATTCCTGAGCTTTGTTTTGGTTTGATGGGGAATTTGAACCGGTTACAAGATATTCTACGGTTACACCAAGGACAGAGGCGATTTTGACGGCGGTGTCGGCGGATGGGGTGCTTCCGGATTTTATTCCCTGGCCTATATTTGTGACACTGAAATTACATTTTCTTGCGAGCGAAGCTCTGTTAATTCCTTTATATTCTATTTCTTCGTCAACACGTTTCCAAAAATCACTCATTATTTTAATTATCTAAGAAATTTCTGACTTTTTCTTTCAAAAGTATGGTATTTCTGAGTTTATATGATATACTCAGATATATCTGACATTTACTCTTTTATTAAGTAATTTTTTAAGGTTGAACTATGGGAAATAATGCAGCTTTACGAAAAGCAGATCGAATCAAAGAGGATGAATTCTATACCCAACTTCCTGATATAGAAAAAGAACTATCTCATTACAAAGAATATTTCAAAGGAAAAACCATATTGTGTAATTGTGATGATCCACGGATTTCAAATTTTTTTAGATATTTTGCCCTAAATTTTAATGAATTCGGTTTGAAAAAAATTATTTCTACTTGTTATAAAAATCAGGATGTGGATTTATTTTCTCAAAATGATTGCGAAAAGGCTGTTTACATAGAATATACTGGAAATCCTAATGATCCAACAAGCACAGATTTTTCTACGATGGAAGTTAAAAATCTTAAAGGGGATGGAGATTTTAGAAGTAATGAATGTATTGAATTATTAAAACAAGCAGATATTGTAGTTACAAATCCTCCTTTTTCTCTTTTTCGAGAATATGTTACTCAATTGATAGATTATTCGAAGAAATTCATAATAATTGGAAATCAGAATGCAATCAGCTATAAGGAGATATTTAAACTTTTCAAAGAGAACAAGCTTTGGCTTGGATACAAATCAGGTGATATGTCTTTTAGAGTTCCAGCCGATAGCGAGCCACGATCGACTAGATTTTGGATAGATGAAAATGGAAATAAATGGCGTAGTATGGGAAATGTTTGTTGGTACACAAATCTTGATACAACAAAACGCCACGAAGATTTAGTTCTTTATAAAACTTATTCATCTGAAGAATATCCAAAATTTGATAATTATGATGCCATCAATGTAAATAAAACGTCTGATATTCCAATGGATTATTATGGCTTAATGGGAGTGCCAATTACCTTTTTTGATAAATATAATCCAGATCAATTTGATGTTATTGATGGAATTGGAAGATACAGTATCTTAAATAATGAAGAAACAAAAAAAGCAGGAAAATATTTGTCCATGGTTAATGGAAAAGCTATTTATTTTAGGATTATCATCAAACGCAAAAAATAACTGCCCGCGTGAGAGCTTACTCAGGCTAGGGATTGTAGGGGCGCGCAGCGTTGCGAAGCAATGGAGCGACAGCGGAACCCCGAAAAGCCCGACCCGTAGCGCAGCGGAGGGGAGCCCAAGGAGAAAGAAAAAATGAAAATTACACTTCACACAATTACTATTCGCGAACTGGTGGAAAATTATTCGGATAATGATGAAGGCGGCGTGACTGGCTACAATGGCCAGCTTGATATAAGACCTCCGTATCAGAGGGAATTTTGTTATTCTGATGCACAGCAACAGGCGGTTATGGATACTGTAACAAAGAACTTTCCGCTTAATACTATGTACTGGGTTGTGCGTGATGACGGGCGCTATGAAGTTCTGGACGGGCAGCAGAGAACTATTTCTATTTGCAGATATGTGAATGGAGTTTTTTCTCACAATTTGAGATATTTTACAAACCTTCAGCCAAATGAAAAAGAAGAGATTTTGAATTATAAGCTACAGGTTTATTTTTGCGAAGGAAACGCGAGTGAAAAGCTTGAATGGTTTAAGACAATAAATATTGCCGGAGAAAAACTGACTGCACAGGAAATTCGTAATGCGGTTTTTGCAGGACCCTGGACAAGTGAGGCCAAAAAGATTTTCAGTAAATCCAATTGTGCGGCTAAGCTTTTGGGTGATAAATATGTAAACGGAAATCCTATTCGTCAGGAACTTTTGGAAACTGTGCTTGGCTGGTATGTTGGAAAAGATGATAAGCTTATTTGCAATTATATGGGCCAGCATCAGAATGATTCAAATGCAAATGAATTATGGGTGTACTTTCAGATTGTAATTGCTTGGGTAAAGGCGTTGTTCCCTACATACAGAAAAGAAATGAAAGGAATTGATTGGGGTATGCTTTATAATCAGTATCACGATAATGATTATGACCCGGAAAAGCTTGAAGCAGAAATTACGGCATTGATAGATAATGATGAAGTAACGAATCATAAGGGTATTTATTATTATTTGTTTGATCGTAAAGAAAGCCATTTAAGCTTGCGTGAGTTTGACGATAAGATGAAACGTAAGAAATATGAAGAACAGGGAGGTATATGTCCTCTTTGTAAAAAGCATTTTGATATTACCGAAATGGAAGGCGACCATATTGTTCCATGGAGTCGTGGCGGTAAAACTGTTTATGAAAATTTACAGATGCTGTGCAGGGTTTGCAATAATACCAAGAGTAACAAATAAGCTTTGATATTCTTTGATAAGCTTTTCAAGGCTCCAGGCGGCATTGGCCGGGCTTGTACTTGGGAGACAATGCGAATGTATGTTGAAACGCTGCTCATATTTTGGGGCACAAAATTCCTGCCATAAATTGTATGCTGTTTTTCCGGTACAGAAAACGTGATGTATTTTTGATTTTTCGAACAGCGGCATAAAGTCATTTGGAATTGCGTTTTTAATGCTTGAATCTGCAGCTCCGTGAATATCACAGGAAGCCAGGACATCCCATAGGGCAAGATTGTGCCGGAGCAGAAAGTTGCGGCGTTCTTCGATGGCGGCATTTGTGTCGGGCGCGTTATTGGGGCGCGTCAGGCTTTCGCCAAAAACTGCGGGGAGGACTTTCCAGAATCTGTTCTGCGGGTGCATATAAAAAAAGCCTGCGGAACGGCTTGCAGGAGACGGCATTGTGCCAAGCAAAAGAATTTTGCTGTCTTTGTTCCAGACGGGAGGAATCTCATGAATTATTATTTCACTTGTGTTTTCATTCATTTTAGTTTTCCAAGCTCGGCACTTATAAGTTCAAAATCTTCCTGAGTGATATTGTGCTTTGGCATATCTACGTGACCATCTGTAAATGTCACACCTTCTGCTTCCAGTTTGTTTCGCTGAACATCAGGGCCACCAAAGGAAAAGCTTCCTGAACAAAAGCCCCTTGAGTTTACAACACGATGGCACGGTGTAATTTCATTACTTGGATTTTCGTGAAGTGCATTGCCGACATAACGACGCAGATTGTAGTTTCCAAGCAGGGCACCAATCTGGGAATACGATGCAACCTTACCTCGAGGAATCAAACGAACTGCAGCATAGATTAGTTCTTTTTTATCCGACATATTCTGCAACAATACTTTGAACAGGACCAAGATAACTTGGACCAAACAGGTTTAAGTGATTTAATAGCTGGTACAAATTGTAAAGGTCTCTGCGGTTTTCATAGCCTGGCTGGAGTGGGCGTGCTTCGCGGTAGGCATCATAAAACGCAGGAGAAAATCCTCCGAACAACTCTGTCATTGCAAGGTCTACTTCGGCGTGCCCTATGTAACAGGCCGGATCTATCAACATTGCTTTTCCATCAGGACCACACATTACATTTCCATTCCAAAGGTCGCCGTGAACCAGGCTTGGATTTTCCGGTTCAATGAGAAAGTCTTCAAGGTGATCTAAGAGCTTTGTGTTTGCTTCGCGGTCGCTGGATGTAAAATATGAGTCAGCGGCTTTGAACTGAGGAGCCAGTCTGTAGTCACGGAAAAACGAAATCCAGCTGTCGCATTTGGTGTTTATCTGCGGGCGGGCACCTACAAAATTATCCTGGAAAAAACCAAAGGTTGGTTCTGATGTCGGAGCATCATGCATTGCGGCAAGATTGTGTCCAAGCTCTTCCCAATAGTCTGAACGCTTTTTGCCGCTTTCGATATATTTCAACAAAAGAAAGCTGTACCCTACATCCTCGCCGTCGTCTGTGCCTGTGCAAAGGATTTCGGGAGTGCCTATTGCTTTTGTATTTGCTATTGCAGTAAGTCCTGCAGCTTCTGCCGTAAAAAAGGCAGCATTCTGTTTTGCGTTGGCCTTCATAAAAATGCGTTTTCCGTTGTTCAAGGTAAGAGCGTATGCTTTGTTTATGTCGCCACCAGAAACTCTGTCTGTCTGCGCAATTGCAACCGAGGTGCCAAAAAGATCAACCAGCGCCTGAGCCAGAGAATTGTAGTTTGGGGGAAGAGTGATGTCCATGAATCTATAATAAAAGGAAAAACATAAGTTGTCGATAGAAAAATGTGTCATGTTCGGGCTTGACCCGGACATCTATCATTAATAAAGATTGCCGTGTCAAGCACGGCAATGACATAGTTTTTTACGTCGCAATGACGAATACTTTAAATATGACATTGATTTGTCATATTTAAATGGTATAATGAATTCATGCAAATAGATCAGCTGTTTGAATTGGTTTATGTTCTCATTGATAAAAAGCAGGTGACTGCAAAAGAAATGGCAGAGCGTTTTGGAGTTTCTACCAGAACAATATATCGCTGGGTAGATGCGCTTTCTGTTTCAGGGATTCCTATCTATTCTCAAAATGGTCGTGGTGGCGGAATTGCAATTTCGGAAAAATATGCCTTGGACACCAAAGTACTTTCCGAAGAAGAACGACTTGCAATTGTTTCCAGTGTAAAAGCCCTGAACAGCCTTAGCGGAAATCCAGCCTCTGTTGTAAATGCAAACATCAAGGCTGCAGAAAAAATCTCAGGCCTGGTAGGAAAAAACACCGACTGGCTTGAGGTTGATTTTGCACCATGGAGCCCCGAAGGCAGCAGTGTGCGTCAGGTATTTGGAACATTGCGTGATTGT
This sequence comes from Treponema sp., assembly GCA_017550685.1. Lineage (GTDB taxonomy): Bacteria > Spirochaetota > Spirochaetia > Treponematales > Treponemataceae > Treponema_D. Next base: position 138,081 of record JAFZOJ010000034.1, on the reverse strand, counting down.
ATTTTACAGAAAAAGCAGGTTGTTTTTGATTATTATTCCGGTGATGGAAGACTGGAACGACGCACAGTTCATCCATGGAAGTTGATTTATAAAGGACAGGCCTGGTATTTGCAGGGCTGGTGTACAACCCGTAAAGCCGAACGTTTCTTTAAGCTAACACGAATGCAGAATCTTGATATGACAGGCCGCGCTGCAAATATCACAAAATCGGGAATTCAAACTACGACATCATCAAAAAATAAGGTTCAGTTAAAAGAACAAAAAGTTCCAGTCGTTCAAATAAAAGCAAAAATCCGTCCTTCAAAAATTGCATACCTTTTTGATACGTTTATCTGCTCTCAAATCAAACAGAATAAAGACAATTCAATCACTGCAACCTTTTCAGCTCCGGATACTGACTGGCTTATAGGAATGCTTATGGGCTTCGAAGCAGATATAAAAATCATATCTCCAAAAAACATCGCACAGAAAATTCAGCAAAAATTGGAAGACATTTTGAGGTTATATAAATGAGTGAGATTTCCTATAGCAGACAAAATGAAAACATCGAATGCATACACTACAAGGATTGGAATAAAACATATCCGCCGCACACCCATACCAGCCATCTGACTGTCGGTTATATTGAAGAAGGGAAAATGTGTATGGTTCTAAATGGGAAAAAAAGAATTTATAGCAAAGGAGATCGCTTTCAGATTCCGCCTGATATAGTTCATCAAATAATGCCCGTTGATAATCAGACATACTCTATGGTGGTTTTGTGTATTAAAACTACAGAGAAGTTTTCCAGTGAAAATTATGAATCAAGAAATAAAAATACTTACAAAGAATTGAGCACACGACTTAAAGAGCTTAGAGACACAATACTTGAAAATCCAGAAAATCTTTATCTTATAGATGAAATGGCAAAGGATTCAAATATCAGTCCTTTTCACATGATTCGTCAATTTAAAAAAGCCTTTGGTCTTACACCTCATCAGTTTCAAATTCAGTGTAAAGTCCGAAAAGCGCAAAAGCTTCTGGAAGAACAGAGTGTATCTGAAACAACTTACGATGCCGGATTTTGTGATCAAAGTCATTTAGACAAAAGCTTCCAGAAGCTTGTAGGGCTTACGCCAAAAGAATACAAGAAGGCTCTGAAGGATTAAGAGCTTTCGTATATTTTAACTCTAGCATAAAGCCGGAATGAATTTTGCAAAAAGATAAAGTCCGTCTGAACCGGCGTGAACTTCGTGCGGAATTTTTGCCGGCATAATAGAAATTACACCTGGTTCATAAATAAGTTCTTTTCCATTGTTTATACATTTCCCGTATCCTGCAATAACCTCATGAGTTTCAAGCTGTGGATCATGAGTGTGATTTTGAATTGTCTTGTCTGGAGCAATTCGTACAAGATGAAAGCTGTATTCTCCACCTGTTTCTTTAGAGGTGAGGATATGTTTGAGCTCAACTCCTTCAAAAACCGGATGCTTAGACCAGGCAATTTCTTTAAACAAGATTGTCTTTTCCGGGAGACGCAGCTCCCCATTGTTGAATTTTTCGAATAAATCTTTTTCCATATTTATTTCTCCTTAATTGATTTATAATTGAATCATAAAGAAATCTAAAATGAAAAAATTGTAAAAAATTGCTATTTTTATTTAAATGTGACATTCTGTTGTCATATTTAAAGTGTATAATAAAAGCATGAAAAACGAAAAGGAATTGCTGCAAAACATCCAGAAGCTTCACACTACTCCCATGGGAATTAATCGTATCAGGAGAAATCTTGGGCTTGGGGAAGATGTGAGCGATGTTGTGGAGTTTTGTAGAAATGCAATTATACGAGAGGATTGCCAGATAACCCGTCAGGGCAAAAACTGGTATTGTGAAATTAGTGATATAATTATAACTGTGAATGCTTATAGTTATACGATAATTACTGCGCATAAGGCCCTTCGACAGGCTCAGGGACCCCGTGAGAATAAAAGACCAGATTTTGATGACATTAATACCTTTGAAGAATTTTCAAAATATTACTGGTATCGCGAAGAGCTCATAAAGATCTGCCGGGCACTGGGACTAAAATGTGACGGTGGAAAAATTGAATTGAACAAAATAATTGAAGCATATTTTAAAGCATCTCGTCACCCTGAACTTGTTTCAGGGTCTTTGAAAAAAAAGATCCCGAAACAAGTTCGGGATGACCAGTCCATAATACTTACGCTGGATACCGGTATCCTCGAATGCAGCTTTACCTTTGGACCACGCTTTAGGAAGTTTTTTATAGAACAGACAGGTATCGAAAATTTCAAATTTAATGTTGATATGGTTGCTACAGTCAGAAAAGTTAGAGAAACACAGGACATAAACTTCACACTCGGAGACCTGCTGGACATTTATTACGGCAAAAAGACTTATGCCAAATACGATAAGTCTGCATTGCAGTGGAACAAATTTGTACACGACTTTTGCGCTGACCCGGCAACCAAAGAATTCCCGAACAAACTCAAAACTGCCGCAGCACTATGGAAACAAGTTCGTGAATCGACAAAAGAAAAAGTTTACACAAATAAATTACTAGAAACATTGGCCCCTTCGAGAGCCTCGGGGACCGCGAGAAAGGAGAAACTATAATGCCAAGACCAACAACTAAGGACGACCTGCTTAAGGCAGCACAGGAAAACTATGAAAAGCTTATTCAGATGATTAACGGCATGTCGGAAAAAGAACTGAATACACCGTTTGATTTTTCGGGAGAAGCTAGCAAAAAGGAAGCTCACTGGAGTCGCGACAAAAATGTGCGTGATGTTCTGATCCATCTTTATGAATGGCATCAGCTTATGCTGAACTTTCCTAAGAACAATAAGGGAATTACAGACAGCAAAATTGCAATTGCCTTTTTGCCTACGGAATACAGCTGGAAAACTTATGGCGCAATGAATATAATGTTCTGGAACCGTCATCAAAAAACCTCGCTTGAAGAAGCAAAGAAGCTGTTTGCAAAAAGTCATGCAGATGTAATGGCTCTTATAAAAAAATACAGCAACGAAGAACTTTTTATGCCAAAGCATTTTCCATGGACAGGGAATGCGGCACTAGGCGCCTATTTTGTAAGCACAACCTCGAGCCACTACGACTGGGCTATGAAGAAAATTAAGGCGCATAAGAAGAACTGTAAAGGATAAATGGATTGCCACGGGGCTTTGCCCCTCGCAATGACGGGGGATTTCACTATGCACTTTGTGAACGCAAAAACAATTCTTACACCTCGCAGCATGAACATCTATCGCGGATGTTCGCACGGGTGTATCTATTGCGATTCGCGAAGCAAGTGCTATCAGTTTACACATGACTTTGAAGATATTGAAGTAAAGCAGAATGCGCCAGAGCTCCTTGAAGAAGCCCTTCAGAAAAAACGCAAACGCTGCATGATCGGAACAGGCAGCATGTGCGACCCATACATCCCGATTGAAAAAGATCTGGGCCTCATGCGCCGCTGTCTTGAAATAATTGACCGCTACGATTTTGGTGCAACTCTTATAACAAAATCAGACCTTGTACTGCGCGACCTGGACATTCTGACCCATATAAACAACAAGACAAAGGCCGTTGTCCAGATGACACTCACCACAGCCGACGACGATCTTTGCCGCAAAATTGAACCAGGTGTCTGCCCTACAAGCCGCCGCTTTGAAGTTTTGTCTGCCTGCCGAGATGCCGGTATTCCAACCGTTGTCTGGTTCAGTCCGCTCTTGCCTTTAATTAATGACACCCAGGAAAACATAGATGGTATAATTGATTACTGTGCCCGTGCCGGCGTTCACGCAATCCTTTGCTTTGGAATTGGTCTGACCCTCCGCGAAGGAAACCGCGAATACTTTTACAAGGCTCTGGACTGCCTCTTCCCTGCCCCGCAGCAAGGCCTTTCCCTCAAACAGCGCTACCAGAAAACCTACGGCTACAATTATGTTGTTTCAAGCCCGCGCGAACACGAGCTTATGATTTATTTAAAAGAACGCTGCCGGCAAAACAAAATCATGCTTGGTACCGACAGCGTTTTTAAGTGGATAGACGATTTTCCTCAAAAAGAAAATATCCAGCCCAGTCTTTTTGACTAGCGCCCCTTTAAATTATGATTATTCTTTTCCAAGAAATTCAATTACAGGCTCAATAAATTTAATATCAGATATATCGTAAGAGTGATCAATGAATGCGCCCTGTTCTCTCTGTTTTGGATCCTTTGATTTTTTCAACATATTTGCAAACATCTTCAAAGCAAACTTTGACATGAACTTCATCTTGTCATAATTGATTCCGCCCTGGCAGTAGAAAGCCTTGATGTACTGCTTCTGCTCCTCTGTAAGAAGCTTGTTCATTGCTGCTTCAGACTCAGGATTGTCGTTCGGGCTTGCACCAACTGCTACAACAGCAAGCTTCTTTCCCTTAAGGCTGCTTGCCTTGGTAAAAAACCAGTCTGCCTTAACTACATTTCCTGCCATGCACCAGCTGGCATAAATAATTGCATCATAGGCTTCGAAAAAAGAAAGAGGTTTTTTCTGTACATCCTTTAAATCAAAAAGCTCTGCCTTTGCCTTTTCTGCAATCCATTCCGCATATTTTTTAGTAAAACCTGTCTGTGAGGTATAAATAACTGCTGTTTTCATATTATCCTTCCTTATATAAATATATTTAATATATTACATAATTTAAAGCAAGGTTTTTCCTCCCCCCCCCCTCCCTCGCCATGTTGAAAAAAATCCTTTATAATTACCCTTGTTCAAAACTACAAAAGGAAGAAAAATGAAGCCGCTTTTTAAGACTGAATACAAAAACAAACTCGTAAAAATCTTTGTTCCAATCATGCTCAGTAACATTATTGCACAGGTTCAGATGTTTATTGACCGAATCTTTTTGGGCCGCATGAACATTCTTTACATGAGCGCTGTTGGAAATGTTACCGCACCAATCTGGACAACAATGTCCTTTGTTATGTCGCTTGCAATCGGTGCTTCAATTTTGATAAGCCAGTCCGTTGGAGAAAAGGATCTGGAAAAGGCAAAAGACTATGCCGCCTCCTTAATCAAATTCAGCAATGTACTTCCGGTCTTATTATTCTTTTTCTGGATGTTCTTTAGCCCGTTAGTTTTCCGCCTGATGGGAGTGTCGCCGACCGTAATGGATTTTTGCGTTAAATACACCAGATGCTACTCCCCGGTATTTTTAATTGTTGGTCTTTACGCTTCGTACGGAGTTGTTTTTCAAACTTCAAACTACACAAAGCCGCTTGTAACTTATGGAATTATCCGTTCGGTTTTGAACATCTTCCTTGATTACGTTTTGATTTTTGGTAAGTTTGGTTTCCCTCGCCTGGAGGTTGCCGGTGCCGCTCTTGGAACAACAATTGCAGAATATCTGGGAGCCCTTTATCTTTTGTACATCACCATTGCAAAGCGCAAAGATTTTTTTACAAGCCCGGGCTTTAAAAGAATCCTCAAGGCAAAGTTTACCCCGTTCATTACCTCTGTTAAGCTTGGAATTCCAACAGCCTGCGAAGACCTGCTTTGGAATGCCGGAAACCTTTGCATCATCCGCATCCTTAACACCATCAACGAAATGGCAGCCGGAATCTACTCCATGGTATTTACCGTTGAACTTCTTTTTGTAGTTGTAATCGGCGCCATCGGAAGCGGAACCTTAACCTTGACCGGCGAGGCAACCGGCGCAAAGGATCACAAGCTTTACCGCGATATTGTAAAGACAAGTATAAAATGGGCATTCATGGTTTGTGCCGCAGCCCTTATTTTTGTTTCAATTTTCCCACGCCTGACCTTGAGCCTTTTTACAACCGACAAAGAAGTTATTGAAATGTCTGTTGTGTTTGTAATTCTTGTTGCCGCAAATCTTTTTGGAAAATCCGGAAACATGATTTTTGGCAGCGGAATCCGCGGATACGGCGATACAAAATGGATGCTGTTTACTCAGGGGCTTGGAACCGTAGGCGTTGTCGGAATTGCCGCTCTGTTTGTTTTTGTTTTCAAGCTTGGAATGCTCGGTGTTTTCCTTGCAGTTTTGTGTGATGAAGCAGCCCGTGCAATCATTAATTTTGTGCGCTTCTTAAGAATTAAGTTTTAGCACAACTTAAGCGACCGCAGGAATTCTTTATGCTCCGGCGTAACCCTAAAGCTTTCGCAGGCCTTTTGAATTGCCTTGTTGTGTGTCCAGGGTTCAAGCCGCCGGTTTTGAATAAAAGGAAGTGCCGCATCCCACTGCTTTACTAACGCTTCTGCAAAAAGCCAGGCAATCATCATGTTAACATAATATTCGCGTCTCCGGATTTTTGCAGGCAGCTCAAGATACTCCGGCCTAAAATCCTCGTCTAAAAAATATTTCATCAAAAGCAGCATGCCGACCCTTTGAGTAAACGGGGCCTTATCACAAATCCAACGCTCCAGAATCGGCAGCAGCTCCTGTCTGTTTTTTTTCAAAGCCGGAGGATTAAGACCGTCGCTCACCGCCCAGCTGTTTACGTACGGCAGAAAATGTTCAAGCTCGGCAAGGCATTCTTCATAACCCTTTGTCTTGTTTATTAACGCAATGTGAAGGATATTTTCTTCGTGATATTTGTGAGGAAGGTCCTGCAAAAAATCCTGAACCTCCCGCTCGCCAAGCTCCTTAATCTGACGCAGAATCATTTTAAAGCTGGGCGACCTTACACCGATAAATGCCTCCCTTGGCAATGTCGGAACAAGCTTTGCAGAAAAGTCAGCGTATTTTTTATCCTGATACTCAAAAAGAATTTTTTGAATCTGTGTCATGCCTGTCACCTGCCCTGCCGGAAAATCCCACGCTCACTACAGGAAGTAAGTCTTCAAAAAGCTGAACAAGAATTCCTTCCTTGATTGCAGCCTTTGGATAGAGAGGCAATGCTCAAAATTCTTGTAAAATCTGTCATAAGTTTCTCCTGAGTAGAACTTATATATTATAACAGTAAAATCAAAAAGAAGTCATCTGTAATGTTTTTTTATTATATTATATACTGTCCCTATGAGAAAAATTTATTTAAAACCTGCTGATTGCGCTCTTGATCTGGGTGACGGAAGTGAACGTGCCCTTTATGTAAATCAGGATTATATTCTCCACAAGCTGCACAAAACTCACAGAGGCATAAGCCTTATGTATACATATTATCCCAACGACAAGGAATGGCCTGTTCGTGCCTGCGAACTGCAAAAGGCCGGGAATTCCAAGGACGTGTGGGATTCTCCTTACGAAAATTATTTTCCTTATCGTGGTGGCCGCGAAGGTTTGCTCGATGGCGAACCATTTTGTTTTATGAAAGAAATCCGCCGCCATGGTATGGATGTTGTACTTACAATTACAATTGATCCGCATCTTAAGGAAGAAGACATTGTTCTGCTTGCCAAGGACCTTCGCCCGTACGGAAGGGTTCTTCTGCGTGTAAATCATGAATGCACAGGAACCTGGTTCTGCTATACCAAACGTGCAACCTACCAGGAAATTGCCGACTTTTTTGTAATGGTGTGCAAGGTAATGCACGAGCATGCGCCTAATGTAAAAATGATTTTGTGCGCAGGCATGTGGCAGAAAGAAACCGGCAAGCTGGAAATGGAAGACATTTTCCTGGAAGCACACAAGGCTGCAGACATCTGGTCCTGCGACAATTATCTTTCGCTGCACTGGGGCTGGCCTAATGACATTGCACAAAAAGGCGGAGATTCCTTTGCTTCTTACGACAATGCCGACGTGTACTACAGATTCAAGCAGACACTTTACCGCTTGCGCCAGATCACCGGTCAGGACAAGCCTATGGTTTTGAGCGAAATGAATGCCGACGGTGATGTAAACGGCCCTTATGGTCAGGCAAAAAAGCTGCGTGACTTTATGAACAGGCTCCAGGCCGACCCGGAAAAATGGCTTAGTGCAATGACCCTTTATCAGTTCCGAGATGACGGAAGGCTTGGGCTTGAGGTTACGGATCCAAACAACCACGATGTAGGCATTGAACAGCCTCTGCTGGCAAGCTACCGCGAAGACCTTCATAAGCCTTTCTTTAGCCAGAAGCTCGAAGCTGCAGAAGAAATAACCCTGCCTGCAAAGCTGCGCTGGACCAATGCCGAAGATGCCCAGGGTGTAGAAACAGACCTGGAAATAAAAAGCAATCCCCACTTTGCCGAGCTTTATTTTGAAGACAAGCTTTTGGACGCAAACCTTATAATGGAATTTGGCGGCTGGTGGTTCTACAAGGCCCCGGGAGTAAAATGCATAGATTTGATGAGCTGGTTTTTTGAACACAAAATTACCGCAGCAACCCAAATCAAACTCAGGATTTTTGCACCGCCTGCACAGGGAACAAGCCCGGACGATTATTTTACCGAGCTTCCTGCCCTTCCAAAATTCAGAATTGAATATGAACCTCTTGGAGAATAGATGATGAAACTTGAATTTGACGAGCTTAAATGGTACGGACGCAACTTTGACCACAACGATGTGCGCTATTTTAATTATTCGCTCAGCGGTTTTGAATTCTGCTTTACCGGAACAAAAGCCGTTGCCACAATCTTGAGCGACCCGTCCAACCAGAAAGACACAGAGCACGGAATTCTTGGCGTTTATATTACAGAGCTTTCCAGCCCCGAAAAATACAAGGGCGACTCCTTCTGGGACAACTTTAATTTCCTGGATGAAAAAAAAGAATACAAGGAACCAATCCGCATTTCCCTGGATAAAACAGAAAACGAACTTGTACTGTTCGAATCAAACATAGAAAAAACCGTAGTGATTAAAGTCCTTAAGCTGAGTGAATGCGCCTTTGGTTATGCCGGATTAAAACAGCTGGACATAGAAGGCATTCTCCGACGCGGCCGTATAATGCAGGGCAAACCACGCACCAAAATAGAATTTATTGGCGACAGCATAACCTGCGGCTACGGAGTAGAAGGCATCTGGGAAAAAGACACCTTCTGTACAGGCCAGGAACGCCCGGACAAAGCCTATGCCTTTTTAACCGCCCGCACCCTCAAGGCAGAATTTATGCTGTGCTCCTGGAGCGGAATAGGAATTACCTCCAACTATGTAGACCCGGCAACCATAAACCTGCCCGACACACACTGGCTCATGCCTTCCTGCTGGCCCTACACCGACAAGAGCGGAGAATTAAGGCTGCACGCAGAACCTCATGTGTGGGACCAGAGCCGATTCAGCCCGGATATTGTTGTAATTAATCTTGGAACCAACGATATAAGCTGGGTTCGTGGAATAGAAGAAAGACGCCTTGCTTATGTTGCAGGACTCCGCCAGCTTATAGAAGCAGTTCACCGCCGCAGCCCCGACGCCAAAATCTGCTGCTGCCTTGGAATTATGGGACAAGAGCTTTGTGCCTCAGTTGACCAAGCCTGCAAGCTTTTTTCAATGGACTTTCCTAGTGTTCCGGTAAAAACGGTAAAATTTAAAATGCAGCTGGAATCGGACGGAATTGGGGCAGACTGGCACCCTTCTCCCGTAACCCACAAAAAAGCGGCAAAACAACTGTCAAAAGAATTAAAGCTGTGGTGTAATGAATAATCTGTAGGCCTTGGATCCGCGTTCCGGTGTCCAGATAGCCTTACGAGCCTGCGGCAAAGATTCTATGCTGTCTTCCTTAAATCCAAGCTTTTCAAACCAATCGGCAGCCTGTGTCGTCATAATAAACACAGTTTTTGCCTTAGCCTCTTTTGCAAGCGAAATAAGGTTGTCCACCATCTTAAAGCCTATGCCCATATGGCTGAAGGCTTCGTCAACAGCAATGGCTGCAATTTCTGCCTGCCCGTCCTCGTAAAAATGAAGTGAAGCACAAGCCCTTACACCGCCGTCAAATTCATAAACGCAGTAATCTTTAATGGCAGCCGCAATGTCTCCCTCTGTTCTTGGGAGCAGCTTTCCGCTTTCAATAAACGGCCTCATCAGTGCAAGTACGCTTGGTATATCATTCTGTTCCATTGGGCGGATCTTTCCATAATTGCTTGTATAAATCATGGTACCCGAACCAAGGTCGCTGAAAATTTCTGTAAGAAGAACTCCGTCTATGTTTCCGTCTACGATGTGGGCGCGGTTTACTCCCTTGCTGCAGGCGGTTCTTGCAAGCTTAAGGATTGCAGTTTCTTCCGGATTTTTGCTTATGTATTCGTCGGCTTCTTCTATATTCATTGCCGGAACAATCTGGCCCTGGCTTATGATGCCCGGGTTGTCTCCCGTTACAAAAAAGAGCTTGTCGGCCTTTAATTCCACGGCAATCTGGTTTGCAAGAATAACAGAAGAAATATTATAAGGTCTGCCTGTTGAACTCCAGCCTATGCACGGAAAAAGCGGAATGAATCCGTCTTTCAAAACTGTACGTACCGACTCTGTATCAAGCTTGTCTATTTCTCCGGCAGTTCCAAAATCTACACCGCTTAGAACACCCTTGGCACGGGCACGAACCCAGTTACCGATAACGGCAGTAATTCCGTTGGCGGCAAGATTTGTCATTATTGTATTTGTAACGTCAAAAGCAGCCATCTTTACCAGCGGCATTGCTTCGTCATTTGTAATGCGGATATTGTCTTTATAAGTCCAGTCAATTTTGGCCCCGGAAAGCACCTCGTCAATTCTTGTACGCGCACCCGGAATGATTACAACCTTGAGCCCTGCCTGATGCAGCAGCGCAATATCACGGATATGAGAAGAAAAAAGTGTTGAACCTATAGTTTTATCATCAAGATAAATAACTACAACAGCGTCCTTGAACTTACGCAGGTAGCGTATTACATCGCGGACATTTTCTGCCTTTTTTGACTGTGTCATAGCATTATTATATTCATTTTTCATTTCTTCTCAACCTTGAGCCAGTTCCAGAACTCGGGATCCTCCTGACCAATACGCCAGAACCCTATTTTCTGAACCCCTGCTTCTTCATACATTCTTAGCAGGCTTACGTCGGAATAGGCATCGTTAAAGTATCCGGTTACATCAACCTGTGTCGTATACTGAACTTTTGGAATATCATTTTCGTAAGTAATTTCTTCTACACCATTGGCAATCATCATGCGGTTGAGCCTTGAAAAATAATAAGCTCCCGAGGTTGCCTGCTCCGCCCAGAACCTGCCGTAAAAAGGAATGCCCATTACAAGCTTTCTTGGCGGAATGGATTTTTGCGCATAATCCAGAACCTTTTTACACCAGTCCATGGATGCAATAGGACCGGGCGCACTTGTAGACCAGTGTTCATCATAGGCCATTACAAAAACCCTGTCGCTGTAGTTTGCAATATCAGAATAAGGATAAACATCCTCCGAAAGCCGTTTAAATCTTGCAGGCACACAAACCGTAAACCATTTAGCCTGTCCAAGCATATAACGCAGATCTGCAAGGAAGGTCAGAAAATGCTTGCGGTCCCGCGCCGGTACCAGTTCAAAATCAATCTGAACTCCATCATAGGGAGCCGCCGCCTTAACAATAGATTTGAGCAGATTCTTGCGCACCCCATATTCCGGATTTATTACAAAATGTGTAAGCGAACGGCTGTCACACACAATTACCAGATGGCACCTTGCTTTTCCGGTTTTGAGCTTTGACCGTACAGGCACCCCGGACAGTTCTCCATAACAGTTTATTTCTGCCGCAAAATAACACACATCCGTAACAGGCAGACTGGAATTATATTCATCCTCGCGGCCGGCACTAACATAGCCCCAGGTTTCGGCAAACGCCACAGGCTTACCCTCTACAGGTCTGAGCGTATATAACTGAACAGGCTCCATAACCTCGACCTGCGCAGTCCCTTCCTCTATTTCCTGCTCCAGCTCGGAATTTGTATCCAAACCAGCTTCTTCTGCGGCAACTTCTGTTGAGACTGTATCTTCTGTATCTTTTTTTCCTTTTGCAAAGCCGTAATTGACGATTAATCCTGTTGTAAATAATAAAAAAACGGCTATAAACTTCTTTTTCCCTTTTATCATACTTTAATTATCGGTATAAACCCCTTTTTTATGCATGCCCCTTTTATATATTCCCCTTTGAACTAAAAAACGTTAATATATCAAAAACATGGAAAGCCAGAATCTTATTCAGATAATTAACTGCCGTATTGAAAATTCCCGCTCAACCTTAATCCAGCAGATCAACTGGACTATGAAAGAAGGTGAAAAATGGCTTGTAACAGGTCCAAACGGCGGCGGTAAAGCTGATTTTCTGAATGCTCTTGGCGGTCAGACAGGCCTTAAGATAGTTCCAAACCCTTGTAATAATGAAAATTCACCCGTTTCCCTGTATTCCAACCTTTTTTTGCAGTCCACAGAAATTGTTTCCCTGGAAAAAGCAGCGCGTCTGATTCAGGAAGAACGCGAAAATGATGAAAGCGACTTTATGGAAGACGGCGTTGACATTGGCCGCACAGGAAGAGTTTTTATTTCGGAGGCGCTGGACCCCTCGCAAACTGAAAATCTGGAAAACAACCCGCAGATAGCACTTACAGGTGTACAAAAAATCCTGGACCGCGGGCTCAAATACATGTCTACCGGCGAAATAAGGCGTACCCTGCTTACCCGTGCTCTTGTCAGCGGTAAACAGCTGCTCGTCCTTTCCGACCCTTTTGCCGGCCTGGATGCCGAAAGCCGCCACATCATCTTTGACTTTGTTACCAAAACCACAAAACCATACATTATTCTTGGCATGGAGCGCTGGAACGAAATTCCTGACACAATTACCAACGTCCTGGAATTTACAGACAAAAAAATAAGCTTTTGCGGCCCGCGCAGTGAATACGAAAAGCTCCTTGAACAAAGAAACCTTATGTCCCAGAAAATTCTGGAGCAGGAAAAAGAAATTTTTACCCAGCTTTATAACATCACCAGGCAGGAAACCGCCGTTACAAGGGACGAAAAAGCAGACCAGGCAGTGTTCCCAAACTTTGAAAATGCCCCTCTGGTGCAGATGACTAATGTAAACGTAGGCTGGAATGACCACAAGGTACTCCAGAACCTTACCTGGACCGTAGAAAAAGGCAGCCACTGGCTCATACGCGGCCCAAACGGAAGCGGAAAAACCACCCTCCTTGAACTTATAACCGGCGACAACATGCAGGTTTTTGGCAACGACGTAAGATTATTCGGCCTCAAACGCGGATCGGGCGAAACCATATGGGATATAAAAAAGCATCTGGGCATTGTTTCCTACCGTCTGCACGTAGAATACAGGATGCTCGGCGGCACAAGCCTGCAGAATGTCATAATTTCCGGCTTCCGCGACTCCATTGGCCTTTACGAACCCGCCAAAGATACAGAAATATCCCTTGCAAACCGCTGGCTCAGTCTTGGTGGTTTTGCCGGCCGTGAAAAAGAAACCTTTGGCTCTTTAAGCTACGGTGAACAGCGCGCAATCCTCATCCTTAGGGCTGTCGTAAAATGCCCTTCCCTGCTCATTTTAGACGAACCCTGCCACGGACTTGACCAGAACTACCGCGAAAAAATACTTCATCTTATGCTGCTCATTGGCCAGGGCAACACCACAACTATGCTGCACGTAACCCACGACCCTACAGAATTCCTATCCTGCGAACACAATATCCTGGAGCTTTGCCCGGGCTGCACCCCTATGTACCGCATCCAGCAAATGTAAACACTTTTAAAGGGTTTGTCATTTTTAGAATAGTATTTTATAATATAAACCACTAAAAAGGGAGATATCATGCATAGTATCAAAGGTAAACTTATAATAATTACAATTTCTATAGTACTTCTTGGAATCTTAACTGTAGGTTCCCTGTCTTACTATTTTGCCGAAAAAACTCTTAAAGAGTCGGCTAAAAGCAATCTGTTTTCGCTTTCTTCAGACATAACAAACCAGATTGATGAGCTCAATCAAAAGGAATTCATGCTTTTGAGCTCCATTGCCCAGATGCCTTTTGCCCGCGATCCTGAGGTTTCACTCGACGAAAAAAACCATCAGATGGCCGAAGTTGTAAACCTTAATAAAGAAAAATACGAAAACTGCGCCTTTTACGATTCAGAGGGCTTTACCTTTATCCGTTCTACAGGCCAAAAGCTCAACCTTGCAGCCGGTCGTGTTTACTTTGAACAGGCAATGAAAGGCAAAAATTACGTTGCCGACCCTGCTTTTTCATCTGTAATCAACGCAGTCCTTATGTTCTATGCAGTTCCTGTACGTAACTACCGTGATAAAATCTGCGGTGTAGCAGTTTCTGTAATCAAAGGAAACCGCATTTCCCACATAGTTTCTAATATTACCTTTGGCCGCGAAAACCATCCTTTTGTAATCAACAAGGAAACCGGCGAAATTATTGGCCAGGCCGACCATACAAACATAGATTTTGAAAAAAACGTAGAGCTTGCCAAAACAGTTCAGGCTGCCTTTGACGGCAACTACGACATTATGGAATATACCGATTCCATCACCGGCGAAAAAATGTCCTTTATAGCCAAGCCTGTACCTTCAAAAACAGACTGGCTTGTAATCTGTACCCTCCCTTATGATTATTATTTTGGCGGTCTTAAGCATATCAAGACTTCAATCATTTACTGTGTACTTGCCGCATTTGTAATCGTATTCCTTACCTTCCTTATTGCAATGACAAGCTTCCTCAAGCCGCTGCTCGAAGTTACAGATTCCATTACAGACCTTGCCAGCGACAGTGCCGACCTTACACGCAAAATCAGCGTAAAGAACAAGGACGAAATTGGTAACGTTGTAAACGGCTTTAACTTGTTTACCGACAAGCTGCGCGGAATTATCATGGACATCAAATCTTCTCAGGAAACCCTTGATAATGTAAGTGATGATATGAATCATTCTGCAGCCGACACTTCAAACATCATGACCGAAATGTCTTCCAGCATAAACAAGGTTCAGGAGCAGGTTGAATACCAGGCCCGTACCGTTATGGAAGCCGTTAATCAGGTTGGCTCGGTAAGCGAAGATATCGGCTCCCTTGATAACCTTATTAATATTCAGGTAAGCGAAGTTACACAGGCTTCGGCAACAGTAGAAGAAATTGTAAGCAATATTGCTTCGGTAAATGGCATTGTAGATAAAATGGCCGCATCATTCGGTAAGCTCGAAGGCAATGTAAGAAACGGAGCCGACAAGCAGGTTATCGTAAACGACAGAATTATCAAGATTCAAGATGAATCGGCCATGCTGGAAGAAGCAAATACCGTAATTCAGGGTATTGCAGAACAGACAAACCTTCTGGCTATGAACGCCGCCATCGAAGCTGCGCACGCCGGAGAAGCAGGTAAAGGATTCTCTGTTGTAGCCGACGAAATCCGTAAGCTTTCCGAAGACTCTTCTGAACAGTCACAGAAAATCGGTGAACAGCTTACAAAAATCCGTGAATCTATTTCCGGTGTAACCCTTGCTTCTGCCGAATCTCTGGAATCTTACAATACACTTGCCAATATGATTAACGAAACCGACAGTCTTGTACGCCAGATTAAAGATTCTATGACCGAACAGACCGAAGGTTCAAAACAGATTAATCTTTCTTTGCAGACCCTTAACGAAAGCACCCGCGAAGTACGCAATGCCAGCGAGACTATGACCAAGGGTAACAGACTTGTTATGGAAAAGGTTAATCAGCTGCAGAACGCAACTACCGAAATGGCCCAGAATATGTGTGAAATGGCCTTTGGTACACAAAAAATCGTCGAAGCAGGAGAAACCCTTTCGATTAACTCCCGCAACGTACGAAACAGCGTATCTAAAATCAGTTCACAGATTAAACAGTTTAAGGTTTAAGATTAAAGCTCAAACTTACAAAGGGCATCATTAATAGTCTGTACAGACTTTTCGTTATCATGAGCCTTTTCGTTTACAATACCAATTGATTGTGAGAAATCACGCAGAATGTTTACGGAAAGGTTCATTGAAGCGTCAATCTTCTTAGAAAGCTCTACAACCATATCAATACCGCCCCTTATGTTATCAGTATAATTTGCCTGATTGCGGATAAGGGATGTAACACTCTGAATATTCTGAGAAATCTTGTTTGTATTTGAAAGAATTTCTTCTGCACCTGTAGACTGAACTTCCATAGTTCTTGCAATGTCTTCTACGACGTTTGTCTGTGTACCAATTTCCTGACGGATCTTGTAGAACATTGCCTTGGTATCCTGCATGCTCGAAGAACCCTGATGAATTGCATTTGTAATTTCTATAATCAAATCCTTAATGCTCTTGGCCTGGCTCTGTGTGCTTTCGGCAAGCTTACGGATTTCGTCAGCAACTACCGAGAATCCCTGTCCTGCCTCACCGGCGTGTGCAGCCTCAATTGCAGCGTTCATGGCAAGAAGGTTGGTCTGGCTTGCAACCTGCTGAATTACCTGAATAACCTCGGACATCATCTTTGATTTTTCACTAACCGAATTAATTACAAGCTCGGTCTTTTCAACTTCCGAAGAACCTGCATCCGAAGATTCAGAAAGATTCTTGGAAAGCTCTTTTGCCTGCTGAATAAGGTTGTTAATCTGGGTTGTATTTTCGGCCATCTGAGTTACGGCTTCGGCATTCTGTTCCTCGGCAATAGACTGCTCCTGCATTGTAGAACTAACCTGAGCAGCTTCGTCACTAAGCTTGGTAATACTTTCTTTTGCAGATGTAAGCAGTCTGTCCTTTTCTTCGTTCTGGCGCTTCATCTCTTCAATACTTGCAACAATCATATCCATACTTGTGTTGGTATTGTCTGTAATGGAAAGAAGCTCTGTTGCCGCAGTACCTACCGAACCCGATTCGTTTCTGAGTGTAGTAAGCGAAGTATGAAGGAAGTCCATGAGCTTGTTCATAGAAGTCATGATTACACCAAAGTCATCAAAAGTACCGATGTTAAGTCGTGTACAAAGATCACCTTTTTCGCGCAGGGTATCAATCTGTTCTACAGTAATTCTAAAGCGCTTTCTTAACTGATACAAAACCAGAATACAAACCGGCAGCGAAATAGCCATGCTCAAAACAAGGGCATAAAGGCCTTTTCGCAAAAACAAATTCATTGTCCAGCCGCGTCTTACTGCACTATAGCCCGACATCAATATATGCCAGCCGGTAATAAGAATTACGTTAATAAAGATAATTCCAAGCGAAAGTGTATAGCGGGAGTTTTTCATGTTATCTGTATTCTGAATTTTGAGCTTTGAAATCTGCTCGTGGGCCATAATTGTAAAGCATGTAGTAGAATAAGAAATGGCAAGAAAAGCATAAAGTATTACCAGAATAAGAATCATAAAAAGGTCTACGCCGTTATAATCAAGACCGCCCGAAAGTGTTTTGATGATGATTGTTGTACCGTTACCAATAGGATAACCGCAGAGAATTGAAATAATGGAAATTATGTTAATTCTGTTCAAAATTCCCTGGGCCTTAAGCTTTTCGTCCTCTGAAAGATCGCGGGTTTCGCTTTCCTTAATCATTTTTTCCAGAGGCTTGAGCATAAAAAATACCAGAAGGGAAATAATTACAAAGATACCTGCTGCCGGACCTAAAGAAGCACCAAGATGTGTTGCCCAATCCAGCCAGGTAGAACCCTTTATCTGCGTAACCTGAAAAGATGAAAGAAGTGGAACTCCTATTACAGTTGATAAACCAAAAAACAGTAAATAGATTGAGAATAAAGTCATAGAATAAACTCCGTACTTGTAAATAAGTTGTACTATAATTTTATCCTATAATCTAAAATATGCAAATACTTTAAAAAGAATTTCGAGATAACGGTGAACCTATCCACTGTCCTTCGCTGCCAAGATATTCTTTCTTGCTGCCTTCTATAAGGAACTGGACGCTGTTTACTGTCGAAAATGCCGTTGCAGTATAAACAATCTGCATAAGCTGGGCATTATAACCTTCTACACCGTTGGTATTTATTTCAAAGCTGTCGTTAAAATCAAGGTAAGCAACTCCGTCACTTATTTTTACACCCAAAAGCTTTACTCCTGGCGGAATAAGTGAAGTACAGTTCTTTTCTGCGGATTTGGTTGTATCAGGGCCCTGCAGAACAAGCTTTATTGCCTGTGTAAGCGGAGAATCGTTTTTTGGAACCGAACGTTTGATAAGCTTGCGGTTTATTGAACCTTCCGGGTCTATTTCTACAAAACAGAGCTGAACGTCCATGTAGGCATTCTGCACAGGCTTGGTGGTTTCTGCCGGCTTTTCCGGTTTTTCTGCCTGTTCAGTCTTTTCGGCAGGCTTTTCTGTTTCTTTTGAAGTCTGATTTTCCTGTGGTTTAGCAGGTTTGGCCGGTTCAACCTTAATTGTTACTTCGCCGGCATTATCTTCTACCGGGAGTGGAATTGTACTCTGCTCTGCCGGTGTGTGATTTTCTACAAATTCCGGTGTGCTGCCAAATACACGCTCAAAAAAGCGGGTTTCTTTAAGATTAGTGAGAATAGAATCCTTTTTAACAAGGAAAATAATGAAAATTACGAGAACTGCGAGTATTATGCAGGCAAGAGTTAAGCCTGTTTTCTTTTTTGAACCTTTATCTGCCATAAACTGATTATCGGCAGATAAAGGTTTGAATTTAGGGTAAAGTTGATTAGAAGCCCAGACACAAGGTTACGAATGCACCTACGCCCGCACCTCTAAAGCTCTTTGCAAAGCTTGTAGATTCAGAAGAAACACCAACGTCTATTTCAAGCAGACGGATGTTGAATTCAAGTGCAAATTCGTTCTTGAATACCTGGTCGTAGCATGAATGCGAAACATTAAAGCTCAAGATATTCCACAGGCTCAATCTTCCGGCAAGAGCATAATCTACATACCACTGAATTTCTTCTTTATTCTTTGCAAACGGATGTCTTATTCCTACACCAAAATATCCCTTAGTTGTAAGCAAGGTTCCAAACGGATGGAAATCTGCACTTACACCAAGCTTCATAGGGCGGTGAATTGTATAAGGTGTATCCAGCAAAGAAGCCTGAGAGAATTGAAGTCCTGCTGCTTCTTCCTGCGATTCGCCTTCTGCACCCGAACCGGCTCCTGCTCCGGATTCTGAACCTGAATCTCCGGCACCCATCATGCTTCCAATATCGATTTCCTGGTTAAAGTCATAACCTACAGAAGTAAGCATAGGCAGGCGGCTTGGAACAATAGGAACCCTTGCTGTAGCGCCCACAGAAAGATATCTGAAAAGCTCATAATTAGCATCAAAGCCGACATCAAAACCAATATTGTTTATGGTCTGATTGATTAATGCCATAATATCGCTCAGGTCTCCGGTAACATCAAATGCAGAATAAAGCTTTGCATCCAGTTTTGCTTCTACACCGGCAACATTTTTATCAGCGTTGTTATAAACCCTTACATAAGAATCGCTTGCTTCCATATGAGCAAGAGCCCAGAAAGCGTTTGTATCTACGGTAAGCTTAAGCTTTTTGCCATTCCAGCCTCCGCAAACAGAAGCAAAGGCAAAAACATCGGCATAAGTATTCTTTAAAGAAGTTTTAAGCTCTGTAGGATCATCGGAACCGGCATTTCCTTTACCAAAGAACTGGAAAAGCTGTTCAGAAAGTCCCGCGCTTACATCTGCCTGTATACCAAGATCTGCTCCAAGAACAAGTCCCTTTGGAATATCAAGCTTAAAACCAAATGTTGGTGTTGTAGAAGCAAGAACACAAGCCCCTTTAGTACCAATGCTGTCTGCAATTTCGGTAAGGTCAATTACAACATTCTTTTTGAGGATTTCGTCTACGGCAATAAGGTTGTTGGAAATCGAAACCGGTACATCAACCTTAAACTCAAAGAATCTGTGCGAGAAGATGTTTTCAGCAAAAGCAGCTGTAAAAAGCGAAGTTATAATTGCGCAAGAAAGTATGAATTTTTTCATTAGTTTGATCCTCCCGCATTAAATGGGTAAACAGGAATTGTACCGTCTACCGTAACACCCAGCTTGAGTGCTGTTTCTACTGACATATCCTTAGGCAGCCCGAATGAGCCTTTGCCTACAACAAGCTTTATCTGAGGATCCAGAGGATAACTCAAAAGCTTAGAAGGATTAACTTCTATAACCAGGTCCTCGCCATCTTTGAGGCTTGAAACCTTTGGTGATTCTGTACTTGCCCATTGTACGCTAAGACTTAAGCCACCCGTACATTTGAGCGGCAGCTTAGGTTTTATAAGCTCCAGACGTGCACTTGGAATATAGCTCAAGTATTTTTCAAGAGCAGAGGCACTGTCTGCAGAGTCTCGACCCAAAAGATCCTTTTCCTTGTCTGTCATTGTTGCAGGATCCTTTCCCGGATTTGCAAGCTCACGGACATTAATTTCTATTTTATCCTTTACATTAAACTGCATTGTAAGCAGCATAACGATATCAACCGAAATCTTTGTTTTTCCGGCAGTCTTAAGGCTGTCAACGTCTGCTTTGGTAATAGTCATTGTACCGTCTGAACCGCCAAGACCAACATTGTAATCTACACAGAGGGAAACTCCTTCCGGAGCACCGTCAGGCGGCTCCATATCCAGAACATTTGAAAAGTCTACGAGTTTTTCTGCAGGATTAAACTTAGTTGTTACTTCTCCGGCCGCATTTTTTACGAGTGCAGGCATGCCTTTGAGAGATATGTTTGACTTAACATCATCATCATCTGCTGTTGTCGGACCGTCTTCCCCAATAAGGAATTTTACCTGAGAGCCTGGTGTCATTGTAGGTTTTGGAGCACTTTCCGCAGCCTTCTTACCATAGTAAACCTTAACAACACCACCAAAGTTTGCATCATTAAAAATACTCAGATCCGGAACAGAGGCAAAGAAATAAAGCGGCAGTGCAGAGAAGCTCAGCTTGTCCATAAAGCCGTTGGCAAAAGATTCTCCAAAGCTCTTAAAGAGTTCTGCCTTATTGATGTTTGATTCAAAGGCTCCTGTAAAGGATGTAGTTGAATTGCTCATCTTTATGTCTGCACTAGCCCAATCAAGAACCGGTTCAATTGTCAAACTCAATGCGTAAGAGGCACCTGGTTGTACATTTGTTACAGTTATTTTTCCATCCGTAACACTATCGCCAGGCAAAGATACAGATGCATTAATATCTATTTCATCAAAATAGTTTGCACCCGACGAATCGGTAAACTGTGTTATCTTTCTACCGCCTTCTGCATCATATCCGACAGTTCCCAGGAAGTTGAATACCTGTTCTTCGGCAGAGGTACCTCCACCTGGAATAGTTTCTGTGTGATTAATTCCAAGGAAACTTGACTGAATTGAAATTCCAATATTATTTCCTGTAGGAAGTGTACTCTTTGCTTTTACCCTGAATCCACTTGGGTTCCAGGCAATGCTTTTTATATAATCTGTAATATCACTTGTGATTGGCTGCTCATTACCCGGGGTAGAAGTATTAAAAGAAGGAGTAGTATAACCTTCGCCAAGATTTACGGTTGCAGAAATTGTTGAAACCGTAACATTAACACTGACTTGCGGCTCGTTTTCAAAATTAATATTTGCATTATTGAGTGACAAGGTTACGGTAGCATCTGCCTTAATGTCTCCCTTTGAAAGGATTTGATTATTTAATGATTGTGTTGTTTTACTCTCATTAAAACTTGCTGTAAGCGCCCCGGAAATAGCAATATTGTAATTTGTAATAACATCTGTCCAACCGGTTCTATCCAAAACAACACTCATCGAACCTGTATTAATTGTACAGGACTCAACAGAATCTCCCATATTCAACGGGAAGGTTATACTTACAGGCTGTACATTATATTTACTGCTATCAATTGTTACCTTGGTAGCAGTTTTTATAGAACTGGTACTCTCTATTGTAGCTATAAATCCTTTATCGGCAGCACCTGAAAATACAAGATGCATTCCGGAATACTTCATTGTAATTCCGGCAATACTAAGTTTTGCTGTATCTCCGTTAAAGGCGGCCTCTGTTTTTTTGTTTGTAGGAACAGTAATATCTCCATCATAAAGAGCAACTGTTCCTTCATAAGCTTCTTCAGTTTTAATTACAAAATAACCGCTTGAATACTCAACTTCTTCAAATGTATCGCCTGTAAAATTAACACTGGCACTTGGGGCTGTTACACCCACAAAGGTTACGGCAGCGTTTAATGCAGTTTTAATACTTGTCAAATCAAGCTTTTGAGTAGAAGAAAGTTTACCTACATCCGGAATTGTAATATCTGCAGCAGGAATACTAAATCCTTCAATTGCGTTTGAAAAGTCCATGTCTCCAAAGTTTGAACCCAGGTCAAAGTCAATGGATTTGAGTTTCATGTGCATCAAAAACTGCTGATAATCAGAGCCGTCATTGTATTTCATGATTTTAAAGCTGCCTTCTGTAGCTTCACTGCCGTCATCTTCTCCACCAATGAGCTTTCCAAAGTCCAGCATCTGAGAAACATCGAGCCATTTCTGCTTTTTGGAATCGAGTTTTGCAACCGAAAACTCATAATCTGCCTTGGTTTTAATGGAAACTGTTTCCGGGATGGCTAAATTTCTAAAATCGCATCCTGTAACTACAACCATTGCAGCAATCAATATTATTACAAGAGTTTTTTTCATAAGCACCACTCCTATGTATATCCTATATATAATCGGCAAATTATACCATATTTACCACATATTAACAAATTTTTGGTTATCCTGGTTACAACACTACTTATCGTTTATTTGACATATGCCGAAAATATATGATATACTATTCTGTACTATAGTAAATAAGTAAGATGGGGAAAGAAATTGGCGAGAACACAGCGCAAAGTAAAAAAGTTCGAAAAACGATTCGCTAATAATGTGACTCACAAAACAGGAAATTTTTTTAAGTCTTTTGGGGCTTTTCTTGTAAGGGTTTTCCGTGTTTTTGACTCAAGACTCACTATTATGGTCGTTCCCCACTCTCATGGAAAAGTAATCAACTTTCAGACAAACGTTTTTGCCCTTGTTCTTGGATTTTTAATTTCAATCGGTGTTATTTCTTCATTCATCTACTTTAACCGCAGTTCAATTGCTTCTAAATCAGAAATTTCAAACCTTATGAACCAGAACAGAGAAACCCTTGCAAGTCTGGATCAGCTGCGCGACGAAAATGCCAACCTTTTTAAGGCAGCACGCCGTTTCCAGACTTCTCTTTCTCAGAGCCTTTCTCTGCTTGGTATTCAGCAGGTAGATTCAAAATCAGAAACAGCCTTGAACAACGGAGACCTTTCTTCATTGTTTAATTCAAAAGAAATTACAACAGGAACTGCACGCGAAATTGCAGACATTAAGGAGCTTGCTTCTTATCTTGAAAGTGCAGTAGATCCTATTGAACAGATTGGAAAGATGCTCAAGACTCAGCAGTCTCTCTTTACAGAAATTCCAAGTATCTGTCCTATCAAAAATCCTAACCTGCACGTTTCAATGGCATTTGGTCCAAACCTGCATCCTCTTACAAATCAGTGGTACATTCACAAGGGTATCGACTTTTCTACATACCGTTCCGGAGATCCTGTAATGGCAACTGCTTCGGGTCAGGTTGTAAACGTAGGATACGATTCAAACTACGGAAACTTTGTAATCATTAAACATAACCATGGTATCTATACTCGCTATGCACATCTTAGTTCTGCCCGCGTAAAGAAGGGTGAACTTGTTGAACAGAGCAAGATTATCGGTTATGTAGGAAACACAGGTATTTCTACCGGACCTCACCTGCACTACGAGGTTCATATCGGTTCCGATGTAGTTGACCCTGCTAAATACGTAAACGTAAAATTCACAAAATAGGATTCCACCTTGAAAGTCGATGATATTTCTATAAACACAATAATCGGAAAGGGCTCTTCCATAACAGGAAATCTGCGCATTAATGGCTTTGTACGCCTTGATGGTGATATTAACGGAAACCTTGAAACCGACGGAAACCTTATTATCGGCGACAATGCAAGAATCAAAGGTGACGTTAAAGCTAAATCAATAATCATTGGCGGAATTATTGTAGGAAACGTAATTGCCCAGGAAAGCGTAAAGCTTCTTTCAAGCGCTGCGGTTCTGGGAGACATTATTTCGCGCAAGGTTCAGATCGAAGACACTTCTATGATTAACGGTCACTGTATTTCTATTAAAGACGAAGAACAATTTGAAAAAAAGATGCAGTACTATCTGCAGTCCAAGGCTATTAAGGAGAAAGTTGGCCTTTCATGAGCGAAATAAATCCGTTAGGGGCTTCTACTTATTATTCTGGTCTCCAAAATGCAACCAGTCAGGCAGCAAAGGAACAGAAAAAAGATAAGACCCGGAAAACCGGACAACTAAGCTTTTCACAGATTTTACAATCCAAAGGACATTCTCAGGAAGAACTCAAGGCAATGTCGGCAGGTTATCCTCCCGAAATAGCCAAAATGTCTATAGAAGACGCTGCCGTTTTTCTGCGCGACAAGGTTGATACTGCAGGCAACGCGCTTTCTATTTCTGCCACTACAGAAAATATCCAGGCGTTCAGGGAATCTGTACAGCTTTTTATCAAATATATTGTAGACAACAATTATCTGGAACACAGAAAACAGCTCAGAGGCTTTTCTTCGCCGCTGCACAATTTTTCAAACTTTAACCAGAAGAAGCGCCCACGTGATCCACGACTTACAATTGAAACAATCAATCAGAAACTGGACAGCATGGTAAGGGACACACTTTCGCAGCAGGCAGGCAACCTTAAGATGCTGGACCGCGTAAATGAAATCAAAGGCTTGATTGTAGACTTAATGCAAGGGTAAAGGTATAATAAAGAAGATGTGTCACCCTGAACTTGTTTCAGGGTCTTAAAATACGAGATTCCGAAACAAGTTCGGAATGACATGAGGAATTACATGAGTGATATTTTTGAATCAGACATTGACGGGGAAAACGAGAATCTTTCCAGCCTCGAAGACAACGAAGGCGCTGCGGTAGAGACCGAAACCCTTGAGGTTGACTATCCCCTTTATCATATAAAACTTGAATACTCAAACGAAACCTTATATGCCCGCACTCCGGGAAACTATCCGCTCAAAGAAGGTGAATATGTTATTACTCCAACCCGCTACGGCAAGGATATGGCTCTGGTGCTTGGTGAATCTAAAAAACCTGTGGGCATTAAAAAGGACGATATTGTTACCATAGACCGCAAAGCCAATGCAGACGATATGGAAAAGCGCAAGCAGCTTGTGGACAAGGAAAAGAAGGCCTTTCCTATTTTTAAGGAAAAGGTTGCTGCCCATAATCTGGACATGAAGCTTGTAGACACACACTTTTTGTTTGACGAAACCAAGGCTCTGTTCTTTTTCAGCTCCGATAACCGTGTAGACTTCCGTGAGCTTGTAAAAGACCTTGTTTCTGTTTTCAAAATGCGTATCGAACTGCGCCAGATTGGTGTCCGCGACGAAAGCCGTATTACCGGTGGCCTTGGTATTTGCGGCCGTCCTTTCTGCTGCAATGCCGTTTCCGACAAGCTTCGCCCGGTTTCCATACGCATGGCAAAGGACCAGAATCTTTCTTTGAACTCAATGAAGATTTCGGGCCAGTGCGGACGACTTTTGTGCTGCCTTTCTTATGAATTTGACTGGTACAACGAGGCACGACGAAATCTTCCTAACGAAGGTATCCATGTTTTCTACGACGGTACCAACTTCCGCATAACCGAAGTAAACCCTCTGACCAACATGGTTAAAATGGCCGGCGAAGATGGCCGTCTCCTCGAAGTAAACGCCAAACGCTTTGTCCACGAAGGCAATAAGTGGAAGATTAACTAAAATCAATTATTATTTTGGACTCTTGTAATCTATTATCCAGCCACCGTTGTAAAAACCGTTTTCATTTTGGGTGGGTGTAACAAAAATTACTTTTGTAGGATTTTCGGTATTGTAGAAAAAGGTGTTTGACTGCCATTCAAATGGTGTAGTGGCAGGGTCCGGGTAGGTAAAATTGGCCTGCTGGTCTACCGGTGTGTACAGGGTTATTTTGTATTTGCCTTTTTTGAGTGACAGATGCATGGCCATGCCGCCGCTAAGGTAGTACTTTTTTTTGTATTGATTTATTACATCGGGAATACTTACCCATTCGTAGGTAGCTTTGCAGGAAGTGTAAGTTACATCGTTGTCCTGTTCATCCTGCAGCCGCAAAAAACAGCGGATATAATTCATGTTGCCTTTGTTGTCGGGGCGGTAAATGATTAAGGACTGCTTGTCGTGCTGGACCGGCATGTCTTTTACTGCGTCCATAAAGTCATAGTAGGAGCCCGGGACCGGTTGGGCAGAAAGTGCGGCGGGCATAAAAAGGCATGCCAGAATAAATGAGAGCCTGATTCCTTTTATAAGGCTGTTTGCCATGAATGCCTCCGATGTAGACTTGATTAATTGTAACATACTTTTGTGATTTCTTTAAATGCCCTTCGACAGGCTCAGGGACCCCGTTCATCTCAGTACCCTACGGTTCCCTATTTACTATTCCCTATCCCCCTTATTTCTACTATAATATCCCCATTATGAAAGCATCAAAATTTATTAACTGGACACTGCGCGAGGCACCGAATGATGCCGTTATTTCCAGTCATCAGCTGATGATGCGTGCAGGACTTATCCGTAAACTTGGAAACGGACTTTATTCTTATATGCCTATGGGACTCAAGGCATTCCGCAAAGTAGAAAATATTATCCGCGAAGAACTGAACAAGGCCGGCATGCTCGAAATGAAGCCTACTGTTGTTCAGCCTGCAGAAATCTGGAAGGAAAGCGGTCGCTGGGAAAAAATGGGACCCGAAATGCTCAAGCCGCAGAACCGTGGTGGTCAGGATATGGTTATTTCTCCGACTGCCGAAGAAGCTTTTACTGCTCTTGTTCGCGACGGAGTTACTTCTTACAAGCAGCTTCCTTTTACTGCTTACCAGATTAATACAAAATATCGTGACGAAATCCGCCCGCGCTATGGCGTTATGAGAGGCCGCGAATTTACAATGATGGACGCCTACTCTTTTGATAAGGATCAGGCAGACCTGGACGCTTCTTACGAAAATGCCGCTGCTGCTTACCGCCGTATCTTTAAGCGCATGGGACTGGAAACAATTTCTGTAAAGGCCGACACCGGTGCTATGGGTGGTTCGGGTTCAGAAGAATTCATGGTAGAAAGCGAAGTTGGAGACGACACACTTATTCTCTGTCCTGGCTGTAAATATGCCGCTAACGTAGAAAAGGCTGCCTGCAAGGACGACGTTGCACTTGGTGCAGACGGAAAGCCACAGGTTGCTACAAGCGCCGCTGTAGAAGAGATTCCTACTCCAAACGTACGCACAATCGAAGAGCTGAGCGAGTTCCTTAAGACAACTCCACAGGCATTTATTAAGACACTTATTTATAAGGTAGAGAACCCTGGCGTTGAACTTAAAGGCGACTTTGTTGCTGTTTGTATCCGCGGCGACCTTGATGTAAACGAAGCTAAATTGTGTGCCCTGCTCAAGGCCAGCAATGTTGAGCTTGCAGAAGAAGCAGATGTTGTAAAAATTACAGACGCTCCTGTTGGTTTTGCAGGCCCTGTAAAGCTTACAAAGGCACAGGTTATTGCAGATAAAACTGTTATGACAATGCACGACGCTGTTACCGGTGGTCTTAAAAAGGATGTTCACTTTATTCATGTTGAACCGGGCCGCGACTTTACTCCATTTATGACTGCAGATGTTCGTGTTGTAAAGCCTGGTGATATCTGTCCTGAATGCGGCGGAACCTTCTACTCAAAGAAAGGAAACGAGCTTGGACATATCTTTAAGCTTGGCGACAAATATACCAAGTCTATGAACATGACTTACCTTGATGTAAACGGCAAGCTTACAACCGCAATCATGGGTTGTTACGGAATTGGTGTAGACCGCACTCTCGCCAGCATTATTGAAGCACATCACGACGACAACGGAATTATGTGGACTATGAGTACCGCTCCATTCCAGGTTGCAGTTGTTCCTGTTATGTACAAGGACAAAATGAAGGAAGTTGCCGACAAGATTTACGAAGAACTCCTTGCTGCCGGAATTGATGTAATTCTCGATGACCGCGACGAACGCCCTGGCGTTAAGTTCAAGGATGCAGATTTGATCGGTTATCCTATCCGCATTGTTGTTGGAGACAAGAATCTTCCTAATGTTGAGCTTAAACAGCGATGTGAAAAGGACCCTGAGCTTGTGCCGGCTGTAAATGCTGCGGCTAAGGCTATTGAGATTGTGAAGGCTGAGCTTGATAAATTAAATGCATAGTAATGGTGGCCCTTCGAGAACCTCAGGGACCACAGTTCTTGTCGGGGTCCCTGAGGCTCTCGAAGGGCCACTTTTATAGGAACTTTATATGAAAAAACTTCTTCTAACATTAATAATCCTTATCTGCGGTGCAGCTGTGGCATTTGCGCTGCCCGGCTTTACTCCGTTTGTTCCGGACACCTTTGGCGAATACGTATACTACCGCGACTATTCTTTTGCACGCGAAAGCTATATCGGAATTTTAAATTATGATAATGAATCTTATCAGATAAGATATTATGCACCTGCCAGCCGCGAATATGCAGCACCGGAAAAAAACATCGCCCTGCTTTTTTCATTAAATATAGAATCTGATTTTCTGGATATGACAGGCGAAAAAATTATTTCGGAAATTGATGTTACTTCGGAAGACGATATTGATATTCTTAACTACCTGCACGACATTCTTTATGAATTTTCTTCACGCCGCATTAAGCTTTTTGAACTTGGTGCAGAGCCTGTAAATTCAACCCAGAACTACGAGCAGTTCGGCGGAAAAATTACAATCTGCTTTGACAGCCTTGTTCCACTTTTTAACATAAAGAGCATTACTGCCGAAGACGGAACCGTAATCCTTTCATGCGTTACATTCGGAAGACTTTTGAACGCACCGGACAAGAGCTTTGAAGATTTTAAAGGCCTTATTCCTGCCAAACCATATCACGCACCAACAAAAACAAAAATCAAGGGAAAGGCCAAAAAGTTTACAACAATGGACGGCCAGACAATCACTCTTGATTCCAACTGGGAACAACCGATGGACAACTGCTGGGTTTACGGCGACGATGCCTTTCTTACAATTGCCACAGTTCCGGTTTATTTTGAAGACGCTGCCGTAAACGATCTTTATGTTCAGCGCAGAATTATCGAAAGCACAGACGGTTCATATACTGATTTTGAAACAATGGAGCTTACTAAGGATGCAAAAAAACATCTTACAAAAATCCTGGTAAAATCTTCTCAGCCACAAACCGGCAAAGTTGTTTACATCATCAAAGAATTAACAAAGTATCCTGCAAAAAATCAGAGCAGCTATGTTTCTCTTGCAACCTTTGAAGACAGTTACCTCGAAAAAAGCAGCTATTATACAAAACTTTTAAAATCCTTTAAGGACTAAGCTTAATGGCAAACATTGATATAAAGCAGATTATCGAAATTGTCGGATACATTGGCTCTGCTCTTGTAATTGTTTCCATGCTTATGACTTCTGTAGTAAAGCTCAGAATCATAAACATGACAGGAAGCGTAATCTTTGGCGCCTATGCCCTTTGCATTCACTCCTACCCTACAGCCGCTATGCAGGTTGCGCTCATAATCATAAACATAGTGAACCTGTACAAGCTTTTGAACACAAAAAAGGAATATTCTGTTGTAAAGGTAAAAAGCAGCGATTTGTATCTTAAGCATTTTCTGCAGGAAAACCAGACTGAAATAAAAAAATTTTTCCCTGATTTTAAGAATGTTGAACCGGGCCAGGTAATTTATCTTGTCTGCTGCAAGGAAACCTGCGCCGGAGTTTTTGTTGCCGCTCCACAAGAAGACAGCACCCTTACAGTTTGCCTCGACTATACCACTCCTGCCTACCGCGACACTTCTGTAGGACGATTCCTTTACAACCAGCTTGCCGTTCAGGGCATAAAAAAACTGAAGGCCGCAACTAACGACCTTCAGCATCAAAAATATCTTAAAAAGATGGGCTTTACAAAATCAGAACTGTATTTTGTAAAAGACCTTATGAATTAAACTCACTTACCAGCTGACTTACAGTAGACTTAGCATCACCGTAAATCATAACTGTATTGTCGTTTGTAAAGAGTGGGTTTTCTACACCAGAGAATCCTGTACCCTTACCACGTTTAAGAACAAATACAGTCTTTGCTTCGTGAGCATTTACGATTGGCATACCATAAAGTGGAGAGCCCTGATCGTGAATAGCATCCGGGTTTACAACGTCGTTTGCACCAATAATGATTGCAACATCAACATTGCTCATCTGTGGATTCATTTCATCGCTTGTCTTGAGCTGTTCATAAGGAACATTTGCTTCGGCAAGAAGAACGTTCATATGACCAGGCATACGACCGGCAACAGGGTGAATTGCAAAGTTTACTTCGGCACCATTTGCTTCGAGCTTGTCGCAGAGTTCCTTTACAGCGTGCTGAGCCTGAGCAACAGCCATACCATATCCAGGAACAATAACAACGTTCTTTGCAGCTTCGAGGATTACATAAGCATCTTCTACAGAAATTGCCTTTGGTTCCTTTGCAGGACCATTTGCACCAGCCTTCTTCTTTGAACCACCAAAGCTCTTGAAAAGAAGGTTAGAGAACTTGCGGTTCATAGCCTTACACATGATGAGTGTGAGAATAAGACCAGAAGCTCCAACGAGACATCCAGAAACTACAAGTACTGTATTGTTGATTGCAAATCCGGCGAATGCAGCAGCAAGACCAGACAAAGCGTTCAAGAAGGAAATGATAACCGGCATATCGCCACCACCAATTGGAATTACCATTGTAAATCCAAGGATGAGGAAGGCAGCTGTAGAAACTACAATACCAATGAATTCAATATTTGAAAGACCGAATGGGTTGTTTGCTGTGAAGAAAGCGTAAGCAACAATTCCCAAAAATCCGATTACACAAATGATTGCGTTGAGTGCGTTCTTGAAAGGAATAGCAACATTCTTTTTGAAGGCCTTTCCAGAAAGCTTACCCCATGCAACAACCGAACCTGTAAATGCTACGGCACCAATTGCAATTGTCAAACCAAGAGAAGCAGCTGTAAAGTAGTCTCCCTTAGGCTGGCAAACATACTGAGCAATAGCAACGAGCAAAGATGAAAGACCACCAAAACCGTTGAACAAAGCAACAAGCTGTGGCATTCCTGTCATTTCTACTTTCTTAGACCAGATGATACCGATTACAGAACCAATGATGATTGCAGCTGCAATGTATACATATCCGTTCTGAAGTGGATCTGCGTTCCATGAACCAATTACCTGCTTTTCGCAAAGAACTGTTACACAGGCAATGAGCATACCAATTGAAGAATAAAGATTTCCCTTGCGGGCTGTATCTGTTTTTCCAAGCAGTTTAATACCGCGGATAAAGAAGATACAAGATACCATGTACAAAATTTTAATAACTATATCAGACATTCTGCGGCCACCTTATTTTTTAGCATCTTTTTTCTTGAACATACCGAGCATTCTGTCTGTTACAAGGTATCCACCAACAACGTTGATTGTAGCAAATACGATTGCAAGGAAGCCAAGGATAAGTCCAACCTTTCCGCCAACACCAACTGCAGTAACAGTGATGGCACCAACAACTGTAATACCAGAAATTGCGTTTGTTCCTGACATAAGTGGTGTGTGAAGCTGTGAAGGAACCTTTGAAATAAGCTCAACACCAAGGAAAGCCGCAATAACAAATACGAAAATAAGCATTATATCCATAATAAATACTCCTATGTGAATGTCATGCCCTATGTCATTGTCGGGCTTGACCCGACAATCTCTTCATAAGATGAGATTCCCGTGTCAAGCACGGGAATGACAGGGGTGACGCCCTATTTTGCCTCTTTAAATCTTTCGTGAATAATCTGTCCACCCTGTGTGAGCAGACAACCCTTCATGATATCATCTTCCATGCGAACTTCGAATTCTTTTGAATCTTTATTGTAGAAGTGTGTAAGGAAAGCTGTAATGTTTCCACTGAACATCTTTGATGCATCAAACGGAACCTGGCGCTCAAGAAGATCACCACTCATGATTGTTACGCCGTTTTCTGTAACAACGTTTTCAAAGAGCTTAGAGCCTTCTACGTTACCACCGGTAGATACAGCCATATCAACAACGATAGAACCCGGCATCATGCGGTCAAGAACGTTCTTTTCGATAAGGCGTGGAGCCTTGCGACCGAATACCTTAGCAGTTGTAATAACGATATTTGAGCGTTCACAAACCTTAGCCTGTGCTTCCTTCTGTTTAGCAATCTGTTCCGGTGTAAGCTCTTTAGCATAACCCTGAGCAGTCTGTCCCATTTCTCCAAGGTCAATCTTTACGAATGAAGCACCAAGAGATTTAACCTGCTCTTCTACAACAGGACGAGTATCGAATGCGTCTACACGGGCACCAAGACGTTTAGCAGTAGCAATAGCCTGAAGCCCTGCAACACCAACACCAATAATGAATACACGAGCAGGATTAATTGTACCGGCAGGAGTAACCATCATAGGAAGGATTTTTGGAAGCTTGGCTGCAGCATTAACAACTGCAACGTATCCGGCAAGAGAAGTCTGTGACGACTGAACGTCCATCTTCTGTGCGATAGTAGAACGCGGAATCATTTCCAATGAAACAGCCTGAAGACCATTCTTAGCAAATTCGTTCAGCAAATCTTTTTCGTTGAACGGGTCCATATAACTGATATGGAAGGTATCTTTTTTCATACCCTTTGTTGTCTTAGGCTTCATGATGCGAACAATAATTTCGCTTGAATCATATCCGTCTTCTTCTTTTTTAATAATCTTAGCACCGGCAGCAGTATAAGCATCATCAGCAAAACCACTTTTAAGGCCAGCACCACTTACAACCTGGAACTCAAATCCCATGGCAGCAAGCTTTTTAATGTCGTCCGGAATCAGGGCAACACGGGTTTCAAGAGGATCCATCTCTTTACAGACAAGTACTTTCTTCATGTCAAACCACCTGAATTGTGTTTTATTGTATTAATTTTATATAATAGTTTTTTTTTAAAGTTTCTACAATATATGAGTCAAAATTATTTTCACAAATATTAAATTAATTTAAGCAAATTAAAGTTTTTTAATTCGTGCACCAATCAAAACTGAGATTCCCGGCATAGGATAATCCTCTACAGACTGATAGCTTGTGTTCAAAAGGTTTTCGATTCTTAGATATGGAGAAACCCGCTTGATGTCCTGAAATTGAACTCCCGCATTTACAAGGCAGTATGGGTAAAGATAGGCAAGATTCATATTTGTTTTGTAGCGTTTTCCGGTGTAGCTGGCGTCCAGTGTGATTTTTTTAATGCCTGCTTTTTCAAGGTCATAGGACATGTAAAGGCTTGCGGTCAGATCCGGCGTCCACATTATTTTGTTTCCGTAGGTCAGGGTGTTTGATTTGTCGAGCAGTCTTGTGTACAGATATTCCAGGTTTCCCCGGATTAAGAATTTATCATCAAAAAAGTGCTTTTCAAATTCTACGTCGGCGCCAAGATAAAAAGCACTGGCAACATTCTGGGTCATCCAGGTGGCGGTATTTTTACCCGGCAACGCAACCGTTGTCCATTGAATTTTTTCCTTGTAATAGTTTGTATAAATGCAAAGAGAAAACGGCAGCCAGATGTCATGTCCGTTGATGATGAATTCTCCGCCCCATCCGTCTTCAGGTTTAAGGTCAGGGTTTCCGTAAAAGTCTCCGGCCTCCCAGTACAAATCATCCATCGTCGGGAACTGAACCATGCGGTAACCGTTTAGGAAAAAGTCCAGCTTTTCTGTTGTGAATTTGATTCCCGCCTTGGGAATAAACGCAAAATTTTTATTGCAGAATTTGATGGCCAGCGGAACGCTCATGCTAAAGGTGTCGTTAAATTCAAACTGACTTGTTTCCTTTATGGTTCCCGTAAACTGATAGTGCTTTCCATCGTTTGTTGAATTAAGATGTGTAAAATCCAGGGTCACGCTTGCGTTCTGATTATATTTTTCTTCTTCGTTTGAACTGACGAAAAATGCATAACGTACAGTATTAATCTTGTGAATTGAATGCTCTGATGGTGCGTCGTAGTTACGGTGATCAAAAATCCAGGAAAGAGAATTCTGCATTTTTACCTTGCCCAGAACTTCCGGATTATAAAGTGACAGTGTAAGTGCGTTGTTCAAATCCTTCTGGATGCCGTTGTCGGTTGAAAACTCCACGTTTGGAACATGCTTGTGTCCAAAATAAAAAATGTCTCCTGCCGAAAAACAGTTTCCGCTTCCAAAATACTGGCTCGCCTTAAAGCTGTTTTGAACATCACCAACCTGAGAATTTTCCCTTACAACCCTTTTGGAATTTTCAGGGACAAAATCAAAGTAGCGGACATTAGGATTGAAGTTGTTGAGCTTTTGAGTATAAAGATATTTGTTTGCGGCATAGCAGGCCTTGAGGCTTTCTTTTATGAATGTATCTTTTTTGGCGCCGACCGGAGAACTGATGCCAAAGCTTTGAGAAACAAAATCTACCGGCTGGGTTTTTACAAAAAAAGTTTTGAGCTGTGTGTCGGAATCAAACTCCGGTTTGTAAGAATATTTTTTTGTAGTGATGTAGATAACTCCGCCCACAGCTCCTTCATCACTCACACCTTCTGTAAATCCGCCTTTTACAATTTCTATTTTTTCTATGTCATCTATGTTGATTGTCGAAAAATCAAAGGTGCCGTACTGGGCGTTATTCATGCACACACCGTCAATCACAACCCGGACAGTTTCGTCTGTAAACCCGCGGATAGAAGGCTTTTGTTCAAGTCCGTAGCTGCCATAGCATAAAATCTGCATGCCTGTCGCCTGCAGAAAATCTGTAAGCGAAGAGGCATGATACTGTTCAATTTCTTCCTGAGTATAAACCTTTTTCTGCTCTACCTGAGATTCTTCTCTTTCGATTATTGTAGTGATTGGAGGAAGTATAATTTCCGGTAGATTTTCTTCTTCCAAAGCATTC
This sequence comes from Treponema sp., assembly GCA_017550685.1. GTDB lineage: Bacteria > Spirochaetota > Spirochaetia > Treponematales > Treponemataceae > Treponema_D. The sequence goes on along the minus strand of JAFZOJ010000034.1, from coordinate 103,099 downwards.
TGTGCATTCAGAAGAAGAAAGGAGAATAAAAAGATTGTGATTAAGGAAGACTTTTTCATGAAAGAAAGTTACTGGCGTTTGTATTCGCCGTATCTACCGTAATATCCGTTTTCAACAGTAAATTCTGTTTTGGCTTCGTCCAAGGTATCAGTATTATCCTTTCCACCATCTTTATATGCATCTGCGAAGGAACAAGATTCTTCTGTAAGATTTTTATAACTTGTACAATAATATTTATTGTCACTCTTTTTGATGTAAATATATGAATCTGTTACTTCAACTACAGAACCTTCCCAAGTAAACGGAGGATATCCTGTATATTCAGATTCATAAGTAATTGTGTCTGTTGTTATCACATAACTATCGTGACCACCTGTAAATTCACTCTTCCATGTTCCATAAACAGAAGCCGGCTTAGTCTTTGGACCACATCCTGTAAACAATGCACAGGCACATACAAAACAAACCAGCACTGCAGCCAGTTTTAAACGAGAAAAAGAATTGTTTTTCATAAAGGTCTCCGGATTCCGAAATTGCGCAGAACCCAAAAATTAAAAAAGTTCACCGCCCACAAGAGCAGTGTTACAGGGCCAGCCTGTAAACGTGTACCAAAGTTTCCTGACTCGACGACCGCACTTTATCGTGCAAAAAACCAAATCTTCCCAAAGCCGCAGAATCTGGCCTCAGTGATTGTAAACAGGTTTTTATAAATCATCATACAGTTGCGCACTCAGCTCCGGCCTTTCACCGGATTCCATTGAAATACACGCCTAAATTATAAAGAAAATATAGTGATAATTCTATAACTCTAAATCGCAAACCGTTGCATTAACGGCACGGATCAAATCATCGGGAGCCAGCTTTATCTGTACCCCGCGCTGCCCGCCGCTTATACAAACCTTATCATGCAGAATGACAGTCTCATCAATAAAAGTGCGGAACTGTTTTTTCATGCCAATTGGAGTGCATCCGCCACGAATGTATCCTGTAAGCCCAAGCAGTTCTTCCGGACGCACAGGACCAATTTCCTTACAGCCCGCTGCCTGCCTTGCTTTTTTAAGATTGATTTCGCTTACGGCACTCTGACAGAAAACACAGATTTCTTTTGTCTCGGTACGCATTACAATGGTTTTAAAAACAGTTTCAGGCGCAACCCCAAGCTTTTCTGACATACGCAGGGCTGCACCTTTTGCAAGTTCGTGTTCACCGTCATCCTCGTATTCTGCAGCTTCGTAGTTAATTCCAAGCCCATCAAGAATACGCATTGCATTTGTTTTTTTCATGAGAAAAGTTTAACACATAAAAAAGATTTCGTCATTGTATCTCAAAAAAGCAGAAATCTCCCGGCTGGATTCGTACATAAAATGCTGTTTCAATTCCTTCTTCCGGCTTCATTGGATTAAGCTGCCTTGAATAAACCGGCTCCATAGGAAGTCTGTTCCAAGGCATTACCGGAGTTCCGTCGCTAATGCGTTTGAGCTGCTTTGCCTGTCCCTTTACATGAACCATAAATTCACAAGGCACGCAGCCGTCCCAGATGTGGCAATAAAGTCCAAAGGTTTTGTTGTCATAGGTAAACAGAGAAACTCCTGCCCCGCCGTCTATCCAGATTCCGTTTGAATTAAGTTCGCGTCGGATCTGAGTTAAAACTTGAGATGGAAGCTCATAAATTTTAGAAGGCATTTCTGGCAGATTAACAATTGTAAGCCTTCCCTTGCCGTAAGTGTCATAGCACAAAATGCTTTCATGATATTCGCCATGGCCCGCATTCATTACAGACCAGGTTGCATTGTTTCTGTGTTCAAGCAGACGGTAGGTGATCGGCCCGGCAGTTTTGATATAATTCTTTCCCATTGGGCTTGCACAGGCACACTGGAATTCATCTGCAGTAAGAGTGCGGTTTGTATAACTAACACTCGTTAGTTTACCAAGCTGCTCCGGATTTTTCTGCAGAGCTCCGATTATAAAACCTGCTGTAGCAATTACGTTTCCACCGGCTGCTGCAAAAGTTTCTATTTTTTCCAGAATCTTTTCGTCTTTTAAAGAAGCGGCTGTTACCATAACCTTGCATCCTGCAGCACCAGCCCCTTCATCATACTCCGGGAAATCACAAACCGGTTCCATAGGAATTCCTGCCATGCCAAGGAAATCTTCTAAATGGTCTTCTCCCTTAGAATTAAACGGAATGTATACTTTTAATCCCACAGGATTTCCAAGCTGCCCCACAATTGCATCCAGCCGTTCATACATAAATCCTAGCGGAGTAGAACGTTTATTATTCACAAGAGAAGGCCAGCAGAACATCATCATTTCCTTTGGTTTTGCAAAGGCTGTAAGATATGCCTGCTCAAGATACGTATCAATTCTGTCGCAGTCAAAATTATCAAACCAGCCGCCGCCGTTACGTCCAGGAGCAACACTTTCAAAATATCGCATAAGTGAATAACTTAAATATCGAGGAAGATGCTGGTCTGTCTGAGCACCATGACGGGTCTCAGTACCGGTATAAATTGAATCAAAAATTTCTCGCTGCTGTCCCGGGTTGTATCCGGTTTGTGCAAAGCTTTCGCGCCAGTTAGGATATTTTATAATGATGTGAATTTTCGGGTTCACTTTTTTTGCAGGACCAATAATCAGGTCGCGGGAAACCTCCATCATTTTTGCAAGACGGAATTCTTCCCAGGAGCGCTCCCCTTTTTCGCGGATACAATCCTCGCACTGACACTGTGTAAAAAAGAAATCGTCAATTATAAATTCGTCAAAGTTCTGTGCAGTATATTCACTCACTTCCTTGAGCCGTGCACGCATAGGTTCGTTGCAGTAACAGAAGGTATTGAACAGACGCTGACGTTTTTTATCTGTTTCATTCAAATCCGGAGTAACCGTTGTAATTCCGCCGGAAACTTCAATTCCGTAATCTGCCATAACGCGCTTAACCATATCAAGCTGCTCTTTTTTTGCAAACTCGTCGCGGTAGGTTTCCAGATAAATCTTATCTATTCCCACATATTTTTGAAGCCATTCAGTCTGCTCGCGCAAATCTTTTTCTGTAATGTGATTTACCCATCCGGCAACACAATAAGTTACGGTTTTAAAGTTTTTGTAATGCATATCAAACTCCTATGGGTAAAATTATAACATGGCATTTTTTAAAAGATTGCAGATTTCTCTACAAATAATGAAAAAAAGTAGTATTATCAACAAAACGGTGTTATAATCATTCTTACACGTGCTTTTTTGGTACGTAGTTTTTAATCACAGGAGTTTTCTTATGAAAAAATTATTTGCACTCATCGTTCTTGCCGTAATGACAACAGGTCTTTTTGCTCTTGACCTTGGTGGAATCAAAGGAACCTGGAAGGATGCAAAATGGGATGCAGACTGGACATTCTCTGCAGATGGACACATTGTTCTTTCTATCTCAAGCTCAGGCGAAAAGGTTTATGACTTTAACGAGTCTAACATCAAAAACTTTAAGGTAGATGCCGGAACTAAGGGTGTTACAATCACTTTCTACTGTCCGGATACAGAACGCGCTTATTCTTTCACAAAGGGTGTTTCTCTGAGCACAGATATTGATATGATTGTTAATCCTGACTGGACCGACGAAGACTACAGCGTTGCCATTAAAATGAAATAATTTTTCATATCAGACAATTTTATAAGGCGCAGCTTCTTTCAAAAGGGGCTGCGCTTTTTTTTTATTAACCACGTTAAAAATCTTCCTAAAAAAAATCATTTTCACTATAATCTTATTATGAAACGCGAAAAAATTGTCGTATTGGATTTTGGTTCACAGTATGCCCACCTTATTGCCAAGCGATTCCGTATGCTTGGTTACTATTCAGAAATAGCATTGCCTACAGCCACACTCGATGTTTTTGAAAATGCACGCGGTGTTGTTTTTTCGGGAGGTCCTTCTTCGGTTTATGATGATGACGCCCCGGAATTCAACAGTGACATTCTCAAGCTGCCTGTTCCTATTCTTGGACTTTGCTATGGTCACTATATTGTTCAGACCGGCTACAACGGCAAGGTTGGAAAGGCTCCTGTCGGGGAGTTTGGTTTTGCAACCCTTAAGTTTGCCGATGGAATGAACGGCGCCGGTGCAAAGTGTCCGCTCTTCAAAAATATTGACGGGGAACAGCAGGTCTGGATGAGCCACCAGGATGGAGTTTTAGAGCTTGGAGACGGCTTTGAAGTTGTGGGCTCTACCAAAGACTGTCCTTTTGCGGCAACACAAAATCTTGATAAAAAGCGTTTTTCTTTACAGTTCCATTGCGAAGTAAAAGATACTCCTTGCGGAAATCAGATTTTTCAGAACTTTGCAGACTATTGCGGAATGGAAAAAAACTGGGATCAGGATACTGTACTCCAGTTCATTCTTGATAACATTAAAAAAGAAGCCGGCGACAAAAATGTTCTGCTCTTCCTTAGCGGTGGTGTAGATTCAACAATTACATTTGCACTGCTTAACAAGGCCCTGGGTCAGGACCGTGTACTCGGCTTACATATAGACAACGGCTTTATGCGCAAAAACGAAAGTGCCAATGTTGCTGCTGCCTACAAAAAGTTTGGCATGACAAACTTTATTACCGAAGATGCAAGCGAAAGCTTCCTGGCAGCTGTTGCAGGACTAACTGACCCACAGAAAAAACGTATGGCAGTGGGCGAAAACTTTATTACAGTCCGCGACCGTGTTGTAGAAGCCCAGCATCTGGATCCTGAAAAATGGATGCTCGCACAGGGCACCCTCTATCCGGATATCATTGAATCCGGAGGAACTAAAAACAGCCACACAATCAAAACACATCACAACAGGGTTCAGGGTATTCAAGACCTTATTGCCAAGGGGCTCATTATTGAACCTGTACGCGACCTTTACAAGGACGAGGTTCGTGCCATAGGTCACAAGCTTGGTCTTCCTGATGAACTTGTTATGCGCCATCCGTTCCCGGGTCCTGGGCTTAGCATAAACGTACTTTGCAGTGATGGAACTGTAAGTGACAAAGACAAACAGGAACTGGAACTTGCTCAGAAAGAGCTTGACGATATTAAACTCGACATGTTCTGTGAAAAATGCACTGCCGGTCTTAAACGCAGCATTCTTCCTGTACGCTCTGTGGGTGTTCAGGGAGACTTCAGAACATACCGCTTCCCGGCTCTGCTGACGTTTGAAGGTGAAGCGCCCCTTCGAGAGCCTCAGGGACCACAATGTACCGGTTTTTATCACATCCCGGAAAAACGCGAAAAGCTGGAAGCCTGTTCAAGTACAATTACAAACAGCGCAAAGTATATCAACCGCACCTGCATTAAACTTTACCAGAAGCCGGATGTTGCCGACAGCGACCTGAAAATTCAGCAGGGTTACTGCGACCGCCGACGCCTGGATCAGCTGCGCGAGGTTGATAATATTGTTCTTACAGAACTTCATAAATCGGGCTGGTACAGTAAAATTTTCCAGCACCTTACTATAATTTTACCTTACGCAAGTGCACCGGACAGAGCAACCTTTGTTCTGCGCCCTGTAATCAGCGAAGATGTAATGACTGCCCGTTTTGCAATGCTGCCTCCTGATCTGCTCAACGAAATTGTTCATCAGATTGCAGCACTGCCATTTGTAGATGCTCTTTATTTTGACGCTACAAACAAACCACCTGCTACGTTTGGATGGGAGTAATAGGAGATAATTATGTGTGGAATCGTAGGATATATTGGACAAAAAGAAGCAACACCTGTACTTATAAATGCTCTTAAAAAGCTTGAGTATCGCGGATACGACAGTGCCGGAATTGCAGTTTTTGACGGCGAAGATATTGTTGTCCGCAAGGCAAAGGGTGCCCTCAAATTTCTTGAAGAAAAAATTGCCGACGAAACAATCAAGGGTTCGCTTGGTATTGGTCATACACGCTGGGCAACTCACGGTGAACCAAGCGATGTAAACGCACATCCTCAGACAAACGTAAGCGGTTCCATTGCAATTGTTCATAACGGAATTATCGAAAATTATATGGAGCTTAAAAGCTGGCTCCAGGCTCAGGGAATTGTTTTCCGCAGCCAGACAGATACCGAAGTTATTGCTCACCTTGTAAACTATTACTACGAGCAGACTCCTGACATTTTTGGCGCAGTTATTAAGGCCATTCACAAGCTGGAAGGAAGCTATGCTCTTGGTGTTGTATGCAAAGATTATCCAGACCGCCTTATTGCTGCCCGTAAAGAAAGTCCGCTCATCATTGGTCTTGGTCAGGGCGAAAACTTTATTGCCAGCGATGTTCCGGCCGTACTTGAATATACCCGCGACGTATACTTCCTGGACCAGAAAGAACTTGCCGTTCTTTATAACGATCACGTAGACTTGTTTACCGACGAAGGCGAAAAGGTAATCAAAGAGCCTTACCATGTAGACTGGGATATTTCTTCTGCAGAAAAGGGCGGCTATGCTCACTTTATGCTCAAGGAAATCTACGAGCAGCCAAAAGCCTTGAACGACACCCTGCGTCCACGCCTTGTAAAAGAAAACAACAAAAACGTAGACATTAAGTTTGATGAAGTAAACTTTGGCGATGACTGGAAAAATGCCGGACGCATTGTCATTACTGCCTGTGGTACTGCTTATCACGCCGGTGCTGTAGCCAAGTACGCATTTGAACAGCTGGCCCGCATTCCTGTTGTTGTTGATTTTGCCAGCGAGTTCCGTTACCGCAATCCTATTTTGTATAAAAACGACATTTTTATTGTAATTAGCCAGAGTGGCGAAACTGCCGACACCCTTGCAGCCCTGCGACTTGCAAAACAGGCAGGAGCCCGCATTATTGCAATTACAAACTGTGTTGGTTCTACTGTAAGCCGCGAAGCCGATGATGTTATTTACACCTGGGCCGGTCCGGAAATTGCAGTTGCTTCTACCAAGGCTTATACAACCCAGCTTATGTGCCTTAGCCTGCTTGCTTTGAAAATGGCACATCTTCGTGGAAATCTTGATGACAAAGAATATCACCGCCTGCTTGACGAGCTGGAATCTATTCCTGAAAAAGCACAGACTATCCTGGACAACCAGTCTGCAGTTCAGAAATTTGCTTCCCAGAACTTTAACAAGGAAAAGGTATTCTACATTGGCCGCCAGTATGACAGCGCAACCAGTCTTGAATGTGCCCTTAAGCTTAAGGAAGTAAGCTACATGCACTCCGAAGCTTTTGCCGCAGGAGAACTTAAGCACGGACCAATTGCGCTCATAGACCGAATGACCCTGGTTGTTGCCACAGCCACAAGCCGTGCCCTGTTTGACAAGCTCAAGAGTAACATTGTAGAAGTTAAATCACGCGGTGCAGCAACCCTTGTAATCACACAGGATGAAACAAATAGCTTTGGCGAAAGTGCCGACACCGTAATTTCAATTCCATCTACCGAAGAAGCCTTTATTTCTATTCTTTCTATCATTCCGGCCCAGCTTTTTGCCTATTATTGTGCCGTTCAGCGCGGAAATGATCCTGATAAACCAAGAAATCTGGCAAAATCGGTAACGGTTGAATAAAAAAAGAATTTGCTTTTCTACTAAATTTCGCCGATAATATAAGAGTATTATTATGCGAAAGTGTTTATCTATAAGTTTATTATTAGCATTTCTCTCTATTCCTTGTTTTTCACAAAACAGTTTTTTTGACAACTATGTTTATCAGTCCTGGAGCGCTTTTGGCGGTCTTTCGGGTACTACAGCCAACGATATTTATCAAACTAACGACGGCTATATAAACATAGGAACCTACGAAGGTCTGGTCCGCTTTGACGGTGTTGCTTTTACTTCCATAAATAGAGCCTTAGACAGTACTTATAATTTTGTTTCTGTCCGTACAATCATTCAGGATTCCCGGGGAGACATCTGGCTTGGTTCAAACGACGAAGGTCTCCAGAAAATTTCTGATAAAGGTAACAAGCTTTATACAATAAACGAAGGTCTGCCAAACAACTCTATACGTACACTTACAGAAGACAAAGAAGGAAACATCTGGGTTGGTACCGCAGGCGGTGTTGTTTATATTACTCCAGATGGAAAATTAATAACTCCCCAGTTTGCACCAGGAACTACAGCCAGTGGTGTAATTGCTTCGCACATTTTCTGTGATAATGTTGGCCGCATCTGGCTTACTATTTCAAATGAAAACGGTTTCTTCCTGTATACAAACGGAGTTTTCCGCCCTCTGCTGGAATTTGAAAAATTCGGTCGTTATTTTGCCACTACAATATACCAGGACAAAACAGATGTTTTCTGGATTGGTCTTGGAGACAAGGGTATCTGCCGTATGGAAAACGGTATGGCAGAACACATAAAAACCCGTACACTTCTGGACACAGTTCCAACCTGTTCAATTCTGCAGGACAAAAACGGAGACATTTGGTTTGGAACAGAACATGGTCTTGTTGTTTACACAAAGGGAGAATTTGTAGAATACAAAGGAGCTCCAGAACTTTCTGGTTCCAACATAAACAAAATTATTCAGGATAGAGAAGACAACATCTGGTTTGCAACAGACCGCAATGGTATTGGTAAGATGACTCACGGTAAGTTCAAGCTTAGCCGTTTAGGTATTACCGTAAATGCCCTTTGTGAAACTCCTGATGGACGTGTCTGGGCAGGAACCGATTCCGGAGTTTTCTGCTATAAAAATGATGAACTTGAAACAAACGCGCTTACAAAATATACAGCAGGTATACGAATACGCCATGTAGAAACAATTTCTGATGGAAAAATTCTTGTAAGCTGTTATACAAAACCCGGCCAGCTTTTATACGACGGCAAAACAATAAAATCCTGGTCTACAGACAATGGCCTTGTTGGAAACAAGGTTCGTGTTGCCATAGAAACTGCTCCAGATGAGTATTATGTAGGAACAACCACAGGTTTGAGCATTATTCATGCCGACGGAAGCATAAATAACATACGACAGGCACAGGGTCTGGAAACAGAATATATAATGACCATTTACAAAGATCATCGTGGCATTGTCTGGGTAGGAACAGATGGCGGCGGTATCTTCCTTCTGAAAAATGAAACGGTTTTTGCACGACTTACTTCTTCTTATGGAATAGCAGGAAACGTTGTTTTCAAGATTTCGCAGGATGAAAATGAAAACTTATGGATCTGTACAGGAAGCGGTATTACCCGTATTCAGGATTTTGATCCTACAAAAGGCCTGCGCTTTAAGTGCGATACCTTGAATAACGAAACAGGTCTTGGAACAAACTCGGTTTTCCAGATACTGTTTGATGTAAATAAAAACGCATGGATTACAAACAATCACGGTATTGCTTCCATTTCAAAGGATGACCTTGAAAATCTGTTCTCTGGAAAAGCACGTACTGTCAATACAAAATACTACAGTAAAAACGACGGTCTTGATTCAGATGGTCCAACCAGTACTGCACGTTCTATTGTAGATAAGAATGGTCGTCTGTGGTTTACCATGGTAGATGGTATTGCCATTTATGATCCTCTTAAATCAAACAAGACAAATGTTACTCCGCTTATCGATATTCAATCTATTGTTGTAGACAATGTAGAACATAAAGCCACAAACGAAATGTTTGTCCTTAAGCCTGGAACAAAACGTGTAGACATAAAATTTACCGGCTTGAGTTTTGATGCCCCGGAACGTATTATGTTCTCTCATAAGCTTACAAACTTTGATGCCGATTTTTCTACTCCAGACATGAACCGTGTTGTTTCCTATACTAACATTACACCAGGACAGCATTCCTTTGTTGTATATGCAATCAATGGAAACGGCATTAAATCTGAACACGATGAAGTAATGTTCTTGTGGCAAAAGCCATATCTTTATCAGCGTGCTGGTTTCTGGGTTGTACTCATAATCCTTTTAGTTGGTGGAGCTTTTGCTTATTTCCGTTACCGTGAACAGAAAATCAAAAAGGAAAATATCCGCCTTGAATCTCTTGTAAAATTACGTACTGCCGCATTGGAACAGGAAAAGGTAAAATCAGATAATCTTTTGCGTTCCATTCTGCCAGATAAAATTGCCGACAAACTTAAGGAAACAACCGGCGACAAATCCTTTGGTGAAAACTTTGATAATGTTACCCTGCTGTTCTCTGATATTGTAGGATTTACAAATGTTTCGAGCGGACATTCTGCTCATGAAATTGTAAAGGCTCTTAATGATTTATTCAGTCGCTTTGATGAACGTGCCAAAAAGATGGGCGTAGAAAAAATCAAGACAATTGGAGATGCTTACATGGCAGCCTGCGGTGTACCAGAAGCAAATAAAAATCATGCCAGCATAATGGTAAAGTTTGCCCAGGGTATGTATCAGGATCTTGCAAATTACAACGAAACAGCTGACATTAAATTTAATATAAGAATAGGTCTTAACTGCGGACCGGTAACTGCAGGTGTTATTGGTACACAAAAATTTATCTATGATGTCTGGGGCGACACCGTAAACGTTGCAAGCCGAATGGAATCTGCGGCAAATCCTGGCGCCATAAGAATTACAGAAGACTTAAAGAACATGCTCGAAGGTAAAGGTTTTGAATTTACCGAACCGATTGTATGTAAAATTAAAGGTAAGGGCACGATGAAAACCTTTGAAATCATTAAATAGAGGTTGTAAATTGAGTAAACGAAATCTTTATACAGGAACATTTTTTTCAATCCTCGCTGTTTTAATCTTCATAAATTTTACTTCCTGCCGTAAGACAGAAGACAAAATAGTAAAAGTTGGTATTCTGCATTCACTAACTGGTTCCATGGCAAACAGCGAAAAAGATGTTATGCAGGCCGAGCTACTTGCCATTGAAGAATTAAACAAATCTGGTGGTGTGCTGGGACACGAAATAGAGGCTGTTATTGAAGATGGAGAAAGCAATGCCACTGTTTTTGGTAAAAAGGCAACCAAGTTAATTGAAAAAGATGGTGTTGCAACTATTTTCGGCTGCTGGACTTCTGACTCCCGCAAAGCTGTAAAAGCAGTTGTAGAAGATCACTACAATCTTTTGTGGTATCCATTGCAGTACGAAGGTATGGAAGCCAGTCCTAATATTGTTTATACAGGAGCCGCTCCAAACCAGCAGATTGTTCCTGCCATTGATTTTTGTTTTGAAAACCTTGGCAAACGCATGTTTCTTATTGGCAGTGATTATGTCTTCCCTCAAACTGCAAACCGCATCATAAAAGCTCAATTAAAGCATCTTAAAGGAACAGTGTGCGGCGAAGCCTATGTTTCTATGAATGAAAAAGACTTCCGCTTTATTATTCAGGAAATAATCAAAACTAAGCCAGATGTAATTATCAACACACTCAACGGAGATTCCAATACAGCCTTTTTTGATCAGCTGCACGATGCCGGTATAACTGCAGATAAAATTCCTGTAATGAGTTTTTCTATAGAAGAAGGTAATATTGCAGATATTGGAGCCGAAAATTGCCAGGGAAATTATGTTTCCTGGTCATATTTTGAATCAATTGAAGGTTCCAGCAACAACAGGTTCCGTGAATCTTACAGAAAAAAATATGGAACAGACGCCAAGGTTGGAGACCCTGTAGAAGCTGCATACATGGCAGTATTCCTCTGGGCTGCAGCCTGCGAAAAAGCAGAAACCTTTGAAACTGAACCTGTCCGTATTGCCTGCAAAGGACTTTCCTATATTGCACCGGAAGGCATGATTACTATCGAAGGCTCTAACCAGCACCTTAACAAAAGGGTAAGAATTGGTGTAATACAGCCTAATGGCAGCATAAAAGAAATCTGGAGTACACCAAAGCCTGTTCGCCCAGACCCTTATCTGAGCACCTATGCCTGGGCCAAAGGATTGTAGTACTTCGACAAATTCATTAAAATATCCCCTATGAGTAAAGAAAATGAATTATGCCCTTGTGGTTCGGGCAAAACTTACGCAGAATGCTGTGAACCTATTATCAAAGGAAAAATTAAGGCACCTACAGCCGAAGCTTGTATGCGAGCCCGCTATTCCTCTTATGTAAAACATGAAATTGATTACATCATCAATTCTTGTGTAGAAGGTGAAGAAACAGGCGAAATTGACCGCAAAGCAACCGAAGACTGGAGTAAACAGTCACAGTGGAACGGTCTTAAAATCCTGAATACCGAAAAAGGCGAAAAAAAGGATGAATACATTGTTGAATTTGAGGCAGATTATACACTGCACCAGATGCATGACGTTCATCACGAAGTTTCTTTGTTCCGCCAGGTAGACGGAGACTGGAAATATGTTGCCGGAAACGTTATTCCAACAACAGTTAAGCGTGTAGGCGCAAAAGTTGGCCGTAACGACCCATGTCCTTGTGGCAGCGGAAAGAAATATAAGCAGTGCTGCGGACGATAAGGTACTAAGGCAGCGGTCCCTGAGGCACTCGAAGGGCCGCAGAAGAGAAAATGTTCATTACAGGATTCCATTCCATAGAAGAAAAAATTCGTTCTCTAAAAGAAGGCACCAAGCCGGAATTTAAACTTTATTACAGTAAACCCGGTCCACGCGTAAAAAAAATCCTGGAAGCAGCCAAAAAAGCCGGAGTTCCCTGCGAACAGACTGATGATAAAAAGCTTGATTCACTTGTAAGCTCGCTCGATTCTGTTTTGCAGGACCACCGCGGTCTTGTAATGGAGCTGAACGGGTCAAATAACACACCTTCTAACCTTGTGGATTTTGATGCATGGCTTAAAAAGCTGGATTCTTCTGCAAAGGAAAAGGTTACCGTAGTTCTTCTGGATAAAATTACCGACCCGCACAATGTTGGAGCAATTATCCGAAGCTGCGATCAGTTTGGTGCAGATCTGGTTATTGTTCCGGAGCATAATTCTGCTTCAAATATCGTTACAAACGAGGTTGTTGGTCGTGCAAGTGCCGGAGCAAGCGCCTGGGTACCTGTTACCGTTGTAAAAAATCTGGTTCGTGCTGCAGAACAGCTTAAGGATGCAGGCTTTTGGATTTATGGCGCCGATGCAGGTGGTCAGAACTGCACACAGATTAATTTTGCACCTAAATCAGTCCTGGTAATGGGCAGCGAAGGCAGCGGAATTGACGTTCTTTTAAATAAAAAATGTGATACAATAGTATCAATTCCTACTTGTGGGAAAATTGACAGTCTGAATGTTTCGGTTGCGGCCGGCGTTCTGCTGTATGAATTATATAGAAAAAGTTTATAAAAAGGAGGCTGTATATATGGCAATCTCAAACACACTTAAACAGGTTCAGGAGTCTATCCAGGACGTTCAGGTATCCATTCAGGATGAAATAGCGTCTAAGGCAAAAAGAAAATCAACTCTTAAATCTCTTAAGCTCAAAAAGAAATTCAGACTTAGAAAATTACGCCAGGACTACGAAGACACAGTCCGCGAAATACATATTCAGTATTCAAAAAATCCGGAACGTCTTAAGGCAAAATATGCTGCCGAAGATTATGCACGTTCTGAACGCAAAAAGGCCCGTGCTCAGCGCCGTATAGATCACGAAAAACGCGCTATTGAATACATGGAGCAGGAACGCCCTCTTTCTACAAACGAAGAAATTGGTTCTGCAATTGTTCAGGGCTTTGGTTCTGCACTGTTTATTGCAGCCCTTGCTATTCTGGATACACTTGGTGTTCGCCAGGACATGGACTTTAAGAGCCTTACAGTAACCTGTTATACACTTTTTTCTGCCTGTATGATTTTGATGTATCTGTTCAGCTGTCTGCAGCATGCACTTACAGCAATGGTACCAAAAATCGTTTTTGACAGACTTTCGCATGTATTCACCTTCCTTGCTATGGGCTTTTGTTATACAACCTATACAATTACAAAGATTCAGGGTATTCCGGGATGGGCCATTTTTGGTTTTGTATGGGGTGTTTCTGCTATCGGTGTTCTTTTTTATGCAATTTCCGGACGCAAGCATCTTAAGCTCAACAAGGTTCTTTATGCACTCGCCGGCGTTTCTTTGTTTTCAATGCCGGTAACCCTTTACAGAGTTTTACCGACACAGAGTTTTGCAATGCTCATTTGTTCTGCAGTGTTCTATACAATCGGTTTCTTCTTCTACAACCTGCGTAAAATCCGTTTTATGCACCTTGTAGGAAACTGTCTGTTCCTTGCAGCAAATGTTTACATGTTCTTCTCGCTGTTCTTTATAGGAGTTTAATTTTATGGAAAATACAAAGCGTACAGTCACCTGCGGAGAGCTCCGTAAGAGTGATGTAGGTAAAAAGGTTGTTTTGAATGGTTGGGTAAGCCGCACACGCGACCTTGGTGGACTTTTGTTTATTCGTCTGCGCGACCGTTATGGAATTACACAGGTTATGGTTGGCGATAATGCAAGTGAAGATGTCCGCAAAATTGCTGCCGGCCTTAAAAGTGAATATTGTATTGCTGTAGAAGGCGTTGTTGCTGCCCGCAGTGAAAAAGATATTAATCCTGACATGGCTACAGGTGAAATTGAAGTAGAAGCCAGCGATATTTTTGTATTTACAACTTCTCAGGAGCTTCCGTTTAGTATTGAAGAAGTTCGCCAGAAGGATGGAACTTTAGTAGTTGCCAATGAAGATTTGCGCTTAAAGTACCGCTATCTTGATTTGCGCCGCGAACCAATGCAGCACAACATCATTTTGCGCAGCCAGGTTGCTTTTGCTACACGCGAATATTTGACCAGCAAGGGCTTTTTGGAAATTGAAACTCCAACTTTCATTAAGAGTACACCGGAAGGTGCACGCGACTACCTTGTTCCTAGCCGTGTTCATCCGGGAAAATTCTATTCTTTGCCACAGAGCCCACAGCTTTACAAGCAGCTTTTGATGGTATCGGGCTTTGATAAGTACTTCCAGATTGCTCGCTGTTACCGTGATGAAGACGCACGTGGCGACCGTCAGCCTGAATTTACACAGATTGATATGGAAATGTCCTTCACAAACCGCGAAGAAGTTTTGAGTACTACCGAAGGCATGATGCAGTATATCTTTAAAAAGACATTGAACTACGATTTGCCTGCAAAGTTTGACCGCATTGCGTGGGAAGACGCTTTTGATCTTTACGGAAGCGACAAGCCGGATCTTCGTTTTGATATGAAAATGCAGGATGCAGCATTTATGGCAGGCCTTGCAGACTTTAACGCATTCAAAGCAGGTGCTGCAAACGCTGGCCGCGACATTCAGCGCCACAAACGCAGCGGATTGAAGGCCCTCGTTGTAAAGAACGTTGCAGACAAATACAGCCGCAAGAATATCGAAGCTCTCGAAGAAGTTGCAAAGACATATAAGGCAAAGGGCTTGGCCTGGATGAAGGTGGTTTCGACAAGCTCAACCACCGCAGACCTTGCATTCGAAGGCGGCATCTCTAAGTTCTACGCAGGCCACGAAGCAGAAATCTGTTCTAAACTTGGAGCAGAAAAGAACGACCTCCTGCTTTTTGTAAGCGACGAAAACTGGCAGCTTGCCTGTACAGCCCTTGGTGCCGTACGCAAACAGCTTGGAAAGGACCTCAATCTCTACAATCCAAACGACGAATTCCACTTTGCATGGATTATTGACTTCCCGTATTTTGCATGGAACGAAGAAGAAAACCACTGGGAAACAGAACACCACATGTTCACACTCCCACAGAAGCAGTACTGGGACACTCTGGAATCAGACCCGGGCGCAGTAAAAGGTGACCTCTACGACCTCGTTCTCAACGGTTACGAGCTTGCTTCAGGTTCTATGCGTATTAATGACCCTGCTCTGCAGGAACGCATTTTCGAAATTGTAGGCTACAGCCGCGAGCGTGCAGAAAAAGCATTCGGCTTCTTAGTTCAGGCATTTAAGTTTGGTGCTCCACCACACGGAGGAATTGCACCAGGACTCGACCGTCTTGTAATGCTTATGTGTCATGAGGAATCTATCCACGAGGTAATTGCATTCCCTAAGAACAACCTGGCCGCAAGCCCAATGGATGAATGTCCAAGCCCGGTTGATGAACAGCAGCTCAAGGACTTACACATTAATGTTTATGACACAGAAGAATAAATTAATTATAAAGATTGCTGCCAGTTTAATTGCCGGACTGGTTGCAGCATTTTTGCTCGCAGTCCTCGTATTCAATATTTTTACCAAGGCACCTGCCACAAAAAACCTTTTTCACAGCAAAAAAGCCTTTGTAATTCCTTATTCTAACAAGGGTTATATTGCACAGGGCCTTACCTATGATCAGGCCTCGGGAAACTTTTACCTTACCGGCTACATGAAAAACGGTTCTGCTTCTCCAATTTTTGTTGTAAACAAAAAATCACGCAAGCTTGTAACAGCCGTATTTATGACAAACCCTGACGGAAGCGACTTTTGCGGACATGCAGGCGGACTTTCTGTAATGGGCGATAAAATCTACATTGCCGGTTCTGCAGACAGCTGCTTTTATGTTTTTGATAAAACCGCTGTAGACAATGCCGCTAAAAAATCCAGAATAGCCTATTCTCAGGTTGTAAATCTTGCAGCAGGACAGGACACCATCAAGGTTGCCTACTCTACCGTTTACGGCGGAATGCTTTATGCCGGAGAATTCTACCGCGACCCTGAATACATCCTCCCGGAAAATCACAAGGTAAATACAAAGGACGGACTTCAATATGCGCTTGCCGTTGGCTTTAAGCTTGACGACGCAGGTAATACCACAGCCGCCGTTGCCTTTTCCATTCCAAACCAGATTCAGGGAATGTGTTTTTCAAACGACTCAATCTATCTGACAATGTCATGGGGCCTTGGCCAGTCCAAGGTTTACAGATACAACTACGGAAGCCTTTCTCCTTCCGGCACAAAAGAAGTATGCGGTCAGAAAGTTCCACTCTACGAACTCACACTCAAAAATATGAGCGCCTGCTGGACACTTCCTCCAATGGCCGAAGAAATAGAATTTGTAGACGGACGCTTTTACGTCAACAACGAGTCTGCTTCTGATAAATATGTATTTGGAAAATTTACCGGCGGAAAATGGCTCCGCGCTTACGATTTAAAGTAAGTTCAAAAATCCTTCAACAAGCTTAACCGTACGATTTATAATATTATTATCCGACGGAAGTTCAAACAGACTGCCTGCCCCTGTTTCAGGATTAAGGCGGACTGTTTCCTTTCGCACGGCAATATACGCATCCAGCTGCTGCAAAATAAGGCTTGTACAGTTCAATGACAAATCCTTGGCTTCTTTATCTGTTCTTGACTTAAATGCTTTTACCGCAACGGCACAATCAAACAGCGTTCTTATATTTTCTGCCATTTTTTCTGTCTGTGACTGGACAATTTTAAGGCATTCAGCGTTAAAATACTGCTCGCTGTGCACAAAAACGTACATTTTGAATAGTGGTTCTGAATCGAACAACGCAAAATATCTTGAAATAAGCTTCTTAAAAGCCGCCTGGATTGTAGTTTTACCATCTGTAATGGAATCTGCTATCTTTGAAACAAGAAAATCAACCGCACCAATCTGATTTTTACAGTATTCAACACAGGCAGAGTACATAGCTTCCCTGCTTTCAAAATGATTGTAAAGAGATGCTTTTTTTATTTCCAGGCTGTCTGCAACGTCGGCAAGCGAGGTAGCTCCCGCACTTTTATCAAAAGCCGAACTTAAAAATGCCTGAATGATTTTTTCCTGTGAAATATTCTTTTTACTCATATTATAATTATCGGAAACTAATGAGCGTTAGTTTAGTAAAAATGCTTGACAAAAGTCCCTCTACTTGTCGATTTCACGTATTCATAATATAATTGAAGTATGGAATTTGAAAAAACGTATACAGTACCAAAAATGATTAGAGATTCTGCAGAGAAATTTGCAGAAATAAATGCTCAGTACAAAAGACAGAAGAACGGTGAATTTGTTCCTGTTACTTACCGCGAAATGTTTCAGCTTGGTCTGGACTTTGGTGCGGCACTGATGCAGCTTGGTCTCAAGAGAGAAGAACCTATCGGCCTTATTTCTGACAACCGTGCAGAATGGATGCAGGCAGACATCGGTATTATGAGTATCGGTGCAATTGACGTTCCACGTGGTTGTGACGCAACCCCTCTTGATCTTGAAAAAATCCTTTCGATAACAGAATGCCGTTTTGTAATTGCAGAAAACAATTCTCAGATAAACAAAATTCTTTCGCTTCATGATAAGCTTCCAACAATCGAAAACATCATTACCTTTGATAAAGAAGAAGAGGTTAAGGATGATGTAAAAGAGCTGGCCAAAAAAAGCAAGGTCAATCTTTACTACTTTGACAAGCTTATTAAAGAAGGTCAGAAGTGGAGAATTGAACACAGCGGCGAAGTAGAAGCCGAGCTTGAAAAAGGAACCATCGAAGATACAGCAACAATCATCTTTACTTCGGGAACAACCGGAACTCCAAAAGGTGTTATGCTCAGCCACAAGAACTTCCTTGCACAGCTGGACGAAATTGTTGAACGAATCTTCCTTAACCCTGGTGAATGCGCCCTGAATGTACTGCCTGTATGGCACGTTTTTGAACGCGAAGTAGAATACGTTATTCTTATTCAGGGTTGTGCAATTACTTATTCTAAACCTGTCGGATCAATCCTTCTTGCAGACCTTAAGAAAATGAACCCTTCAGTTCTTCCTGCCGTACCACGCGTTTTCGAAGCCGTTTATGACGGTGTTACCAAAAAGATGCGCAAGGCCGGTGGAATTGTAAACTTTATGTTCAATTTCTTTGTTAAGGTTGCTTTGATTCATAAACGCATGCAGCGTAAGATGTTTGGACAGAATCCTTGCTTTACAACACCTCTGCGAGGCTTATGGTGGGTTTTGTTCATCATTCCATGGCTGCTTTTGTGGCCGTTATACCTGCTTGGAGACTTAATTGTATTCCGCAAAATCAAGGTTATGCTTGGAACAAACTTCCGTTGTGGTGTAAGCGGCGGTGGTGCATTCCCTCCACAGATTGATGAATTCTTCTGGGCAATCGGAGTAAAGGTTGTAGAAGGCTATGGCCTTACCGAAACAGCCCCAATCGTTTCTGTACGTCCAATTGCCGCTCCAATCTTCCGCACAATCGGTTCTCCAATCCGCCATGTAAAAGCCAGAATTGTAGATCCTAAGGACGGTTATATTCTTGGCCGCTGTAAGGAAGGTGTACTCCAGATTAAGGGTGACACCGTAATGAAGGGCTACTACAAAAACCCTGAACTTACAGACAAGGTATTTACAGCAGACGGCTGGTTTGACACAGGGGACCTTGCAATATTCACTATCCATGACGAGCTGCAGATTAAGGGTCGTATTAAGGACACCATCGTTTTGCGCGGCGGTGAAAACCTTGAACCTCTCCCAATCGAAATGAAGCTTGCAGAATCTAAGTTCATCAAGGCCGCAGTTGTTGTTGGTCAGGACAAGAGATATCTGAGCGCCCTCATCCTTGTTGATGAAGAAGAAGTAAAGAACTTTGCGGCAGAAAACGGTATGCAGTACGATACTTACGAAAACCTGCTTGCCAGCAACGAAATCCGCAAGCTTTACGAAACAGAAATCAGTAACCTTATTAATGCCAAGACAGGCTTTAAGATGTTCGAACGCATCAATAAGTTTACGCTCATCACCAAGCCGTTTGAAGTTGGCGTAGAGCTTTCTGCAAAACAGGAAATCATGAGATTCCGCATCAACGACATTTACAAAAACGAAATTGATGCAATGTTCAAAGAGGAAGACGAATAATCCTTGAGAACGCTAAAGCCGGTTGTATTTTTCCAGGAACCTTAAATATTCTTGGGAATCAATCGGCTTACTAAAGTAATATCCCTGAATATAAGTAACACCAAGGCCCACAAGATAATCAAACTGCTCCTTGGTTTCTACACCTTCCACTACAATTTTAAGTCCCATCTGCAAAATCATACTTACCATGCTTTCCAAAAGGATTTTTGCATTGGTGCGGTTCGGGTTCTTTTTTTCAAAAATAGGCCACAAAAGGCTCTTGTCTATCTTGATAATTGAAAAATCTGCCCTTGTAATCTGCGAAAGGTTTGAATATCCCGTACCAAAATCGTCCATAGAGAAGGTACAGCCGTGATTTATAAGGTCGTCCATGTTGCGCTTGAGCTTTCTGCCCGAAGAAACCGCTATGGATTCCGTAATTTCCAGGTTTACCATTGACGGCGAAAGCTTGTATTTTTCCAGAAGCTCTTTCATAAGCGACGGGAACGTCAAATCTACAGATTCTATTGCCGAAAGGTTTACTTCCACATGCTTTAAGCCCTTTTTTTCAAGCTCGTTCTTGGCAACAAAGGCAAAAACCTGTTCAAAAATACAGTTGCTCAGCGGCATAATCAAAAAGTTTCTTTCCGCAACAGGAATAAATTCTTCAGGGCTCACAAATCCAAGCGTTGTAACATCCTTAAGGCGCACAAGGGCTTCGCAATTAGAAAAGCGTTTTTCGGCAATGCTGTAGATAGGCTGATAATACATTTCTACGCCATCGCTCTTGATAGCGTTCTGCAAAAGCTTGAGGATTAAATCCTGGCGGTCGCGTTTCTGCAAAAGCTTGGCGTCTACGCGGTGAACAAAATCTGCTTCTTCGGAATAAGTGTGACAAAGCTCAACAAATTCCAGGAGCTGGACTGTGGAATTATACGCACCCTTTTTAAGAAACGGTGTATCCTGAGGGTAGCGCACAAAATCAATATGCGCGTTGATATGAATTTTGGTAGTATCGTTCAGGCTCCATTTTTCGCGGAAGCGGTCATCCAGAACCTGCAAGTAAAGGTCAATTTTGTCTTTGCAGCTTTCGTCAAAAATGACTGTGAACGAGTGGTTATTTATTTTGTAAACGTTCTGTGCAAACTGCTTTGTAATAAAGGTTCGGATTTCGGTCAAAACCATTATTACAGCCTGGTCTCCAAACTGTTTTCGCAGCTTAGAGATTTCTTCCATATCAATATTTACGATGTAAAAAGGCTTGTCCTTGTTCAGCTTGTCAGAAACTACCAGACGCAGGGCTTCGTAATTAAACGCGCCCGACTCTTTATCTACCCTTTCTGACGGGTTTCCAAGCGAAATTACCAACAACAGCAGCATTGTAGAAATACTTACGCTCGAAAACAGTATCTGCGGCAGGAAAAGCTGTGTAAGTCCAAATACAATCCACAAGCCCATGGAAAAAAGAACGTAAGAGGTTATGCGCCTTGTCTCCACATTTCTGGAGGCAATAATAGCTTTGACAATAGTACTGAACGTAAGAATTGTAATAAGCAGGTAAACTATATTTACCATGCTTCCATAAGAATAAATGGCGTCTTTGCTAATGTAATACTGAATGTCTGTGAACGAAATAACGCCTACGCTTATGATAATGATAAAGGAAACAAAAAGCTTTTCAAAGAACGAAAGCCTCTGCTGGTTATGCGTTATAACATCCAGGAAAATATAGATGAAAAGGAAGGTTCCTTCAAAACCTAAGATAAAACCCTGGTGCAAAAGCCTTACAAGTTTTTCGGGGAAGTATTCATAATAAACAAGGGAAAAAACCGTGGCATAATCAAAAAGCAGATATACTGCCGCGCTTATTAAAATACAGTTGAAAATACGGGTGGAAAGAATTTTTATCTGGGGCCGCGAAAAATACAGGGCATCCACAACAATCATTACGACTGTGGCAGCAATTTGAAAACGAAGATGATTAAAAATAAATGAATTCAGAAACTCCAAACCCGCGGCTCCTTAAATTCCAATTATCCCGCTCCCAAGCTTTAATTATACCACAGTTTGGAGGATTTTAAAGAGTTTACAGAATTTTAAAGCTTTCGTTTACGGCAGCCGTTTTTTCTTTGATATTAAGGAATTCTTTGGCAATTACAGGATCAAAATGGATTCCCATACCTGCTTCTATTATTTTATAGGCTTCGTCATAAGTCATAGGCGACTTATAAATTCTTGGCGAAACCAGCGCATCAAAAACATCGGCTATGGCCATAATTCGGGCGCAAAGAGGAATTTCTTCTCCCTTGAGTCCGTCAGGATAACCAGAGCCGTCCCACTTTTCATGATGGTGCATGGCAATGTCTGCCGTAATCTGAATATATTCCGGGTCTTCATACCCGTCCAGAATTTCGTGTACAATTCGTCCGCCTTCAGAAGCATGGCGCTTCATCTTTTCAAATTCCTCTGGTGTAAGGCGTCCGGGTTTTTTCAAAACTGCATCAGGTACTACAATTTTACCAATGTCATGCATTGGAGCCGCACGTTTTAAGAATCTTATATAGCGTGGAGTAATTGTTTTTGGATAGTGCCCGTTTTTCATCAGCTGAACGGCAAGCAGCTCTACGTAAGCCCTTGTTCGACGTACATGTTCACCGGTATCTTCGTCACGGTTTTCTACAAGGTTGGAAAGACTTTCAATTGTGTGGTTCTGCATTTTAATAAACTGCAGCTTGGATTGTTCAATTTCGGCAACCTTTTCAATTAATTCGGTTTCTTTTTCGTCCAGCTCCGATTCTGTAAAGTCCAGGCTCTGTTCCAGACGCTGATTAGAACGGATAAAGGCAACCAGGAATGCCAGAGTAAAGCCGGTATTGGTTGCAAATACACCCTTAAAGAACACCTGAATAATCTGAGTAAACTGTGGAAACAGCAGGAAGAAAATAACTGTTACAAACTTGTCTTTAGAAATGGTTTTTCTGTTGATAACCAGATAGATGAAAAAGCAGATGTACAAGAATATTTCAAGAATAACCGGAATAAAAGCACCCCTTCCGTCTACAGCATTATTGTCGCTGTTGATTGAATACAAAATACCTGCAAACGGAGAAGTTATCAAAGCTATTGCATAAACAATTGTAGAGATAAGGATAACATTCTTTGCAAACTGTCTGCCCTTATCTTTGTTCAGGAAATTGACTATATAGTAACCGGATGAAATAACAACCGAGCAGGACATAAAATAATAAATGAACACAAAAACTGGAAGTACAATAAAGTTTATTTCCTGCGAATTTCCTTCAAAAGCCCTTATCAGAATATCAGAAATTGCGACAAAGATATTGGACAGAATTGTGCACATAAACCAGCTTCTATCTTTGACCATGATATTTTTTCTTATTACGGTAGAAATAAGAAGTATTAAACCTATGAGAATATTATATGAATCAAGTGTATTATTAATAATTGCCAACAGCTGCTCAGACATATAATACCCCTTATTTCATTTTCCTTATTGCTTCTACAAGATTACGGCCGTATTCTTCGGTTCCCAGGCAGTTTGGATGAAGATTATCAATGTAATATTCACTGCGGTGAGGAACTAATGTAAGGCCGTCTATAACCTTAACATTCTTGTAGCTGCCTGCGATTTTTTTAACATTATCACAAAAGCGCAGGAAAATATCCATTTCTTCCGGGTGATCTCCACGCCAGACAGGAGAAATGCACAGAACAGGAATCTCGTTGCCATAGATTTCCATAAGCCGCTCATAATATTCTTCTACATCCGTCATTGTCTCTGAGCCGTATTGATTTGTTCCCAGCGCAACAATGATTTTATCGGGAGTGTAGCCGTCCATTTTCATGAGGGACTTTTTATCGTAAACGTAGCCGCCTATTCCCTGATTAAGAATATCATAGTTAAGGAGGCGGTTTGCAACGCTGACATAGGTATGTGCAGAACGCAATGGTCCATAGCCCTGGGTAATTGAGTCGCCAAGCCAGAGGACCTTTTCATTTTTTACAGCAGGAGTAAAGTCGCCGTTGATTGTAAAGTTTTTGATGAGTACTGTAGCGTCTGAAGGAAGATAGATTACAGTCTGCTTTTTTCCTGCGGGAAGCGACCATTTTATAGTGCCTTCCTGCGGCAGATCTTTAACATATTCTATTTGAGAAGCCAGAGAATCTATCCAAAGTTCAAAAGAATCTTCTGAACCACGCCATAAAAATTTATATTCAAAGGAAATTTGAGTTGCTTGGGTTGTAAATTCAAGTGTTTTTACTGTTGTGGCCATACATCTGTCATACCAGAAGTCCATAGCCTTGCGGAAATAGTCCATTTGAGCTTTGCTGTATTGAAAAGCCTGCAGATAACCGTCGTCCGTATCTTCGAAAAAGTAAGCACCAAAATATATGTTTTTTAATTCTTTATTGGATAAAACCATTTTTAATTCCTATATATATTATATCATGTTGTTAGCATTTTACAACGAAAATAATATTTCTGCCGCAAGTTTTATTTGCCCCGTGATTTATAAAAACACTTGCCGTTTGCCCCGAAAATTATTATTTTTAAAGTAAGATTGCCGGGTCAAGCCCGGCAATGACAAACATGTCATTATCAGAAATGACAAACATGTCATTATCGGGCTTGACCCGATAATCTTTTATTCATGATAATTTTTCAGAGGTAAAAAAATGAAACACGAATTTCAGACAGAAGTAAATCAACTTCTTAAATTAATTATTCATTCACTTTATTCAAATAAGGATATTTTCCTTAGGGAAATTGTCAGCAACGGGTCGGATGCTCTGGATAAGCTTAAGTATCTGACGGTTTCGGATGATGCCTACAAGAGCATTAAGTTTGAGCCGCGCATTGATATTTCTTTTGACGAAAAAGACAGCGTGCTTACAGTACAGGACTCTGGTATTGGTATGAACGAAGAAGACCTTACCAACAACCTGGGTACAATTGCACGTTCCGGAACCAAGGCATTTATGGAAGCCCTTACAACAGAGGCCGCCAAGGATTCTGCACTCATCGGTCAGTTTGGTGTTGGATTTTATTCTGCATTCATGGCTGCAAAGAAGATTGATGTTTACACACGCAAGGCAGCAGGCGACGGAAAAATCTGGCACTGGAGCTCGGACGGAACAAACTCTTACGACATTGACGAAATTGCCGCAGACAGCGCTACAGCCAAAAAATACGGCTTTGACAAGGCTGAGCTTACAGGTTCTGCAATCGAAATGCATTTGAACGACGACAGCAAGGAATTTGCAAGCCGCTGGAAGATCGAAGAGCTTATCAAAAAGTACAGCGACCACATTGCATTCCCTATTTATCTTCACTACGAGCAGAAAAAATATGATGACAAGGGTAACGTTACCGGCAGCGAAAATAAAGTTGACCAGGTAAACAGCGCAAGTGCTTTGTGGAAGCGCCCAAAGAGCGAGCTCAAGCCGGAAGATTACAACGAATTTTATAAAACAATCGGTCACGACGGACAGGATCCTCTGGACTATGTTCATACACACGCAGAAGGAACTCAGGAATATACAACCTTGTTCTACATTCCTCAGACAGCTCCTTTTGATATGTACCAGGCAGATTACAAGAGCGGCGTAAAGCTTTATGTAAAACGCGTATTCATTACAGATGATGACCGCGAGCTCTTGCCTAGCTACCTGCGCTTTGTACGTGGTATTATAGACAGCGAAGACCTGCCATTAAACGTAAGCCGTGAGATTTTGCAGCAGAACCGTATTCTGGATAACATCAGAACTTCTTCTGTAAAGAAATTGCTTGGCGAGTTTAAGAAGATGGGAGAAGCTGCAGACAATGCTAAAAAGACAGCCGAAGACAAGCGTACTGATGAAGAAAAGAAAGCAATTGAAAAATGGGCCAAGTTTGTTAAGGCCTTTAACCGCCCGATGAAGGAAGGTCTGTACTCAGACTATGCAAACCGCGACGAAATTGCAGAAATTGTACGCTTTAAGAGCACCGACGCTAGTGGTACTGGAGAGGACAACTACACAAATTTTGCCGCATATGTTGAAAGAATGAAGCCGGATCAGAAGGCAATCTTCTACATCAGCGGAAGCGACGAGAAAAACCTTCGTGCAAACCCACTTCTTAAGGCTTACACCGAAAAAGGCTTTGAAGTTTTGATTATGGACGACGACATTGACGATATCGTTATCCCTGGCTTTGGTAAATACAAAAACGAATACGAGCTCAAGGCTGTAAACCGCAGCGGCGCCGACGAAGATCTTGTAGACAACAAAGAAGAAGCCAAAAAGAAGGAAGAAGAATTCAAGCCTGTAACAGACAAAATCAAGAAGGCACTTGGCGACAAGGTTAAGGAAGTTAAACTCAGCAAGACTCTGAGCGGCAACAACCCGTCATGCATCGTAGTAGACGAAAACGACCCAAGCTACCAGATGATCCAGATGATGAAAGCCATGGGCCAGAACGGTCCCGAACTCAAGCCAATCCTCGAAGTAAACGGCGACCACCCAATTCTTGCCAAAATCAAAGACAGCAACGACGAAGCACTCATCGCAGATGTTTCCGAAGTTTTGTTGAGCCAGGCCTTACTCATCGCAGGCGTAGAGCTCAAAGAACCCGCCGCCTTTGTCGAGCATTTGAATAATTTACTGAGCAAATGACAAAATTGTGTCATTGTCGGGCTTGACCCGACAATCTTTTTACAAAACCTTAACTTCGTCTTGGAGTTGCGCAAACGGGCCGGGGATGACTGCAGAGCCGCGATGATTTCCAAAGAAGTCTTCGTTAAAGGTTATTGCGGTTCCGTCGCGTGACTCAAAGCGTTGTTCGGGTTCAAAGGCATTTCCAAGAATGGAAGTTGTTATCATGCCGGTGGTGTAGTCGCCGAGCAGTTCTTTAAGATTGTTCTTGAGTACACTACCCTTCAAGCCTATCTTTGCCTTGCCCTTGCCCGGAACAACGAGCTTGTCTTTTTCATGCTTGCAGACTGTTGCGCCGTTGAGGTAAACGTTTCCGCCAAGCCATACCGGAAGATGTCCAAAGTGATACTGTGCCAGCGGGCCCATATCAGGTTCTGTGTCCATCATAAAGTTTTTAATCCATTCATCATAGGTTGGGAAAATATCAAACGGTGCAGTTCCAACAACCTCATAATCCGGATCCGCAGCTGTTTTGTCCTTGTTCTTAATTCCAAACTGCTGAACAAAAATATTGTTGTAGATTCTGTCGTCCCCGTGGAGAATTGTCATAAAGCCGGCAACTTCTGTGCGGTGGCGGATATGGTACGGTGTATAACGAGGCTCCCTCTGGCCGTTTACAATGCTGTCTACACCCGAATTAATCAGACTGAATGAACCGTGAATCAAATTATGAACAACTGCAATTCCTTCGCTCGGGATTGTAATAGAAACATTCGAAAGCAAAAGGTTGTTATCAATTAAGGTTGGGCCGTGGCCTACTTCGATAAATACGTCTGTAGAGAACATTGCACCCTTGGCAGGCTCGCGTCCTTCAGGTCTCTGGTTATTGTACATAAGGTTCTGCGAAATGCGTGCACCCTGAGCTTCCCAGTCCAGCCATACACCCATAATACAGTCGTGAATATGATTGCGGCGGATAAGCACGTCAATTGCGGCATGGAGCTTAATACCTGCAGTTTCTGCACCACCCAGCTGCTGAGAATTACATATGTGATGAATGTGGCAGTCTTCGATTGTAGAGAAAACTCCACCCATGCGGCCGACAATACCGGTCTGTTCACAATGATGAACATGACAGCGATGGATTGTGTGCGAACCAACAGTTTCCTTGGTCCAGCCATGATACTGTCCGCGGCAAACTGCATCTCGTTCCATCTGGGTCGGGCTTTTAAGATGCTTTGTGTAAAAGTACATGTCGTTTTCAGGGTCACGGTACTTGCCCAAAGAAATACCGCAGCATCGGCTGTTGCAAACTTCAAGGTCTTCGAAAATCCAGCCCTTGCTCCAGTGCGGTCCAATAAGTCCGTCCTGGTAGGCAGCAGGAGGTGCCCAGGTTGTAGCACCGTTACAGATTTTAAATCCGCTTACTGTGATATAGTTGAGACCGTTTTCGTCAGGCATAAAGCAGTTGCGGCGTGCAAGAATTTCTACGTTCTGTTTGTTTGGGTCCAGACCCTTAAAGTTGCAGTAGAAAACAGTGTAACGTCCGCGTTTGATTTTTTTGGCTTGTGCATTTACCACATATTCAGGTTTGCACGGGCATACAGTTCCGTCATCATTATATTGAAGCTCCGGAGCGTCTCCTTCCTGTTCGCAGTACCATTTGAATTGAGATTCCTTCTGGTCCCAGGCGCACGGGTCAGCTTTGCCTGCAAGACATTCTTCCAGAGAGGTTGTTTCGTACATCATTCTGTCATTCAAAACAACACAGCCTGTATGGCGTACAGTTGCAGCAAAATACCAGTCTCCGCAGACATAGGTTGTATATGGGTTATAGGCGCCAAAAACTCCGTTATCAACTTTGGCAGTCCATACATCGCCCTTGTATTTTTTCCAGCCTTTAAGAACTTCGGCTCCCGAAATAACTGCTCCAAGAGGCTTTTCTGATTTATAAACAATCCGCTGTTCGTCGGTTCCTCCAAAGCGAGGCACAACCTGTTCCCTGTAGGTTCCCGGGGCAACAATAACTTCATCCCCAGCCTTTGCAATTGCAGCCGCCTGATTAATTGTCTTAAAAGGTGCCGCCTTAGTTCCGTTTCCGTTTGTTTTTGCCTTTGCGTTTACATAATATGTCATAAAAAGTCTCCTTTTCTTATAATTATATCTTACATCACCCCAAAAATATTGCAATTTTATCTACAAGAATAGGAAAAAATATTATGTCAGTTACAAAAAGTATGTTATAATTATTTTATTAAGTTAAAAAATCTAAGGAGGATTTTATGAAAAAACTTATTTTTGCAAGCATTCTGCTTATTACAGCAGCATTGTTTACAGCCTGTGGCGGTGGAGCCGGTAACCCGGGAGCAGATGATGATGGAAGTAATGGTAGTAACAACAGCAGCAGTTCTTCTAGCAGTAAGAAGAGAACTCTACCGACAACTACTACTAATCCGTACAAAGACTTTAACTTTGAATTATTTCCATCGACAGATTGTGATATTGATATAACAGATCAGAATAGTGGTACTTTTAAATATACCGTTCCTGCAGGTTCTTGGAAATATTCAGAAATTAATGCCTTTACTTCAAATTCAACCGGCTATACTTATTATGAATTTACAAAGGATGCTGAAGGTAATATTGTAGCGACAAAATATGTATATATCTGGCATAGAAAAGTAACAGATAAAGAAATTGAAAAAATGGAAACTCGTGCGGATTGGGAATATGAACGAGACTGGCTTCCTGATACATCCAAAACTTCTTCAACCGGCTATTATCTGAATGATCATGATTGGGTTAGAATTTATGTTTATGAAGGTGCTGCTAACATAAATCAAGAATACTTACTTTTTCCGAAAATAATGCAATTGTTCCTGACATAGGTGAACCAACTAAATTTAAAAGAAATTCAGAAACTTCAAAAATGTATTACGACAAATGGAATCATGATTTTAAATTCTGGTATGAAAAAGTAAATTAATAGTCATAGTTTTCATTCTTTTACTCAAGCGGTTACATTAGTAACCGCTTTTTTTATTTAAAAAGGTATGCTATAATATCCCAAAAGGAGGATGTTATGCCACAGGAAGATTATTCAAAATTGCTTCAAACCATTATGGCTCTTAGTCTTGAACAGAAAATGACATTACTTTCTGTTTTAGAAGAATCATTACAAGACAACATGCCAAACCCTCCAAAAATCACTGTTTCAACAATTGAAGAATTAAATCAAAAATTAGACGAAGGTCTTGAAGATATAAACTCAGGAAATGTTATTCCAGCCGAAGTTGTAAACCAGCGGCTTCATGAAAAATACGGAATATGAACAAATTTAAAGTATCCTATTCAAAAAAAGCCGAAGCAGATTTAGATTACCTCTACAATTTTATTGCAAACGAATACAGAAATATTAGAGCAGCCACAAACCTTATTCGAAAGCTCACAAAAGTTATAAATGATTTATCGTTTATGGCAGATTCCTACCATTTTTATCAGGAAGAACCATATTTAAGTCAGGGAATAAGATATTTTTCAGAAGGTAAATATTCTGTTTTTTATAGAATTATTGATGACACTGCATATGTTATTAGAATCATTAATGGAACAAGAGATATACCAACAGCGCTGGCAGAATAACAATTATTTAATCAAACAAATTATTTTCTAATACAGATTTAATATCATCTATAAGTTTTTCTTGTATTTGATTTTTAAGTTCATTTCTTGAAACAGAAGTATCACGCAAAAACAAATCCGCAGGGTGAATTTGAAGAGCATTTGCAATAGATAGAATCATATCAAAAGAAGGTTTTGCCCTGCCAGCTTCGATAGCACCTATCATTCCATTAGAACAGTCACATTCTTCTGCAAGTTGAGCCTGTGAAACATTTTTCTTGGCTCGATAATATTTCAAATTCATTATGAAATCAGAAAAACTAACACTCATACGCTTATTGTAATTGAGGAAAATTGAAACAAAAAGTTAATGACTGTAAGCAACTTTTGTGATAAACTTAATTTTATTAAGTATTATTAGAAATATCATAATTTTTAGTAAGCGTTATTTCAAAGGAGGTTTTTATGAAAGAACGAATTAAAAAATTTCTAACAATAATAACTCTTAGTATTATGTTAGTTTCAATCCTTGGTAGTTGTGTTTCCTCAACTCGAGTTTACATTGATACAGATGTAGATGATGTAGAAGTTTATGTTGACGGAAAAAAAGTTGGAACAAGTCCCACACAAATTGTTCTTAGTAATGCTGTTTGGGAAGATCCAGATATTGTATTAAAAAAAGAAGGTTATAAGGATTTACACACTACTGTAAATAAAGAATTAAAAGGTGTGAACTTAGTATGTGGTCTTTTATTTTGGTGGCCATCGTTGTTTTATTGTTATGGGCCTAAATCTAATCAAACATACATAATGATACCAGAGAACAACTAATGCGTTATAAGAAATTTCTTCTTTTCTTTGTTTGTGTTTTATTTATTTCTTGTAATAAAAAAATAGAAATATACGGACAATGGGAAAATGAAGACAGAAAACTTGTATTTGATTTGAATGATATTTTTGTTATCGAATATAAACACCCTAATCAGATACAAGCTTTCAGAGGAACATATACACAAAAAAAGAATATTGTAGTCTTGATATTTGAAGAATACAAAACTTCTGACAATGTTTGGATTTCTACTTATAATACAACTTTAGCAGAACATAAAGAAGTTCTCAATATAACGATAACAGAAAATAATCTGACAACTAAGATTGTATCAACAGGAAAAGAATACTCTTATTTGAAAATTCCCTAATCAAAATTTTTCTCAATAAAGCTGGGTTTTAGGGGTGCAACCCCTAGGCGGAGGGGTTGCGGAAAAGACCGGAACGAACGAAGTGAGCGAGGACTTTGGAGCTAGGGGAGGTCGTCCTCCCCTCATTCACTTATTAAACTTTTCCTCAAAATGCTTTTCTACTTCTTCTTCAGAATGCCAGTCTTTTTTTATTAAATATCGGGAGGCCCTTCGACAGGCTCAGGGACCACATACAGTCAGGACCACTTACAATCAATGAAAGAGAAATCTTTCGGGGTTTACATTTAGCATTTTATTGCAAAGGTCTGGATCTATATGGCTGTCGCAGAAGCCTCGCCAATAGTGAAGTGCACTTGTAATCTTTGAAAGGGAAAGAGGCCAGTCGGTTCCATAAAGAAGGCGGTCTTGGTAAAGCTCCCGTTCAGAAGAAGGAAGTGATTCAAGCATAAGATTCAGTTCGTCCCATGAATCAGGATTAACTCCGTCAAAAGAAAGATCTGCATAAACATGAGGATAAGTTTTCATCAAAGAAAGAATTGTCTTACGCCATGGAAACTCCTGATGATACTGAGAGCCAAAAGTTGCAATTCCTTTTCGTAAATGATAATACTCTTCGCCAAAATGAGCAAAGTCGATCCACAGATCAGGATGTCGTTCAAGTACACCCTTCCATCGTTCCGGACTTGTGTAAGTAAAAGATTCTTCTAGAGGAATGAGTCTAAAGCCCTGATCATCACAGTGAGTTACAATTGGAAGAGAATGCTGCTCACAGAAGGTATAGAGAAGTTCAACCTTTTCTTTCATAACAGGATCTGCAGGATCAGGATCAAAGCCCATAGGTGGATAAACTTTTATGCCTGCAAAAGAAGCCTTCTTTGAAAAAAGTTTTGTTTTGTGGAAACATTCATTTAAAAGTTCTTCTGTGTATTCCAGACTATGATTCAACGGATTTATGCCTAGGAAAGGAAATGCATCAATCTTTCCTTTAGGATGATTTGTATGATATAGTTCTATTCCTTCAAGAACTTCTCGAGCCTGTTTTCTAATATCATGAACAGGAGGCTCAGGATAATAAAGGTCTAACGGACGCACACTTGAAAAATCCATCAGCAAAGGACAAATCATAATTTTATCGTACGAAAGATCCTTTCCACCACCTTGAATCTTTACACCGCTATCAGAAATGACAGGAGGTGTTGTTTCTTCTTCGCTAAGAAATTTTCCTCGAAGGTCATCTTCATAAAGTTCTATATGCTTGTCGACAGGCTGTTCCATAACGGCAACCAGATTGCGTGCCTCTCCCTGACGACGAAGAATTCCTGCAATAATATAATCATGTGCCGAAACCTGAGCATAAGCTTCGCTAATTGGATTATTTTTTGCATATTCAAGATAAGCTGTAAGACATACATGCCCTAAAGGTAATATGTGCATATGACAATCAAACGCATAATTCATAAATACACTATACCCACGTTTATCAAAAACTGCAACGCAGGGTTGTATCAAAAATCAGCGATTAGTGATAAAATGCTTTAAGAGGTATTTTTATGCAGGCCAACCAAGCTTGTTTTTACAAAGACGGACTGAACTTCTCCTGCCAAAGGTGCTCGTTTTGCTGCGGGCATTCGCCGGGGTATGTTTATCTTTCTCGCACAGATCTGGACAAGCTTTGCGAACACCTTAAGATGAGCGTAAAAGATTTTGTAGCAAAATACTGCCGTTGGGCCGACTACTACTACGGAAAACAGGTTCTGGCCCTGCTTGAAAAACCAAACTATGACTGCATCTTCTGGGACAACGGCTGTACTGTTTATGAAGGACGCCCTAGTCAATGCCGCACCTACCCGTTCTGGGCCTGGATTGTTAAGGACAAAGAAACCTGGGACGACGTTGCAAAAGAATGCCCCGGAATGCGCGCTGCAAACGGCCGCCACTGGACCTTTGAAGAAATTGAGCAGAACCGCCAGGAATATATTGCAAACATCCCCCTCACCCGCCAGGAAGTTGAAAAATTGATGAGCAAATAGCAAAAAATAATAAAATCGTTTATAATATTTTTTATGGCTAAAAAAACTTTCTGTAAAACTTTTTTCAAAACTTGTGTATTCTTATTTGGCTCAGCTTTTTTACTTGCTGGTTGTAACAATTTTTTAAAAGGGGCAGACACTGCAGAAAAACTAAGGGCAGCAGTCAATTACGCAAATGCAAAACAATATCTTATTAAAGTTCAGCCCGAAAAAGGAACCGGCAGCGTTGTAAAACCAGCCTCTGGCGAAGCTCTTAAAAAAATTACAGATGTTTTTGAAATAAAATTTGAACCTTCGCAGGAATATGAATTTGTAACCTGGAAGGTTTCTTCAAAAAAACTTACCACCGGACAAAACATAAACGATTACATTACAATCGAAGACCCTTCAAAACCAGAAACTACTGTTACATTCAAAAAAGAACTGGAAGACATTGTTATTACACCTGTTGTTGCACGCCGCCCAAAGCTTTTGTCTAAATCTCCAGAAAAATCAGGCGGACTTGCCCTTAAAGACACCAAAATCCAGGTAATTTTTGACCGAAAAATGGACCGTTCAAGCATCTACTACAGCGTAGACGAAATAAAAGAATTAAAGACCGAACTTGATTTACAGGACCAGGATTTTTTACCGGAAAACGCAGTAATTGGCACAACAAACATCTACGGCTACAAGAAAACAAATTCCAAAGGCGAAGTAGAATACTTTTACAAAAACATCCTCATCAAAAACAATGACACACAGGAAAACATTACCGACCGTTTTGAAGCCCCATATTTTGAAACACCAACGACTCTTGTAATTCCACCAAATAAAAATAATTACCCGGACGGATATACTTATATTTCTGTTTCGCTTGATAAAAACTTTTGTTACAATTTTGAATATGAAAAGAATTCCAAGAAAATCGGCCTTTTGGAATCTGCAGACTGGGTTTATCAGGTAAATAATAGTACTGATAATGTACCGCCAAGAATGACAAAAAGTTCCATAAAATATAATGATAAAACTCTAGATACCTTTGATTCTTCCGATGCAACAAATTATGAATACTCCAACTGGTGTTCTAATGCAACTTTACTTTCGAAAGATAATAAAAATCTTGATATCAACCTAGAAGCCGGTGACGAAGGCAGCGGTCTTACATCATATTTTGATGTTGAATTATGCCGAGTTGTTGATGGAAGATACTTACCTTGCAGTGAAACTAAAACAACAATAAAAACAGACTTTTCATTAATGGGTGCCTCTGTTTCTTCATTTGATGGAAACCTTGATTTAAAAGACTTCCCAGATGGCATATATTCCATTAGTTTTGTTCTTCATGACAATAACGGAATAGAATCTTATTGGCCAAAAAAAGATGATAAAAATGCCTGCAGCTATGTTATTATTGATGATGGGGTAAATATGGATTGGGATACAGATTTTGACCCTACCAATAATGATAAACGTCTTATTATGAATTGGGGAAATCCTGCAAAGGACCTAACAGAAATAAAATTTGAATATTATTATAGCAATAAATGGCAAGAAATGGGAGATCCTCTTTCTATTAGCGATATTTTCCCATCTTCCGGAGAACCTTTAAAATCTCAGAAAATAAGAGGCCTTGATTATGCAGAAAAAATTAACCTTAGAATAACCTTTACAGATAATAAAGGTCATTCTTCTACGATTACAAAAAATAATTGTTATACAAGACCTGCACCTGCAACTTGGGAGCCTATAACTCCTACTTATGGTACATGGGAAATCCTGGTAAATTTACCTGAAACTTTTGACAGTGCCGAGCTCATTGTTAGTAAATCGCAACAATTTACGGAAACAACTTCTTATCAGATTCAAGATAAAAATGAAAGTAATGTATATTTTATTAGTTTGAACCCTCAAGTTGCTTTTCTTAATGCATCCTATCAAAATCCATATTATTTAAAAATACGAGTATTTTATAAGGGAAAATATACTGATAGTCAGAAAGGCAAAAAAATTAATGATAGTTCTATAACGTCCATTGTCACTTTTGATGTTTATACCGCTGTGAATTATTAAATCCCTTCCCTTCTCTTCTTATCCACCTCTATCCACTCTTCAAGCGACAACGGTTTGTAGTCACTGAACATACAAAAGCAGTTTATCATCTGGCAGGGAATAGGGCCGGTTACACCTTTGGCATTTGTTACAACAGTACGCCTTGTGATTTCCTGAAATTCGTTTACAAGTTTCTCGTCGGCGCTGTTGTGGACGTGGCCGTAGAGCATGTAGGTTTTGGGATTGTTGTTTGTGTCGCGTGTGTGCTGGTGGTTGTAACAGAATGTGGGATAATGACTTAAGATAACATTTTTTCCGTGGTCTTCAATTTCGGCGTAGGGTTTAATCCATTCAAAGCGGTCAAAGTCAACGCCTTCTTTGTTGAGCCAGTCGCGGTCGTGGTTACCTTCTATAAGGCAGATTTTTCCATTGAGCCGGCGCAGAATTGCATTTACTTCGTGCGGGCGTTTGCTTCCAATAAAGTCACCTATTACTATTACAATATCGCCGCCCTGAACCTTGGAGTTCCACTGGCTTATCATGTAACTGTTCATTGCCTCGGTAGACTCAAACCCCCGCATGTCCATTCTAGTGTTGAGAAGGCTGTGATAAAAGTGTAAGTCGGAAATATAGAGTTTCATAAATATCAAATGTCATGTGTCATTGTCGGGCTTGACCCGACAATCTATCTTTAAGAAAGATTCCCGGGTCAAGCCCGGGAATGACATGGGATTTTTTACCCCATTGTCTTAATTTCTTTGTCATACACCGGCTTGAGCAACAGCAGCGAAACAACAAGCGAAAGCGCCTCAGCAATAAGGAAGGCCCACCAGATGTTGTCAATCTTTCCTGTGAGCGACAAAAGCCATGCAGCAGGCAAAAGGAAAATCAACTGGCGTACAAAGCTTATAACCATTGACTGAATACCCTTTCCAAGAGCCTGGAACACAGAACCAAGAATAATACAGAAGGCTGCAATCGGGAAGTGAATGGCAATAATACGCAGGGCCGGAATACCAATCCTGAGCATTTCGTCAGAAGCGGCAAACAACTCAAGAAGCTGAGCCGGGAAGACTTCAAAAATAAGAACGCCAACCAGCATAATTGCACAGGCTGCAAAACAACTGAGGAAGATTGTTCTTGTAATACGCTTGCGGTTTTTTGCACCATAGTTATAAGCAACAATAGGAACAGAACCGTTATTCAAACCAAACACCGGCATGAATACAAAGCTCTGAAGCTTAAAGTAAACGCCGTAAACTGCAATTGCTGTTGTTGTGAATGAACCAAGAATAATGTTGAGGAAGTAAACCAGGATTGAACCGATGGACATTACGATAATCGAAGGAACACCAACTGCGTAAATCTTTCCGATAATCTGTCCTTCCGGCTTGAGTCCCTTGAACGAAAGATGAATCTCTTTGTTCTTGCGTACATTCAAAATAAACGAAACAGTCATAGCCGCAAACTGTCCAAGAACTGTTGCAACAGCCGCACCCGCAATTCCCATAGCAGGAAAACCGAGCAGACCAAAAATCAAGATTGGATCAAAAATCAAATTGAAGGCAGTACCGGTAAGCTGCGAAACCATAGAAAGACCTGTCTTACCTGTAGAAATCAAAAGGCGTTCAAAAGTAATTGCACCAAAAACTCCGGCACAGGCAATAAGACAAATGCGCATGTAAGTTACGCCGTATTCAATAATTTCTACATTATCAGTCTGGCTCTGGAAATAAGGACGCGGAACAAAAAATCCCACAATCATAAAAATAATAAAGCCGCAGATTGCAAGGAGCACTCCGTTGTTTGCAACCTTATCTACTTCTTCAAAATTCTTTTCGCCAAGACGACGAGAAAGCAAAGAGTTAATACCAACTGCCGTACCAAGTGCAACCGAAAACATAAGGTTCTGAATTGGAAAGGCCATAGAAACTGCAGTAAGTGCGTTCTCCGAAATGCGTGCAACAAAGATACTGTCTACGATGTTGTAAAGCGACTGCACAAACATCGAAATCATCATTGGCAGCGACATAGAAATCAAAAGCTTGCCAATAGGCATGTACCCCATTTTATTTTCTGCTCTAGGGGCGTTATTCTGTTCTTTAATATCTGACATAATAGATAATCATAACAGAATAAAAAAATTAGGGGAAGTGAATTATTAAAAATTGGCTATTTCTGAATTCCCCTTGAAACATCTTTCATTCTAATTTATCTTAAGCATAAGAATACAATTTTGGAGATTTAATATGAAAGAATACATCAAGGGTGCAAATCCTTATATGCCGCTTTGGGAGCATGTTCCTGACGGGGAACCTCGCGTTTTTGAATACAATGGCGAAAAGCGTGTTTATCTTTACGGTTCACACGATACACTTAAAACTGAATACTGCGGACCTGATCAGGTTGTATGGAGCGCGCCTGTTGATGATTTGACTAACTGGACCTGCCACGGCGTTTGCTATACTTCTACAGACGGTTCTATTCTTTATGCGCCTGATGTTGTGCAGAAGGGCGACACCTTCTATATGTACGCAGCCGAAGCAAAGGGTTCGCGAATCATGCTTGCAACAAGTAAGAATCCTGCAGGCCCATTTACAAATCCAAAGCTTACAGAGCTTGCATTTGACCCGGGTATTTTAGTTGATGATGACGGTCGCGTTTATGCGTTCTGGGGCTTTTGTAAGCAGTATTGTGCCGAGCTCAACGATGATATGTGCACAATCAAAAAGGAAACTTTGCGCGAAAACGTAATCAAGCACAGTATTACACCGTGGTCTCCGGACGACGGCATGGACGACGAAAACGATGCTTTCTTTGAAGCTTCTTCTCCTCGCAAGCTTTTTGGTAAATATGTTTTCATTTATTCTAAACGCTACTACACTCACCGCCCTCAGTACGGAGTTTACGAAGACTGTAACGGTTTCCTTTCTTTCAAATACTGCGACACACCACTCGGCGATTACAAAATGGGTGGCGACATAAGCTTTAACGGTGGAGAAATTCTCCCTGGACCTGACGGTAAAAATCAGATGTCTTACCGCTGGGGCAACAACCACGGAAGCCTTATGCAGGTAAATGATCAGTGGTATATCTTCTATCACCGTCAGATTGGTATTGATGAATATTCGCGCCAGGCAATGATTGAACCTGTCGATGTTGCAATGGACAAAAACGGCCGCATCTTTGTTGGTAAAATCACTTACAAGGATGGCGAACCTGTTGCCTCTGAACCTGTTGAAATGACAAGCCAGGGTGCTCAGATAAACGGTCTTGATGCACGCAAGATTATTTCTGCAGGATACGCAGTTCACATTTACGGTGGAGCAAAGGGCGGCTACAACGGTGGTGCCGGTGGCGCTTACATAAAACCTGTTTATGAAAAGGTTGATACCGCTTCTTCTCCAATCGTGGACATTACAAGCAAACTGACTGTCGGCTTCCGCTATCTTCAGTTTGGAAACAATACTCCTGCCACAGTTACTGCCGACATCACAGCTCTGCAGGATTTGACTGTAAATGTCCGCGTAGATGACTACAAGGGAAAAATAATTGCATCGTTTAATATGAAGAAGGGCGACAAAACAGCCACAACCGAACTTTCAAGCAGCGTAATTGGTAAGCGTGCAATTTATTTTGAATTCCTTTCTGACAACAGTGGTGTAATTGCAGAGTTTGATAAGTTCACATTTGATTAATAAATAACGGAAGGGTTGCATTTTTGCAGCCTTTCCTGTTTTTATCTAAATTCGATTCCTTCTGTATCTATGCCCAGACCTTCCAGAACTTCTTTCATGGTCTGGGTGGTTGCCCAAACTTGTGGTTCGAAGCCTTTGCCTTCTCCAAGATAGTTCGATGGCAAATCTCTCCAGAAGGCATTTACTCCAAAATAAAGAAGGATTTTCAAATCTTCATTTTTATAAGTTTCGCAGTTGCCATATACCTGACAGCCTCCTGAATGTGTCCCTACAAGAAGGCTTTTCCACGGATGCTCATCCTGCCAGGCAAAAATTCTCCAAAGTTCACCGCCACTAAAGGACCAGTTGTCTTGAAGACACACTATTGTTCCCGAATATTTCCAGGCATCAAGGCCACCTATCAATTGCATTTGAGGACCATCGCTTCCGCCGTAATTACTTCGGGCATCAAGAATTAAAAAATCTTTTTCCAGCGCATTTTCATAAACCTGCGGAAGATTATTTTTGTATTCGTCAGACACACAACTGTTGAAACGAACATAATATGCGTTTGAAGTTTCTTTTTCAAAATAGGTTTGTCCGGCAGGGTCTGTACTTTCGGTAGTTCCTTCATCATGAGCAAACGGCTGACGGTAATCCAGGTCTTTATACCTGAAGTAAAAATGGCAGTCGCAGATATACTGATCAAATATTTTTATAAGGTCGGAATAAGTTTTTGTTTTAAAGAACTTTTTTTCTGTAAGCCCCTGCTCTTCCATTTCATCAAAACCAGCATAATTATCACTCAAGGTTTCCCAGATATAGGTCAGTTCTGCCTTGGAAAGCTTATACTTTTTATTTGCGTTGTTCTCCTTTGCAAAAACTACAGAGAACATCAGCAGCATTATGGTAATAACAATTTTTTTCATTTTATCTCTCATCGTTTACGATATGAATTATCCCTTTGCCTTCAACAATTTCTTTTATACGTGTTTTCAAAAATTCCGGCTTGATGTTGAAGTCTGACATTTCATCCAGAGGAATCCATTTAATTTCTTCCTTAGCGTTGTTCCAGCCGTAGCTTTCGCATTTTGCATCTTTCTTACCGCGTGGTTTCATCAGATAGTAAAATTCAATTACGTGACAATTTAAATTTTCAACCCCAGCATCATTTCCAATAAAAAAGTTTTCACAAATAACAGCAAGATGATCAACTTCATAATCCACACCAGTTTCTTCACGAACTTCGCGCACAATACATTCTTCGGCTTTTTCATTCATATGGATTCCGCCGCCAACTGTATAATAGAAATCTGATGTTGTAGAAGTTATTGCAAGAAACGAATTATCTTCTACAATAATTGCTCCTGCCCTATAGCGAAACCAGTTATTTCCCACCGAAAAACAGCAGTCCGGATAACCTACACGAATCTCTCCAATCTCTTTTTTTTCCTGTTCCATCTGGTACCTCGATTAAATTTTATCATAAAAAAGTGGATTTTTCGACCAAATTTGACCACTTATCTCAATAAAATGCCACTTATCGCTCAAATTATCACAAACAAAACAAGGTGGATTATACTCCAAACCATGAAAAGATTAATTATTGTTTTAAGCATGGTCGCAGTTATCTGCTGTGTTGGATTTGCAGAAGAAATGAACTCTGCAGAATTTAAGTATAAAACCATATCTGGAGGATTCTGGTCGTGCGGGCAGGATTTTTCCGGTGGCTTTGGTGAATTTGGTTTCAACTTAAGGCCCCAAGAAAAAGTCTTTGTGTTCCGTGACTGTATCTTTTTCCAGGGATTAGGCGGCAAGCTTAGCCAGGATAATGTGCTTGACTTCGGAGGATTAGAAATAGGAGACAAGCTCATACTCGGCGGAAGAACCAACTGCTCCGGTTTTATCGTAAGAACTTATGGATATACCTCCCTTTCCTTTGGTCTTTACAGATACCAGAACCACCCGTTCTTGAGTGCTCCGTTTGGACTGAACCTGGGCTTTGGCGGCGGTTTTGAGTTTCAATATTGCAGCCATTCAGCCTTTGTTGTGGAATTCGGTGGTAAAAACAGATTCCTTATTGGCGGCAGCAAAGAGGGGCTTGAAGACTATTCAAAATCCTCTCCTGTGCTTACAATAGGATTCAGGACTTTCTAAAGGAGCTGCCCAGTGATAACACAGATCAAAATTGAACAATGCGATAAACCATTTTGTGTAATTCATACACAGGTTGAAACCGACGGCATTAAAGCTGTTGCCGAAAAAATCAGTCGTATGGATGAAACCGGTCGCTCAACAATGCTAAGCGGCTGGGACGGAGATTATTGCATTCAGGTTAAGCAGGCTGACATTTTCAGGATTTACAGTCTGGACAAAAAGGTCTATCTGGAAACCGAAAAGGAAACCCTGCTTTTGAAGATGCGTCTTTATGAATTTGAATCGCTTGCACAAAGCTGCGGCTGGACAGAATTTATAAGGATTTCAAACACTGATATTGCAAACTTTTCGAAGGTAACAAATCTTGATATGTCCCTGACAGGAGTAGTAAGGGTCAACTTTACAAACGGAAAGGATGCAATGGTTTCGCGAAGATATATGAACAAAATTAAAAATGATGTGCTCAACATGACACATCGTAAATAAACAGGAGATTATTATGATTAATAAATTAATAAAACGCGCCCTTATGGGTTTTGTATACGGTGTATTCATTGGTCAGACAATTCTGATTCTGGAATCGCTTATTGTTGGTGACGGAAATTTTTATGCGGTATCTACCTATCTGGTACAGCATACAAGCACAAGAATTGCCGCTGTTATTATCCAGTATTTTATTACTGCAATAATCGGAATGACCTTTGCCGGTACCACAGTAATTTTTGAAATTGACAGCTGGAGCATTGTAGCCCAGACCTTTGTTCACTTTCTGATTACTTCTGTGGTGATGTTCTTTGCAGGCTTTTTGTGCGGATGGTTCCCTCACACAATTGGAAGCACACTCATCTGGTTTGCAGTTTTCATAGTAGTTTACGTAATCATGTGGGTTTGCTTTACGCTCTACTACCGAAAGAAAACAAAGGCAATCAACGACAGCCTTAAATAGTGTCGTCCACAAACACCGTATTCACAGGCGATGCAAGCCTTGCGGATGCGGTGTTTTTTATTCCCTTAAAGCTTAGGCGCACTTCGTCTTTTTTTGTAATGCTGCGCGGAAGCTCAAAATCCAAAGTATATTTTTCCTGAGTGCCGGTGTAGTTCAAAGTGACGGCTGCAATTTTTCTTAAGCCGCTTGTGATGCAGATTGTCTTGCCGTTGTCTTCTTTGAGGAAGGTGCAGACAAGATAATTTTTTTTGCCCGGTTTTAACTTGAACATATAGCTGAAGGAGCCGCCTGCTTTTGCATAGCGTGTAAGCTCGTGCGGGTCGCCTACTGAACCGGATCCTTTTTCCTGCATGAACGGCCAGGTGGTTGCGTTGCCTTCTGTCTGCGCTCCGTAACCTATTCCTATTCCGTCTATGAAAATTTTTGATGTTGTGGCGGCGGTGTCAGTTTGCATTGCGCGTGATTTTTCATCGGCGAAAATCCAGTATATTCCGTAGCGCTGATTATTGATAAGGTAGTATGGAGAGAAGACAAAATCTTTTGGCGTTTTGCCGTCCTGGCCCCAGCCGGTGTCGTGCAGGGTGAAAGTAAGTGTGTCCGGTTTTCGTTCAAAATGAGTGTTGA
Source organism: Treponema sp. (assembly GCA_017550685.1). GTDB lineage: Bacteria > Spirochaetota > Spirochaetia > Treponematales > Treponemataceae > Treponema_D. The sequence goes on along the minus strand of JAFZOJ010000034.1, from coordinate 60,490 downwards.
TGTTTTCCAGAAAGTCTTGAACTGAAGGTGTGTTTACAAGCACTGTTTCGCCTGGAAGAAGCGGCAGATTGCTTGTGCCTCCGTAGTTGCCTGTAAGCTCATATACATCGCCTGCTACAAGCTTATTACCGCTTACATCACATTGTACACCGACCTGGCGCAGAGTCATTTTGTCATCGCGTCCAAGCTCTGCAGCAAGTACTACAGGTCCGTATTTGAATGCTATGGCTCGACCGTTATTGTCCGGCAACGGGAAAACCTGAATATTCATGTTGTTTTTTATTTTGATTTTATCGCCTTGTGTCCAGTTTTGTTTGATCAAAATGTAGCCTGAATCGTCAAAAACTGTTTCTGCAGCCGGTTTTTCGTTGATAAAAAATTCTGGTTTTGCGTAGTTCCAGTCAGGACTACGTATTGCAAGCGTGAAATCTGAGTTATTCTGGCATTCTTTGATAGTGAATTCTGTAAAATCTGTGGTCGGGAGGTCGGTTTTTTGCTCAAGAACTAGCCCTTTTTCCTTCCAGCTGATTTTTGAACTTACAAACTGATTTACTACCAGAGTTTTGTCATTGTGGAAATAAATGCTGTCTCCAAGCTTGGTAAAGTTTTCGAGTCCGGTTCCTGTACAGCACCAGAAGTAATTTTCGTCTACATCCGGATTGCAGTAGGTTTTAAAGCAGCCCGTTGCCATTGGCTGAAAGTAAAGTGTCATTCCTGTTTCTTTGTTCACCGAAGCCAGAATTGCATTTAAAAAAGTGTTTTCGTAATAGTCTGCATACTGACGTTCACCGGTCACCATAAAAAGCATGCGGGTAAGTTTGAGCATATTGTGGGTGTTACAGGTTTCGCAGTTGGTGTTGCTTCGCTCCTGATCCAGAATATTGTCCGCACCAAAATGCTCGCATTCACTGTTTCCACCGGTTATGTAGGTGTGATTATTTACAACGATTTTCCAGAAGGCTTTGGCGTATTCCAAATAGGCTTCATCATTCAACGTCATATACCTGTTCATCGCGCCGACAAACTTTGGAATAGTCGTATTTGCATGTCTGTTATTCAAAACATTTGCATTTGGTCCGGCAGCCCTAACCTTTTCAAACAACGGAATTTCATCAAACTTATGTGCTGCTTCAAGAATATGTCCGCAGGTTTGTTCATCATAACTGCCGGCTTTTGCACACTTATAAAGCTCATAAAGGCAGTCATTCATTCCGCCGTATTCGGTTGCAAGTACACGGGCCTGCATTTCCTGATCCCATCGTGCAGTGCGTTTGTAAATCCATTCACAAAACTTAACACCAACTTCCAGAGCTTTTTTACTGCCGGCAGATTTGTTAGCTTCAACTAACCCGTTCATAATTTTATGAACTGTATACCACGGAACCCAGGTGTCTGCAGGGTTACCTTCTTCCAGCCTGTCAAACTGTCGCTCAGGCTTTGAAGGATCTTCCATCGTAGCACCAAAGATAAAACCTGTGCCGGTTGCATTCTGACATTCAGCAAGGCCGTCTATGATGTAATCAAAACGCTGCTGTAAAATCTGACCGTCTGCACCTTTACATTCACCATAACCGCGTGCTATAGCCTGTGCCGCAGCCGCAAGATAATGACCTATTGTATGCCCGCCGATTCTTGTATTTTCCCAACCGCTGTACGAACCAGTCGCCTTAGTGTTTGGCAGCCCTGCCGTTACCCTGAAGTTATAAAGCAATTTATCCGGGTTAAAGGTATTGAGAAAATTAACATCCTTTTGGGTGATGTCGTTCAAAAAGTCATCTTGAATTGTAATCTGTGCTGGCGCAAATTCCTGCAGATTACAGAAGTTGGTTTGCTTGATTTGCGGGTAATACAATGGTTTTATTGGCATATAATATTCCTTCTAATAAGAGATTCCCGTGTCAAGCACGGGAATGACAAAGGTGTGTCATTGTCGGGCTTGACCCGACAATCTATCTTTCACCATCAACAAACGGTCCCGGAATCACTTTTTCAACACGTTTTTTGCCAGAATAATCTGTATCAAACGTAATCGGCGTACCATCCGGGTTTTCAAACTTCTGTTCAGGTTCAAAGGCCATCTTCATGTCGTCGGTGTGCATGAGCTTGCAGGTTGGCATACCGCCGACAGCAGCGCTCATCACCTTATACAAATTAGTCTTAAGCTTAAACTCACCGCCCTCTTCTTCAACTGCAAACTCAACCTTTTCGCCTTCAATCACAACAGCATCAGGTTCCTTTTCCTTGGACATAGGCTTGGCGCCATTCAAGTAAACGTTACCGCCAACCCAAACCGGAAGCTTGTCATAATACTTATCTGTTGTCTGCGCACCCTGTCCGCAGTAGCCTTCAAACTGGGCATTCCACTCGTCAAAGGTCGGGTACTGTTCATACACAAAAGTACCGGCCATAATGTTTCCGTCATCCCAGTCGTTGTTGTTTGCGATATTGTTATCCATGCCTTTTTTGAGCGCAGGACGAACAGGCTCCTGAACAAAGATGTTATTATAAACGCGTGTGTCTCCGTGCAGGATTGTCATAAAGCCTGCAATCTCTGTCTGGTGCGGAACGTGGTACGGTGTATAGCGAGGAGACGGTTTTGTCGGAGCACCGTTGTTTGTTCCCTTACCGATTGCAACAATTCCGCCATAAATAATATTGTGAACAAGAGCAACGCCCTGGGTTGCAAGCTTGAGTGCCCTGTCCGACAAAAAGATGTTATTGTCAACTAACGTTGGTCCATGCGAAACTTCAACAAACAAGTCTTCTGCACAGCCAACCATACTCTCATCATTCTGGTTATATTCCTTTGGAACTACATTGTTGTAAAAAAGATTCTGTGTAACACGGGTTCCCTGTGCCTGCCAGTCGAGCCACATTCCGCGGGTACAATCGTGGATTACATTGCGGCGGTAGATACAGTCAATTGCCGCATGCATTTTAATTCCACCGATTTCGCAGCCGGCAAGATTCTGCTTGTTGTTTATGTGATGAATATGGCAGTCTTCAACCAGCGAGAAAACTCCGCCCAGATGACCTACAATTCCGGTCTGTCCGCAGTCATGAATATTACAGCGGCGGATTATGTGCGAACCAATGCGCGCCTTTGTCCAGCCTTCTCTCTGTGCCTGGCAGATACAATCGCGTTCTGTCTGAGCTCCATCCTTGTATTTCCACTTGAGCCACTTGTTGTCATTTTCCGGCTGCAAATATTTACCAAGCGAGATACCCGAACACTTAGCTTCAAAAACCTCGCAGTCTTCGATAATCCAGCCCTTTGACCAGTGAGGGCCGATCATACCTTCCTGGTAAGCAGTTGGAGGCGCCCACTGTGTAGCTGCCTTAGATACCTTAAATCCGCTCAAAGTGATATATCCGCGTCCTTCCTGTTTTGGATAAAAGCAGGCCTGGCGTGCAGTAATTTCAATATCCTGTTTATTTGGGTCTAATCCCTGAAAATTTGCATAAAAAACGGTTTCATCAGTCTTTTCGTCCTGCTGAGCGTGCCATTTATACACAGAAAACTCGTGGTCCCAAGAAGGAACACTAACCTCTCCCTTCTCAACTTCATCAATTGACTGCACTTCGTACATAGATTTGCCGTTCAAAAACACATCACCGGTGTGCGCAGTCATAAAAGCAATAAACCAGTCGCCGCTTACAAGCTCTTTATATGGGTTATAGTCCCCAAAAATCTTATTTGAAACACGTGCTGTATAAACCTTGCTGCCTGCACCGCCATATTGTGTCCAGCCTGTCAAAGGTTCTGCACCGGTAATATGTGCACCAAGCGGCTTTTCAGATTTATAAACAATGCGCTTATCTTCTGTTCCGCCATTTACAGGATCTACCCATTCACGGTAAACTCCCGGAGCAACAATAACTTCGTCACCGGCAACAGCTATAGCCGCAGCCTGTCCAATTTTCTTAAACGGATTTTCCTTTGTACCGTTTCCTTCTGCCTTTGCGGCTGCGTCTACGTAATAAATCATATAGTCTCCTCGTTTTTTGGTAACTTCTTAAAGAACCAGATTAAATATGGAATAGCTGTAAATGTACTCAATAAATCTGCAACTGCCTGGCTTATTTCTACACCAAACAGTCCGAACAGTCGCGGCAAAATCAAAATAGCAGGAATAAAATAAACACCCTGTCGGTTCATGGAAAGGAAGGTGGCCTGCTTAATATGGCGTGTAGACTGCATAAGCATATTGGTTCCGACAATGAGCGCGTGCAGAGGAAGGAAAGCAGCCTGCCATCTTAAGGCAACAGTGCCAACCGCAATAACCTCAGGATCATCACGGAACGCCCTTATAATCTGCGGTGCAAAAATCACTGCAACAACTGCAAACACCGCCATCACACAAGCCCCGCTTACAACAAGAAATGCATAGGCCTTGCGAACCCTGTCATATCGTTTAGCACCATAATTGTAACCGCTTACCGGACTAAAGCCCTGACCAATTCCAATCATCATGCTGGCAATAAACATCACTATTTTTAATACAATTGCCATTGCCGCAACTGCAGAAACTCCAAAGCCGGCTGCCGTTTTATTAAGCATAATGGATGCAATGCTTGCCAGACCCTGTCGTGCCAGAGAAGGAAGTCCTGTAGCCGCAACCTTTACAAGTACTTTCGGAGACTTGGCCACATTTTTTATGCTGATATGGCAGATAGCCTTGCGCCTTAGATAAAACTGGAACAAAAGCCAGAAGCTTGTAAACTGTGTTATAAGCGTACAAAGTGCAGCTCCCCGAATGCCAAGCCCAAATCCGCGCAGGTGGAGCCCGAAAACAGGAAGCTCTGCAAAAATAAAGAAAGGATCTAATATAAGGTTTAGAATGCCGCCGGTTGTAAGCGCAATCATACTCAAAAACGCTTTTCCTTCGGCACGCAGGTCGTTATTAAGAACAAAGGATGCACACATAAAAGGCGCACCCCAGAAAATAAAGCGCGCATAATCTTTGGCATAAGGTAAAACGGTGTCTCCGGCCCCTACAAAGCTCAAAACTCCGCCTGCAAAGAGGTTTCCAAAACATGTAATAAGAATTCCGACTGCCAGAGCTGCAAAAAAGGCCGTAGAACTGATTATAGAGGCTTCTTCATTGCGTTTTTGCCCCAAACGGATAGAAACAAGGCTTCCGGAACCCATTCCAAGCGTAAATCCAAACGCCTGAATGATGGACATTATAGGAAAAACTATGCCGACAGCCGCACTTGCATCGGTTCCCAGCTGCGAAACAAAGAAGGTGTCCGCCATATTGTACAGCGAAGTAACCAGCATGGAAGTAATTGTAGGAATTGCAAGCTTAGTAATGAGCTTCCATACCGGAGTATTTACCATCTTGTTATACTGAACGTCTGCGTTCTGGTTTTGCATATATAACCCTCGTGGTCCCTGCGGTCCCTGAGCTTGTCGAAGGGCTCGACGGGCCCCTTATGCTCCTATTTTCTTTAACAACTCCGCTGCATTATCATACAAAATCTTCTGTCGTTCTTCGGGTGTCAAATCAAGCTTATTAAACCGTCCAAGCTCGTCCTGGTGATCCCACATTGGAAAATCAGAACCAAAAAGGAACTTGTCGATTCCGTGTGCTTTAAGCATCTTGTTTGCTTTTTCCAGCGGACACTTCCACAAGGTGCTCGAAGTATCAAAATATACGTTCTGGCCCACAAGATATTCCATGGCGTTATCCCATTCTGTATAACCGCCAAAATGAGCAGCAATTACTATAAGGTCCGGATGCTTTTGCAGAACATGCAGAATACGTTTTGGACCGGAAAAATCATAGCGTTCATCACCCGCATGAAAAAGAACCGGCATATTAAGCGCGGCACACTTATTGTAAACAGCGTCCATTTTGTCCATATCACATTCAAAACGCTGAAAATCCGGATGAAGCTTTACACCCCTGAGCCCTGCAGCATGTACTCTTTCCAGTTCTGCATCAAAATTATCGTAATCAGGATGCATTGTGGCAAAACCGACAAACTGCGGAAACTTTTCGCAGGCAGTAAGTATAAAATTATTGATGGATTCAACCTGTTCGGGTTTGGTGGCAACAGAATGAACTATATATTTTACAACACCAATTCTGTCGCCGCTTTGAACTAATTCCTGAGCGCGTCCATGCCAGGCCATAGGTGCGTCACCATAAAAGGTTCCAACTGCAGCCGTAGCTTTTTCTGCAATTTTTTCAGGATATATATGTGCGTGAAAATCGATTATCATACTGGCAATTATAACGAGACAACGGGAAAATGTCATTAAATCCAGTTATCTCGTTATTGTATAAATCTATTCAAGAATGTGCCCGATATGACGTTTTTCAAAGAACATGTCGCGGTTTGTAAGAACTATGATTGTGGCCATAATCACAACAACTATTGTTTCAACACATTTTGTATTCTGGGTCATGGCTATTTTTTCCTGCATAAAGTTTATGAACAGGTGGAAAATAATGCTTGCAAGCATACTTCGGCCGTTTTTAACATAAACCCAGGTTGTAATAAAGCCCATTGGCACTACAGAAATCAAAAAGTTGAACATATACAAAACGTTCATCTGTCTTATTTCAAAGTGATAGGTTCCCGGAATCCAGAAAAGCGGAAGATGCCACAAGGCCCATACAAATCCAAAAATAATGGATTCTTTGAACCAGGAATGGTACTGGGCAATGGAATCTTCTCCATAACCGCGCCAGCCAACCTCTTCAAGCACTGCAGCCAGGAAAATTGTTGCAAAAGCCGACAAAACACCTACTCCGGTAAAAGAAAAATCCTTTGTAAACGAAAATTGATCCAGAGATTCTCCAAAAACCGTAGAAAGCAGGATGGAACAAACAGCAATTACGCTGAATAAAAGCACGGCCGCAAGAATATAAAGCGGTTTCAACTTCCAGAAATTAAAGATTTTGCGCTTAAAATCCTTTTTGAGGGCATCGCTTTTGGATGTAAAAACCGTAATAATTGCTACTGTTGCAGGACACAAGCCGCCAAGCACCATACCAAGAGTATTGGTAAGACCATCATTAAAAAGAATTGCAAAAATCCAGAAGAACCAGGTAGTTGCAAATACCGTTATATAAAAGCGTTTTGGTTTATATGTATACATGTGAATTTTCTCCTTATTTCTGAATAACCTGTGTCTCTGCCTTCCAGCCGTTGAGTTCTACAATCAAATCAACTGGCTCTGCCGGATCCTGGGTTTCGCGTTTTCCACCAATAATTCTGGAATTGGAATCTACAAATCGCGTAAACCTGCCTGCATTTTTGAGATAATAATGCTGTCCGGCGGCAAAGCTCACCTTGGAAATTGCATGGAAGTGGTTCAAGTCCAGCTTACCCTTTACACCGTTTACTTCGACATTGATGTTTGAATTGGTATTGAGTTCGATGTGGCCTGTGGCATTTGTGATGAATGCGTTTTTTGCCTTGCCGTCAAATTCAATTGAATCAAAGGTAATGTCGCGGATTTTAAGGTTTTCCAGCTCAGAAGTAACTTCCATTTCTGCCACGAATTTTTCCGGAATGCGTACAAGAATAAAAAGGTTTTCTTCGGCCGCAATGTCAGACAAATCTGCAGAATGCTTTACTACAACATCCATCTGGCGTTTGTCTTCTACAATTTTGACCTTAACCTGCTGGGCAAGATAACTGAGTTTGTTGGAAGCTGCAATTACCTGAATCTTTTCATCCTTTGTTTTTTCGATGATAAGCTCATGCGCAATTCCAATCTTCAAATCAATTGTCTTGGGATTGTCCAGATCATATTCCGTACGACTTTCATAAAGAAATTCGTGCTTAGAAATAAGGCTTTTTTCTTCGCTTAACAGAGCGTCAAGCGATTCATTAAACAGTGCCGAAATAGCAATCAGGTTTTCAATATCAGGAATGCCATTACCGCTTTCCCATTTTGTTATTGCCTGCCTGCTTACATGAATCTTTTCTGCAAGCATTTCCTGAGAAATGTTTTTTTCTTTTCGTAGAGTTTTTAGTTTTTCTGCAAAGTTCATGTTTTACCTCGCTTTGAATTTTTTCCCGGGTGCGGCGCCCTGCAACCCCTTGGGATTACTCAAATATTACGGCACATGATTCTATTTTAACAGAAATTACAGATTACAAAAGGGGTTTTTTCCGCTACTTATCGTAGCATTATTCTTTTTTGTCTTCTTTTTCGCGGAATAAGATTGCTATATTTCCAATAATTCGTACAAGAGTTGCATCAGTTGTCTGGCAGATCTGCTGTGTAAGCTCCTGTTTTTCATCCTTGTATTCGTTGAATTTTACCTTGATAAGTTCATGAGCCGCAAGCGATTTATCTACCATATCCATAACGCCGTCGGTAACACCAGCCCCACCAACAATTACAACGGGCTGTAAATCATGAGCAATTTTTTCAAGTTCTTTTCGCTGTTTGCTTGTTAATTCCATCATTGCTTGATTTTAGCAATTTGTTCACTTTTCGGCTAGATTTTTACATTGATTTATCAAGTCGGCGCACTTATAATCTTGAATTATCATACAGGAGGCCAGAATGAAGGTACTTTTAGTAAACGGAAGTCCGCGTCCAAACAGCAATACGCTTGCAGGACTGCACGAAATGGAAAAGGTTTTTGCTCAGGAAGGCATAGAAACCGAGATTTATAATATTGGAAATAAGGATATACGCGGCTGTATCGGCTGTAATCAGTGCAGCAAGAAGGGTTCCTGCGTTTTTGATGATGAAGTTAATGAATTTGCCGCTAAATTTGAGGCCGCAGACGGTCTTGTTGTAGGTTCTCCTGTTTATTATGCTGCCCCAAATGCAACCGTTCAGGCCTTTTTGCAGAGACTTTTTTATTCAAGCCATTTTGATAAATCATTTAAGGTTGGTGCAGGCTTTGTCTGTGCCCGCCGTGCCGGAACTACTGCCGCCTATGATGTTTTGAACAAGTTTTTTACAATTAGCGGAATGCCGATTGCGCCTAGCCAGTACTGGAATAATATTCATGGTGGAGCGCCGGGAGAAGCAGTGCGTGATGAAGAAGGCATGCAGACTCTGCGCATTCTTGCCCGCAACATGAGCTTTATGATTAAATCCTTTGCCCTTGGTAAGGAAAAATTCGGCTATCCGGAAAAAGAAGCCCAGCACAAGTGGACAAACTTTTTTGGATAATTAAGGTGGCTGATTCAGACATTGACCAAGTCATAATAAATCTTTAATATTTAAGTATGACTAAACAAGCAGGTGAAATAACAGAATTCTTAGACTCAAAAACTATTGATGCTCTTTCTACTTTTCTGGAAAAAGATAAGGGTTATGAGTCTTCGGCTGATTTAATTGCAGCTGCTTTTGGATCAGACAAAGGTTTTTCCAAAATAAAGGCTGCTTCCGTTGAAAAACTGGTTTCCAGCTTTAAAAACAATCTTACACTTTTGATTCAGAAAACCTGGGTAGAAAAATCGGACATTGCTCTTAAGGATCAGCTTTTGTATCAGCTTAATGTTTATCTGAGCAACGAAAAATGGTCTGACAACTATACTCTTTTCTTACAGCTTATTAATCAGGCAGTATTCCTTATGTTTGGTCAAAAACCTGATACACCGGATTTTGCAGAATATACTCTGCGTATTGACCCGGAATTTGGTATTTTCTGGTGGTATATTTCAAATCTCCCCCCCAAAACAGAATGGTCAGAAGAAAAATGCCGGTTAGCCATGCTGCTTGGAATGTATTTCCTTGCAAATTACTAATATTTTGATTTAAGCAGACCGGAGCATTTATGTTCCGGTCTTTTTTTTATATGTCATTGTCGGGCTTGACCCGACAATCTATTACATGATCCCCGGGTCAAGCCCGAGGATGACACAAGAGGACCTTTATGAACATTAAAAATACAACCGATTCCCTGCGTGCCGCCAGCCAGAAGCTTGCTTTGCAAAATGCAAGTCAGAAAAATGCTGCTCTGGAAGCTGTGGCCGTTGCCCTTGATAAAAACCGCGGTTCTATTATTGCCGCAAACAAACTTGATATTGATGCTGCCCGTGCAGGCGGTATGAGTGAGTCTATAATTGACCGCCTTTTGCTTGATGACAAACGTATTGACGGTATTGTTGCAAGCCTGCGCCTGGTAATTGGTCAGACCGATCCTGTTGGCGAAGAGCTTGGCGGCTGGAAAACTCCTAACGGTTTGAACATTAGACAGGTTCGCGTGCCTCTTGGTGTTGTTGCAATTATTTATGAAAACCGGCCGAATGTTACTGTTGATGCGTTCAGCCTGGCATACAAAAGCGGTAATTCAATTTTGCTGCGCGGTTCTTCATCTTCTTACAAATCTAATGTAGAAATTGTTCGTGTGATTCGTGAAGCGCTTGCCGGTGTAGAAGGCGGTGTTCCAGAGGCTATTGAACTTGTGGAAGTTCGCGAGCACGACCACAGTGATGTAGATCAGATTTTGAATGCAGTTGGAATGATAGATGTATGTCTGCCACGCGGCGGAAAAAAGCTTATTCAGACTGTTGTACAGAACGCACGTGTTCCTGTAATTGAAACCGGAAGCGGAGTTTGTCACCTTTTTGTTGATGAATTTGCAAATCTGGAAATGGCCTGCCGTATTGCTGAGAATGCGAAAATCCAGCGACCAAGCGTTTGCAATGCAATTGAGTGTATTGTTGTGCATTCTAAGGTTGCCCAGCAGTTTTTACCGATGCTTGCAGACAAATTTGCCGGCCGCGTAAAGCTCCATGCCGACGAAAAATCATTCGGGATACTGGAAAAGTGCGTAGTATCAAACGGAACCACTAATGATGGGGTCCCTGAGGCTCTCGAAGGGCCCCAAACCATCCTGTTTCCTGCTACTGAAGAAGACTTTGGCAACGAATATCTTGACTACGAATGCTGTATAAAGGTTGTAGATTCAATCGAAGAAGCAATCAATTACATAAATACACACAATACAAAGCACAGCGAAAGCATAATCTCTGAAAGCCGCGCAAATACAAGGCTTTTCCAGTCAATGATTGATGCAAGCTGCGTTTACGTAAATGCCAGCACCCGCTTTACAGACGGCGGTGAGTTTGGCTTTGGAGCAGAACTTGGCATAAGCACCCAGAAGCTGCACGCCCGCGGCCCTATGGGAATTAAAGTGCTTACAACAACAAAATACCTTATTGACGGCGAAGGACAGATCAGATAGCTAACGCCCGGGGTCCCTGAGGCACTCGAAGGGCCCCACAAAGGAGTTATAAAATGGGAAACATAAATGAAGCTTTAAAGGACGCACGTAAGATAGTTATAAAAATTGGTTCTAACACACTTGCCAAGCCGGACGGAACTATAAACATTGAATTTATGCTGGAGTTTGCCCAGCAGTGCGCCGAGCTCATTAAACAGGGCAAGCAGCTTATTCTGGTTTCTTCCGGAGCACAGGTTGCAGGTGTATCTACAACCAAGGAATGGGCCCGCAAAAAGGACGTTCACTACCGCCAGGCATTGTGTGCAATTGGTCAGGTAGAGCTTATGCATCAGTGGCGCAAGGCTTTCCAGAAGCAGGAGCTTCACATAGGCCAGCTGCTTTTGACTAAAGATGACTTTGAAAACGAACACCGCTCGCTCAATATCCGCAACACCTTGTTCACTCTTGTAGACGAAGGCGTTGTACCAATCATCAACGAAAACGACAGCGTAAGCTTTGATGAAATTAAAATTGGTGATAACGATAACCTGAGCGCCCTTACCGCAATACTCTGGTCAGCAGATATGCTCATTTTGTTTGGCGACGAGGACGGAATCTTTACAGATAATCCAAAAACAAATAAGGACGCCAAGTTTATTGAGACTGTCACTTCTATCAAAGAATTGCGTGATCAGATTAAAATTGGCGGAACAAGTTCTTTTGGAACAGGCGGAGTTGAAACAAAAATTCAGGCTGCCGAGAAAGTTACTGCATACGGAATCCAGCTTTTACTTGCAAACGGCAAAAAAGAAAAAGCCCTTGAAAGCCTGCTGGATGAAAATTCAAAAGGAACATTATTTACTGCAGAATAAAAACAGGAGGAATATATATGAAAATCGGATGTATTGGAACTGGTGCAATGGGCGGTGCAATTATGCGCGCTGTTTGCAAAAAATATGATGTAAGCCGGATTAAGGTTACTGATAAAAATACTGCTATGGGAAAGGCTTTTGCGGCAGAGACCGGCGCTGTGTTTGTTGAAACTAACGCTGATGTGCTTGACTGCGATTATATTTTCCTTGCTGTAAAACCTCAGTTTCTTGGAGACGTTTTTGCAGAGATTGGCACAAAGATTTCGGACAAATCTGTTGTAATTTCTATGGCTGCAGGAGTAAAGCTTGAAAAGCTCCAGGCATGGGCTCCAAAGGCACGCTTTATCCGCATGATGCCTAATGTCTGCGCTCAGATTAATCAGGGCATGACAGCCATTACTTATGGTTCAAATATCAAAGAAGACGAAGCTAAAACTGCTATTGAAATTTTAAGCTGTGCAGGACGCGTAGAAGTTGTTCTTGAAAAGCTTATGGATTGTGTTACAGCTGTAAGCGGTTCGGGTCCTGCCTTTGTATTTATGTTTATCGAAGCTATGGCAGATGCTGCAGTCCGCTGTGGAATGCCACGCAGCCAGGCTTATACTTATGCAGCTCAGACTGTATATGGTTCTGCCGGAATGGTTATGCAAAGCGGAAAAACTCCTGCTGAACTTAAGGACATGGTTTGTTCTCCGGCAGGTACAACAATCGAAGGTGTTGCTGCCCTTGAAAAGAACGGCTTCCGCAATGCAGTAATCGAAGCAATTACCGCTGCTTGCAATCGTTCAATAGAATTAGGGAAGTAGGCTTTCCTGTCAACAAAATTCTCAGATTCAATTTTACATAAGCACAAATCTCGCGCACATAATTGTGAAGCACGTATACCGGTGGGCAGGCTGCCGGTATTCCTTTTATATTTGTAAAGCCCATTCTGCGGGCAAGTCGTTCGCTGCGACGTAAATGAAAACGGCTTGTTACTACAGCGGTCGGCGTTTCCAATATTTCTTTTACGCTTGTTTGTTTGTACTCTGCCAGTATCTTACAGCTCAACTGAAAATTCTGAATTGTATCCTTGGCCTGATCCTCTACAAGTATGCGCTCAGGATTTACACCTGCAAGCACGAGTTGTCGTTTAAGCTCGGGGGCCTCGGGACATGGGAGCCAGTCCAGTGTACCTCCCGTTACAACACAGATTGATTCCGGATTTTTGTTTAAATATTCTGCGGCTTTTTCTACACGAGTCATTACGGATTTTGGAAGTTTTCCGTCCTTGCTTATTCCTCCGCCAAGTAATATTACATGCTCTGCTTTTTCGTCTGTGCCTACCACGGCAGGAGTTAATATGAGTGTAAGATTTATTATTGATATGACGGCTGCTATTGTGCCTAGACTAACGACTGTTAGTTTAACCCAGCGCTTCCAGACGCTCCAGAAGGAATGCTTTGTTTTTATCCGGTAGATTGCCACAAAAATTAGGTAGGCCCCCAGCGCCAGCCAGATGTGCGTAAAAGAAAAAACGTTGTCCCAGAACGTGCCGGGGTTTAAGAGGATGAGGGTTATGTCATAAGAAATACTAAGTATTCCAAGAATTATAAATAATGCAATCATATCTTGTGTCATGCTGAACTTGTTTCAGCATCTATTCTATGCTCCTGTAGTCCCAGTTATGCTTTGGATACCGCCCTTTCATTTCTTTGCAAATTTCTACCCAGGCGCCGGTCCAGAAATGCTCCAGATCTTCGGTAACCTGAAGCGGTCTGCTTGCCGGAGAAAGCAGCCTGAGCAAAACCTTTTTTCCGCAGATTTGTGGAGTTGTATAGCAGCCGAAAATTCTCTGGATAATTATTTCAATTACCGGACGGATTTCTGCCTGCTTTTCGTATTTTACTTTGACGCGCCTTCCGTTTTCAAGAGTTATGAATTCCGGAGCAAGACGGTCTGTTTCTGCACCAATTAAGTACCAGTAAAGGGCGTCATATACTGTAGCGGCTGTAAGCTGAGTTTTTCCTGCCATAAAAGGAATGAGCCATTCGGAGGCTGTGGTGCAAAGGCGTTCGTTTAAGCTTGAGTTGCTGTCAGTGCCATTCTGCTGTTCTACAAATTCCGTACGGATCAAAAGGCTTTCTATTTTTGCATCGGAAGGAAGACACTCAATTCCTTTTTCCTCAATTTCTGTAAGCCAGGCCTGAGCGTAATCTTCGTCCGAGGCCGCAAGTTTTCTGGAAGAAAGTACAAGCTTTCCAAAGCATTTTTGTTCAAGCTTTTGAACCTTGCCGTTTTTAAAGGTGCAGATTTGCCTGAGCTGACTGTGGCTTTCAAGATATTCTGTAATCGCCTGTTCAGGAAGTTCAACAAAATCAAAAATCACCGCTTCCTTCTGCCCGGAAAGTACATCAGGAGCAACAATCCATTTTGGCCCAGCCTTGTACATTCTGGCCTGTCTGCCTCCCGCAAACTGATATTCTGAAGGATCTTTACCGCTTTCGCTGGTTCGTTTTGCAAGACGGTCAGGATAGCCGCATAGGATTAAAAATTCAGGGGGTTCTTCGTTTAATTGAGTAATTTGACCAAGACGCCTTTCAAGGTCCGTAATAAAGCGGTTTTTGAGCTCTACAGAGGCATTTTCATAGGTACTGAACTTAATCAATATATCGCGTGCCTGAGCTGTAAGCTTTTTATTCTGATAACCCGCAAGTGCAATTCCTGCAAGACGAGGATGAACGCCAAGGGTTAATGCAGCTTTTCCTTTTGGACTAATCCTGCCGTCAGCATTAATCATTCCAAGCTCCAGCAACAGGCTTTTGCTTTCTTCCCAGGAGGCCCTGGTAGGACTATCCAGCCAGTCAATTCCATCAACATTAAACACACCGCGTTCACTGCATTCAAGCACAAGCGAAACAAGATCTGCGCGCAAAATTTCGGGAGGAAAATTCTTTACCCGAGGGTCATGCTCGTTCCACAGGCGGATACACTTTCCTTTGCAAAGACGGCCTGCTCGACCCTTACGCTGTTCGGCAGAAAATTCACTTTCGGTTTGTGTGGTAAGCTTTTCCATGCCGGTATTCAAATCCATGCTGTTTACTCTGGCAAGTCCGCAATCTATAACGGTTGTAACACCGGGCACAGTCAGCGAAGTTTCGGCAATTGCAGAAGAAAGAATAACCCGTCGTTTTTGTTTTTCGCCTTGGCGTGGTGGTGTGATAATTCTTTTTTGTTCCTGCAGCGTTATGCTTGAATGAAGAAAACAAAGCTCGTTGGCGGAGTTATCATCAAAGAGACCGGTTGCCAGAAGTTCATCCTGCGCCTTTCGGATATCAGAAATACCCGGAAGAAAAACAAGGATATTAGAGGGCCCTTCAACCCGTGGTTCCTGAGCTTGTCGAAGGACCGCAGAGGCCTTGGGGTCCCTGAGACTCTCGAAGGGCCTTTTTTGATTGCATATCATTTTTAGTTCTTTTTCTATCACACTAGTAACACTCTTCCCTGCCTCATACACCACCTTTACCGGAAACTGTCTTCCCGGAATCTTCATTACAGGAGTGTCGCCGCCCAGATATTTTTGCAGCCTGTCCGTATCAATTGTTGCGGACATGATAATAACAAACAAATCATCCCGCAGCTGCATTGCTTCCTTCAAAAAAGCCAGAGCCAGATCTGTGTTTACAGACCTTTCGTGAAACTCATCCAGGACAACAACATTATAAGCTTCCAGGGCCGGGTCACTCTGCAGCTGCCTTACAAGGATAGCTTCGGTCACAACCTCCAGCCGGGTTTGATTTGTAATTTTATTTTCAAGGTGAATCTTATATCCAACTTCATCCGGATTGCCGCTGCATTCATTCTGCCACAATTCTTGAACACGATTTGCAACTCCAAGAACCGCAATTCTTCGCGGCTCCGTCATAATCATTTTTCCGGAAAATTTCTTCAAAAGCGCCAGCGGCAGAACCGTCGATTTTCCCGCCGCAGTTTCTGCAGTCAAAACCAGATAACGTGTCGGAGAGTTTTTAAGGGCATCGCAGATATCATCGAGAAAGGGGGTTATTGGAAATTCTGTCATACGGTTTTTCCATCCCACTCTTTGCTGTGTTCGCGTTCAAACTTTATGGCTGCATCAAAATCTACCTGAGGCGCACAGTTCTGCTCAATGTTCAGTGCTGTCTGATGCAGGCGGCGGATACAGTCAGATTTATCCTTGTAGCCAAGCTTTGATTTTTCTATGCTGTCACGAAGCACGCGGATTGACTCGTCATAAATCTTAAGAGGAACCGGGAACGGATGTCCGTCCTTGCCGCCATGTGCAAAGCTGAATCTTGCAGGATCTGTAAAGCGGCTTGGGGTACCGTAAATAACCTCGCTCACAAGTGCAAGAGATTGCAGCGTGCGTGGACCAAGACCCGGTGTTAAAAGCAGGCTTTCAAAATCCTTGGGCTGGCTTTCGTAAGCTGTGGCTAACACGCCGCCCAAACGTTTAAGGTCTACATCCTGTTCAAGCACCTCGTGATGTGCAGGCATTTCGATTGAACGTGGCGGTGCTTCCAGCTCCGGGAAAAGAGAAGCCTGTCCACCCTGCATTAAAATCATCTGGCTGGCAGGCTTACCAATCTGTGTAATTTCTTTAAGCATGCGCTCGGGGCTTTCGTGGCTCATTTCCAGAATGCTGCTGCGGGCGCTGTCGGCCTGTTTGTCGGTAAGGTTCAAAATCTTTCCGCGGTTATCTCCAACAACGGCGGTATGAGGCTCTTCCACAAACGATCGCAGATCCGACGAACACCAGTGATAGCGGCGTGCCTTTTTTTCAGCCCCATTCATTCCCTGCTGGACGACTGCCCACTGACCGCTGCGGGTTAAAATAAAATTATGTTGATAAAGCTGAAAACCGTCCTGAACGGCATTGTTATCCACCTTGGCAACAAGCTTACTGTCGCGCACAAGCTCGTCTCCGTTAAGGCCTTCTTTTTCTGCAATCTGGAGCAGTTCATCCGGAGTCATGCGTGAATATTTTCCACGACCGCCGCAGACATAAATGCCAAGCTCCTTTGCCCTTGGATTGAGACCGCGCTTGAGTGCATACATAACGCTGGTTGTAATTCCTGAGCTGTGCCAGTCCATTCCCATAACCGCACCAAACGACTGAAACCATAATGGATCGCTAAGCCGAACCAGCACTTCCTCCGGCCCGAAATTTTCTACCAATGATTCTGTGATGAGCGTACCAAGCACCATCATTCTGTCAGCAAGCCAGCGTGGTACTGTACCCGTATGAAGAGGAAGATCTGCATGTCCGGAATTTCGCGGCATGAATTTATCTTACATCAAAATCTTTTTAATGTCTTCAAAATCTCCGCCATGGATCACACCGTCTGCATCACGGCTAAAGCTGCTTAAAAATCTCCAGGCGTATTCACAGGTGTGAGGGCGGCATTCATGGCCCTGATTATCTATGCCGGCAAAAACGTTGTAGCACTTTCCGTCTGCTCTTGTAAAGAAATTCATTGTCAGCTTGCCTTTACGGACAGGGTCAACAACACTGCTTGTATAATCTCCGTCAATTCCCCAGAGTTTATTCTGCCAGCCGGCTTTGTCTTCAAGCTTTACGTTGTACTCTTTTAAAGCGCCGTTCAGTTTTAAAGCATAGGCCATTCGGTTTACGCATTTTTGTTCCTGATAAGGAAGCTCTGCCAGTGGAGTCTGTTCTCCGGCTGCATAGAAAATCGGAACACTTTCGGTTGTGTTTACAGGCTTATCAATCTTTGTAAAATAAACGTTCTCGCCGATATCAACCGTTGCGTCCATTGGAGCCGCAGCCGCAACAAGCTTTGGATATTCCTGAATTATATCCCAGGTTTTTATTCCGCCCATAGAAAAGCCGCTTGCATAAATACGTGTCGGGTCAATGTTATAGGTTTTCTTAAGATGTTCCACAAGCTCTACCATTTCGGTGGCAGTACTGTTCAGATGATTTTCTACCGCAACAAGCAGAAAGTCGTGACGATGTGCAACGCCTGCCCAGTCAGAAATATAGGCAATATAAAAGCTTGAATCTCCGCCGCCATGGAATGCAAGCACCAGAGGAACAGGTCCCTTTCCCTCTTCAAAAATTGACTTGTTGTAAAAAGCAAAATATCCGATCTTGTGCTCTGTAGTCCCCTTGTCTTTTCCAAGATTATCCGGAGAAGTTTTTACCGTTATCACAGCAGGGTCAATCTGCAGGCCGTCCTTTTCCAGATCCGGATCCACTTCCATCTGGCCAAGCATGCGGCGGAACTGTTTTACAAATCCGTCCATGTCGTTAACAAAATCAGGCTCGGTCTTTTCAAGGAACCACTGACACTTTGATTTAAGCAGATCATTTGCAGCTTTACTGTTTCCATAAGAAACCACGGCAATATCATCAGCGTCAACCTTAATCTGTGCCCCCTGGCTCAAGCCTGTCAAAGTGCAGACAACCGGAGCACAATCAGCACGTCCCCAAAGTCCATCCCCTTCAAAATGGTTCAGACAGTTTGCCGCAATATAATCTGCCGACTCACCAAAGCCGTAAAGACAGGTACGGAAAATTGCACCACGAATATAGTGACCGTCCAGCTGCTTTGTAAAACGATTATAAGCCTTTACAATTCCATCTTCATAAAACTCGTGAATCTTGGAATTAGAAATTATTTCCGAAAACAAATCAGGTGCCGCATTTTTCCAGCCGCCATCAGCAGTAGGATAAATGAACACAACACTGCTGCCATATTTTTTTGCAATTGCTTCAAATCCATTAGTCCTGGCAAACTCAACCGCACCGCCAAAATCTGCAGAATAATCACGCTCGGCAAAAACAAGCAGATACGGAGCAATAAAACCGTAATTCAGGACATCATCCATTAAATCATTATGAGGTACAAAAACTGTTGCTTTAAATTTTTCAAAAGTATGAATCCAGATTTTTCCGCCAGGTACAGCAGTAATCTTTGGCATTTCTTTCATTGACATTTTATTCTCCTAAAGGGCCCTTCGACAGTCTCAGAGGCCACGAAGTTAATCGTTTAACCAATTTTACACCACAAATCACTTTTTTACAAATTTTTTATAGAATTAGGCAATTTACACAGGACCCTTTTTTGGTAAAATGTCATTGTTAAATATGAATTGCCACGAGGCTTAGCCTCACACAATGACGGAGTTTTTATGAACAAAAATCGCGGCGCTTTGCCAATGCTCAAGCTTACATTCCCGATTGCAATGGAGCAGTTTTTCCGTATCCTTGTTTCGTCCGTCGACACAATGATGCTCAGCTCTTACAGCAATGATGCAGTTGCAGCCGTAGGTCTTGTAGCTCAATACGTCTTTTTCCTGAACCTGCTTTTTGCAGTTATAAGCACAGGCTGTTCAATTGTCCTGGCTCAGTATATCGGCGCTCAAAAATCAAAAAAAGAATTAAACGAAATTGCGCAGGCAAGTACCTTGATGATTACACTTCTTTCTGTATTCCTCATGCTGCTTGTTTTCTTTGGCTTTAAACCTCTGCTTAGCTGCTATCAGCTCGAAGATGCAGTCCGCGGCTATGCCCTTAAATATTTTATAATCTTTGGCGGAATCTTCTGCTTCTTCAATGCCTTCAGTTCTTTGCAGGGTGCCATTCTCCGCAGCTACGGCTACACAAGCGAAGCAATGATTGTTTCTATTATCGGAAACGTTGTAAATGTTTTAGGAAACGCCCTTTCGCTTTACGGCTGGTTCGGTCTTCCAATCCTTGGTGTTCCCGGTGTTGCCTGCGCCAGCGGTATGGCTATGCTGGTTTCTTCCGTACTCCTTGCAATTATTATCCGCCGCAAGAGTGATGTTGCTTTTGAGCTCAAGGGTCTTTTCAAGGTTCCAAAACAGGTTTACCGTCTCATCCTTTCTGTTGGTGTTCCTACAGCTGGAGAAAGCCTTTCCTACAACATCAGCCAGATTGTTATTATGGCAATGATTTCTACACTTGGAACCAACGCAATGTCGGCCCAGGTTTATACCATGACTATCGTGCGATTTGTTTTCATCATGGCCATGGCAATCGGACAGGCTTCGCAGATAAAAACCGGCTACTATGTCGGCGCGCGTCAGAGTGATGTTGCCTACAAAAAGATTTTCATATATCAGCTTGTGGCAACCGCCACTTCCATGATAATGATTTTAATTGTGAACCTGATAAAGCACCCGATAATCGGAATCTTTACAAAGATAGACGAGGTTCATGCACTGGTAGGTACCCTGCTCGTTTACTCTACTTACATAGAATTTGGCCGCTCCCTCAACTTGATTTATGTTGGTGCGCTCAAGGGTTCCGGTGATGTTAAGTTCCCTGTTCTTTACGGAATTTTTTCGATGTGGGGAATAATGGTTTTGGGCAGCTACATTCTTGGAATAAAGCTTGGCCTTGGTCTTGTAGGCTTCTGGCTTGGAATTGGAACTGATGAAACCACACGTGGAATTGCCATGCTCATCCGCTGGAAAAGCAAGAGATGGCAAAAACACGCGCTGGTTTAGGCCCAGAAAGGGGGTGTTGTTATACACCCCTTTATATTTTTTAAAATCTGTTTACTTTCTTCTGAAGTAATTTCTTCGTAATGATTAAATACCTTATATTCAATTCCATCTCGTTCAACAAACTGTGCATCCATAATTCCGCGCAAATATACCTGCGCTATATGATTTACACAGGTGTGGCAGGTATATAAATCTGCAAGCACATTTGCCGGGGTTATATCTGGCAGGTCGGGCACACCAAGTTCGATTTTCATAAACTGATGAACTATACGCGCAACAGTCTGTCTGTTCAGAGCATTATCACAAAACCTTTCGTCTTGATCTTCCAGCCACCCGCGTAAATGTCCATAGGCCAAATCTTTTTGAGACAATAAATTTACAAACTCTTTTATAGTGATGTTCATACGCCCTTCGCCCCTTCGAGAGCCTCAGGGACCCCACATGTCATTGTCGGGCTTGACCCGACAATCTCTTATTTAGGAGAAACTCTCAACACAACACAATCACAGGCCGCAAGCCCGGTCACTTCAAACACGCCGCTGTCATTTTCCCAGGTCTCTCCGCTCCACAAATCCTTTACTGTAAACTTGTTAGCGCTCACTAACTTTTTGCCGAATGCCTTTTCAATCTGCTCAATACTTACACTCACTGATTTAGTCCAGTCTTTCTCGCTGACATTTATAAAGCTTACTGCAATACTTCCGTCACTCAAAGGTTTTGCAAGAACATCAACACGTTCAATATTTTCGATGTAAGCTTTGTCCGGAGATTCACCTCTGCAATCTGCAGTTGTGTATATTCTTTTAGACTGCACGCCAAGCGCATCCTGATTCAATGCAATCAAGTCGCGGTTTGCAATAATTTTATAAAGCTCATCTCCAACACTTACACGACGCAAATCAAGCCCGAGCATAAGCGGCGAGTTCATCATGCACCACATTGTAAAATGAGTTTTATTCTGAACAAGAGACAATCCATCCATTCCTATCATGAGCATGTCAGGATCGTTCCAGCCTTTATCCAAACCGGCAAACTCATCCATAACCACAGCCTTATTATACTGCGAAGTTACACTTGGTGTACCAGGATCCTTCCAGGCGCCAAAGCCCGGGTTACCGTCACTGCCGACACGGAAGGTTATATCATTCAAAATGCGCCAGGAATCTCCAACCTTATAAGCCCAGTTCTGCGGATGAGTTTTTCCCCATTCACACATGGACAATACAACCTCATGTCCGGGCTTGGCTTTGTTAAGTCCCACTAACATAGCCGCATAAGAATCCAGCGTATTTTCCTGCCGCCTGTGATTCATAATTCTTATTTTATTTTTGCCAGCCCGCAGACGAATACCAATTGCCGCACTCAAAACAAACGTTTCCTTGTCTTTGGTCGCAGGCAATAAATCATCATAAAAATATTCAGCCGCATCCCCGTCTCCAACAGCAACCTGCAGCCACTCACCAATTCCCACTTCACGACCGCTCGCATATTCTACCTGCAAATCAACAGACTTTTCGGATTCAGCTTCAACTTCAAAAACAAGTTCCCCGCTACGTACCCCAACCGGAGAAATTCCCGTGTTAGTTCCGTCTAACGTACCTATACCATAAACATATTCTTTGCTGTCATCAACCTGCACACTCACACCGGTAAGCTTACCGTCCATAGCAGCACTAAGCTTTTTGCCGTCAACAATCAAGCTTTTAATTTTTGGCGCAAAAACAAATCTTGCATTTTCAGGATTAGAAAAAGTAGCGTTATCCCACAAATAATAACAGTTATCAATCTTAAGAAAATCAACGCCCCAATCAATATAAGAGGCCGCATCAACATCCTCGTGACCGCAGGTTCCTACAGCCGCCCCGGCGCAAAGATTAGTTCCAATATCATTATACATTCCAAACTTCAAACCCTTGGAATGAACATAATCAGACAACGCCTTAAATCCGCCCGGAAATTTCACCGGTTCTTTGCTAAGCTTGCCGTCAACACGCTCACTTTTATAACAGCCGTCATCCAGTACAACATATTTGTAGCCAAGCTTATCAAGCCCAAGCGCCACGATACAGTCAGCCATAGCGCGCGTCAAAGCTTCAGTATTTCCGCTGCCAAAAGCATTCCAGCTGTTCCATCCCATTGCAGGAAGTCGCCCCGCCTTTTTCCCGGAGAAAATTTTTCCGTTCCCAAATGAATCAAATCTGAATTCTGGATCTGAGATTTTTGAAGGAGAAGATAAAGACATAAAAAATCCTGTCATCCCGAACTTGTTTCGGGATCTCTATAATATATAGATGCTGAAACAAGTTCAGCATGACGCATATTACACCTTGAACAAATCAACATCACCCTTAATACGTTTGATTGCTTCATTCAGTTGTGTCGAAATGTTTCTTAATTGTTTTGTACTTTCATTTACATAGTTAGTTCCATCATTAATTTCACTAACTGCTTTTTCAATATTGTTCATGCTTTCCTGAATATTTGAAACGTCCCGGATAATGCCTTCGCCACCCTTGGACATTTCTGTACCTGCGCCCTGTACCTCTAAGGTACTGTCATTCATTGCACGCAAGGCTTCAAGAATCTGCTGAGAACCAGCCTGCTGTTCTTCCATGGCTCTGCGAATCTGTGCTACCAGATCTGCAGTCAGATTAATTCTTTCAGAAACAGCCTGGAACGATTGCTCCGATTCAGAAGAAGCAATAACAACACTCTCAATACCGTGCTGAATATTCATAAGCTCTTCACCAATTTTGTTCGACTGCTCTGCCGAAGTTTCTGCAAGCTTACGGATTTCATCAGCAACTACCGAGAATCCCTTTCCGGCCTCACCAGCATGTGCCGCTTCGATTGCCGCATTCATGGCAAGAAGGTTTGTCTGCTCAGCAATACTTTGAATTGTTTCGTTGGCATCCATCATAGCAACAGACTGTTCAGAAATTTTCTGGATAAGTTCATTTACCGAACTGTTCTTTTCAATTCCGTTTTTAGTATCAAGTTCAAGAACGCTGAATTCTTCAACCATCTTAATAACCGATTTATCAACGGAATTAATATTGCCAATCATTTCTTCAACCGAAGCCGATGCCTCTTCTACCGAAGAAGCCTGTCCCTGAATCATTCCATCAAGCGATTCAATATTGTGCGAAATCTGAGTCATTGCAGTGGCCGAGCTGTTAATACTCTGCGACTGATTCTGAACCTGATTATGAACAAGCCCGATATTATCCGCCATCTGAACAATTGTAGAAGTTGTAGTTTCTATTTCGTTTACAAGAACATCGCCTGCCTCTGTAAGATTTTCTTCCGAAGCCTTGATGTTACTCATAATCGAATGGAATTTCGAAAGGAATTTATTTACGGAATTTACCAGTTTTCCTATTTCATCATTTTTGTTTACCTGCAGCTGAACAGTAAGATCTGCCTCGCCAGTGCTAAGTTCATCAATAAGCCCGCCGACTTTTTTTACACGACCAATAACACTTCTGAGTGCAATTAAAATTACAAGCGAAATTACAAGAGTAATGAACACTCCCATAAAAGTAATTACAAACTGAATACGTTTGGTTGCAACAAAAACCTCAGACAAAGGAACAGTATAACCAATAGTACAATTCAACGAACGGATAGGCGCAACAAAGGTAACGCATTCAACACCATCAACATCGCTTTCAACATAAAGAGAATCATCACCGTTTTCTTTTGCAAGCTTGGCGGTAATAGCAATGTCATGATAAACACTAATATCCTGCGAAATCATATCCGGATTGTTGTGAGCAATAATTGTATTTGAGCGGTCAGTCAAAAAGAAATAACCTTCGGTTCCAACCTTGTAAGAAGAAACCTCTTTGGCAATCTGATCCATATCAAGAAGGCCTGTCACATAACCAAAGATATGACCATTTTTATCCTTAACTGCACGCACAACAGGAATTACATATTTACCGGTTTTATCAGAAACTTCGATCCTTGCAATATAATCATTCTGGTCTTCAAAAATAATGGCATGATGATAATCCTTGCTGCGATACTCACCTTCTTCACCAACACTTCCATCAGTTCTGTAAGGAATGGCTGCCCTGTCGCAAAAGAACAAATCGTCATAATCCTTGTTGATCAATTCTGTATGATTGCACAGCCAGTTAACATAAGTTTGAATATCACCGTCGCGGGCTTCATCACGTTCAGTAAACATCTTCAAATCGTTTTCATAAATACCAATCCATTTGGTAAGCTCATCAGAACGGCTCTTTACAATTTCCTGGGCCATTTCGTAATAGGATTGCTTTGTTCGCGTTTGAATAATAAGAGAAGGAATTACAATCATCATTCCCATAAAAATGAATAACAGGCTGAAGATGATAGTTCCCATTTCCAGGGCAAGTTTTCTGTCTCTTAGATGCGTATTGCTTTTTTCCGTTTTCATTATAAGGCCTCAATATTTATTACAGTTCTCTCTCGGAATTTCTAGATAAGCCATTATATAACGAATTTAAAAATTGACAAATTCATTTTTCAAAAAATTAAATTTGACAAATAAAAACAAATTCTGTATATTAACCCTTGTAAGTAGTCACAAACAGTACTACTACGACACAAAATTCAGCAACAAAGGAGGCTTTCGTGCAAAATCTTCAGTTTATCGATAATCTGCTTTCTTTTGGACTAACCAGGCAGGAAGCTGTAATTTATACGACACTTCTTTCTCATGGCGACATGACAGGTTATGAAGTTTCTAAAGAAACAGGTATTTCACGCTCAAATGCCTATGCAGCTCTTTCCAATCTTGTAGACAAAGGTGCCTCATATCTTATTGAAGGCGATTCTACAAAATATCTTCCGGTAAACGCAGACACATTTACAAAAAATGTTCTGACTGAGCTTCAGGAAAAAGCTGCCTACATTCATGAGCACGCCCCAGAAAAGCAGGCAGAAACCGACGGCTATATAACAATCATTGGTGCGCGAAACATTCAGAATAAGCTTTTACAGATGATTAAAGAAACCAGAATCAGAGTTTACATTTCTGCTTCTGCCCGCATTGTAGATGCTTACGAAGAAGAGTTGACCGAGCTCATCAATCAGGGAAGAAAAGTTGTCCTTATGACAGACAGCAGCTACAACCTTGACGGAGCCGTTGTTTACCACACAGATCCTGAACCAGGCCAGCTGCGTGTAATAATTGATTCGTCTTTCGTAATGACCGGCGAGCTTACCGGCAGCGACGATGACAACTGTCTGTATTCAGGCCAGAAAAACCTGGTAACAGTCATGAAGGAAGCATTAAAAAACAAAATCGTTCTGCTTTCGAACGAACAGTAAACTGTAAATAAAAATATAAGCGTGGTCCCTGAGGCTCTCGAAGGGCCAAAAAAATAAGTAAAATTAAACTAACGCTCGTTAGTTTATAAGGTAAAGCTAAAAATTGCTTTCGCAATTTTCTTAACGCTTTGCTATATATCACCGGCCGCCAGCGGCCTTACTCAGGAGTATATATGAAAATCGCCATTTTAGGTTACGGAAACTTAGGCAAGGGAATTGAATGTGCAATCAAGCACAACCCGGATGCCCAGCTTACAGCAGTATTTACAAGACGTGATCCGTCTACAGTAAAGGTCCTTACAGCAGGAGTTCCTGTTTACAATGTAAAGGACATTCTTGCTCACAAAGATGAAATCGACGTTTTGATTCTTTGTGGAGGAAGTGCCACAGATCTGCCGGAACAGACACCAGAATATGCAAAATATTTCAACGTTGTAGACAGCTTTGATACACACGCCAAAATCCCACAGCATTTTGCAAATGTAGACAAATCTGCCAAGGACAACGGCCATACAGCACTCATTTCCTGCGGTTGGGACCCGGGACTCTTCTCTTTAATGCGTCTTTACGGAAACTGCCTTCTTCCAGGTGGTGCAGATTATACATTCTGGGGAAAAGGTGTAAGCCAGGGCCATTCAGATGCAATCCGCCGTATAGAAGGTGTAAAGGATGGAAAGCAGTATACAATCCCTGTTCCTGCAGCTTTGGAAGCAGTTCGTGCCGGAAAAAACCCGGAACTCACAACCCGCCAGAAGCACACACGCGAATGCTTTGTAGTTGCAGAAGAAGGAGCAGATAAGGCAAGAATTGAAAAAGAAATCAAGGAAATGCCAAATTATTTTGCAGATTACGATACAACAGTTCATTTCATCACAGAAGAAGAACTCAAACGCGATCATGCAGAAATCCCACACGGAGGCTTTGTTTTCCGTTCAGGCAAGACAGGTTGGAACGACGAATACAACAATATCATCGAATACAGCCTCAAGCTCGATTCAAACCCAGCCTTTACTTCAAGCGTACTTATCGCCTATGCCCGCGCAATCTATCGTTTGAACAAAGAGGGCGCAACCGGCTGCAAGACAGTATTTGATATTGCCCCAGCTTATCTGAGCCCTCTCAGCGGAGATGAAATCAGAGCACATATGCTGTAACCCGCGTCATCCCGAACTTGTTTCGGGATCTCTTAATAAGAGAGATGCTGAAACAAGTTCAGCATGACGTACTTTTAAGGAGAACCTAAATGGAATCTTTTATTAACACAGTCGACTTTTTCAAGGGTAACAACCCCGAAGAAATCGTAATGAACTACGGAACACCACTTTATGTATACAACGAAGATATTCTTCGTAACCGTATGCATGCAGTATCACAGGTAATTACAAAGTATCCGTATACCGCAAATTACTCTGTAAAGGCTAATACAAACATCCATTTGCTCAAAATTGCACTGGAAGAAGGCTTAAACTGCGATGCAATGAGCGTTGGCGAAATCCAGATGCTTTTTAAGGCAGGATTCCCAAAAGAACGCATTTTCTTTGTTCCAAACAACGTTGCACCGGAAGAATTCAAGTTTGCTATTGAAAATGGTGTAATTACCAGCTTGGACAGCCTTGAACAGCTTGAACTTATTGGTCAGGTATTCTGCGATTTAAATTTAAAACCTGCAGACAGAAAGTGTGCTGTTCGTATAAATCCTGGTGTAGGTGCCGGACATCACGAAAAGGTAGTAACAGGCGGAAAAAAGACAAAGTTTGGTATTTCAGAAGAATTTATCCCAAAAATCTTTGAAATTGCCCAGAAATACGAATTAACAATTGCAGGAATCAATCAGCACATCGGTTCTCTTTTTATGGACCCACAGCCATATCTTGATGCAGTTACAAACCTTTTGCGCATTGCAGATCAGTTTGAAAACCTTGAATTCATTGATTTTGGCGGCGGATACGGTATTCCATATCACAAGCTTGATGATGAAAAAGATTTCCCAATGGAAGACTTCAAAAAGCGCCTGGAGCCGATTCTTACAGATTTTGTTGAAACATATACAAAATTACCTACAAAAAGCGGAATTCCTAATAAAATTCCACTGTTTAAGTCAGAACCAGGC
The DNA here is from genome assembly GCA_017550685.1 of Treponema sp. Classification (GTDB taxonomy): domain Bacteria; phylum Spirochaetota; class Spirochaetia; order Treponematales; family Treponemataceae; genus Treponema_D. Next base: position 32,513 of record JAFZOJ010000034.1, on the reverse strand, counting down.
CGTTTCTGTGTTGCAGAAGGAAGCGTTCTTTTAGGACGTGTACACGCAGTAAAGCACAACAACGGAAAGACTTTTGCAGGAACAGACGTAGGAATGAACGTTCTTGTACGCCCAAGCATGTACGACAGCTGGCACGATATAGAAATCATCCGCGACGGAAAAGTTATTCCACACGCCGGTTCTGATATGTTTGAACAGACAGTAACAGGAAATATCTGCGAATCCGGTGATATTCTTGCCAAAGACAGACTTTTACCACCGGCAAAGCACGGAGATTTAGCATGTATCCTCGATGCAGGTGCATACGGCTTCTCAATGTGCAGCAGTTACAATTCCCGCCCTCGCCCAGCCGAAGTATTAGTTAAATCAGACGGAAAAGTAGTTCAAATCCGCCGCCGAGAAACTATCGAAGACTTGATGAGGTGTTTCTAGGCTTTTACGCGAGTTTTGCAAAGCAAAACTCGGTAAGCACGCTTGCGTGCGACTCATTGTCGGGCTCGACCCGACAATCTCATATTAAAAGACATGAAATCAAAAGAAAGATTCCTGGGTCAAGCCTGGGAATGACAAAAAAAGTAATAAAAATCAACAACATACAGACATACTTTTACCTGATAACCACACTTCTCGCACTCAATTACAACTTCACATCAAATCAAAACAAAAGATCCTGAAACAAGTTCAGGATGACGTTTTTCATTCATTACAACACACTTTTCTTTCAGAACAACTTCTTTTGGGTGCACAAAGAGTTTTTTCAAATTCACGAACGGTCGTTAACTTTAAAACTAACAAACGGTCGTAAATTTAAGGATTGTGGATAACTCTGTGGATAATGTGGAAAAATGTTTCACGTGAAACTGATATGATCATAACCAGAAATAAATCCAATACACAACTCTCTGTTTCACGTGAAACAAAAACTAGATAAAAAGAACGTAGCCAAAACAAGGAACTATATTATGTTTCACATGAAACGAAAAATCTGACAAACACACACAACAAGACCCCTCCCACCTTTGTTTCACGTGAAACACAAGTTATCCACAATGTGAATAAAATGTGCATAACTCAACCAGACTGAAGCGTGTTAAAACAAAAAAGCCGGCCGTATATGTCCGACCAGCTTTTGCCTGATGTGATAGAATCCCTAAACTATTTTGTAATAGTTCTCCCTTTTCTTATGGTTTTATTATTATTCATATTTTTGTTTTTGTCAATAAAAAAATTTAAATTTTTCTAACTAACGGTTGTTAGTATGATTTTGACTACCTATCGTTAGTTTGTTTTATCCCCTATGACAGACTCAGGGATCACGATTTAGAAATACCTTTTAATGGATTGTCACGCTTCGCTCGCTATGACGACGAGGGCATAAAAAAAGAGCCGCTCCTTTGGAACGACTCTTTCTTATAATCACCGGCTGTCAGCGGCATTACTCATCATCTTTGTCCAACTGAACCTTATCAAGTCCAACGATAAAGTCTGGTTCGGTAACACGGACTACATTTACGCCGGAAGCACCTGTGCCCTGCTCCTTAATGTCTGTTGCCTTAAAGCGCAGTGTTTTTCCCTGGCTTGTCATGCAGACAACTTCGTCTTTGTCTTTAACATTAATTGCACCGATAATTTCGCCCTTAGATTCGGTGTTACCAAAGATTCTCTGGCCGCCGGTTCCTCTACCATGTACTGAATAAAGATCAAAGGAAATACGTTTTCCAACACCCTTCTCTGTAAGCAAAATCATATTTGCATCAGATTCAACCTTTACTGCAGAAGCAATCTCATCACCTTCAGAAAGCTTCATTCCTCGGATACCGCAGCTTGCACGTCCCATAACACGAACAGAATCTTCTGTAATGCGCAGAGCCTTACCACGACGGCTGATAAGCATAACTTCGCTGTTACCTGTTGTAGCAATTGCACTTATGAGCTTGTCTCCGTCATTAAGCTTAATTCCGATAATACCGCGTGTCTTGGCATTAACAAACTCTGTAGAGCGTACCTTCTTTACAACACCCTGTGCTGTAGTCATGAACAGGTACAAATCATCAGAGAATTCTTTGAGCGAAACAACTGTTGTAATTTCTTCATCCGGACCAACCTGGAGCAAACCTTTGATATGAGCACCACGGGCTGCCTTTTCGCTTTCCGGAATCTCGTGAATCTTCATCCAGTATGCGCGGCCTAAGTTAGTTATGAATAACAAGTGTTCCTTTGTAGAACCGATAAACAGCTGATTTACATAGTCATCATCAAGGAGGTTTGTACCGTTGCTTCCGGTTCCACCACGACCCTGCTTTTTATACTTAGTAACAGGAACACGCTTGATATAACCCATGCGGGAAATCATAACAACCATGTCCTCATCTTTGATCATGTCTTCTACATTAATCTGTTCAACTTCGTTTGCAACAATTTCGGTACGGCGGTCATCACCATACTTTTCTGCAAGGTTTCTTGTCTCGTCCTTAATAAGATTAAGAATCTTGTTATGGTCGGCTAACAAACCTTCCAAGTAATCAATCAATGCCTGGAGCTCTTTAATTTCGTTCTGAAGATCTTCAATAAGCAGGTGAGTGAGGCGCTTGAGCTGCATATCAACAATTGCCTGTGCCTGCTCGTCATCAAAATTAAAGCGCTTTTCGAGCTTGAGCTTTGCATCCTCTGTATTCTGGCTTGATTTAATAATCTGGATAACTTCATCAATGTTGTTAATAGCAGTAATAAGAGCTTCCAGAATATGCATGCGGTGCTTGGCAACTTTCAAATCATAAATTGTGCGGCGGGTAATAACTTCGTCACGATGACTTACAAAGTGCTGGATAAGCTGTTTGAGTGTAAGAACTTCCGGCTTAAGATAGGTTGGGGGAAGGGTAAGCATTCCAGGTTCATCATAACGAGGAGCACCTTCCTTAACCTGTGGAACAAGCGCAAGGTTTATAACACCAAAGTTTGACTGAAGCTCTGTCTTTGCAAAAAGCTGGTTCAAAACAATTTTGGTTATAGCACCCTTTTTAAGGTCAACAACAAGGCGCATTCCCGAGCGGTCAGAAGATTCATCGTTGGCATTTGTAACACCGTCAATCTGCTTATCGCGTACAAGCTCCTTAATGCGACGGATAATATTTGTTGTGTTTACACCGTAAGGAACTTCTGTAAATACGATTGATTCACGGCCGTGCTTGTCTGTTTCAATAGTAAACTTAGAACGGATAACAACTTTACCACGACCTGTTGTATAAGCTTTTTTAATTCCGGCTGTACCGTAAATAATACCGCCGGTAGGGAAGTCCGGACCCTTGATATAGTGCATCAATTCTTCGATGGAAATATCTTTATTGTCAATGTAAGCACAAATTGCATCAGCTACTTCTCTAAGGTTATGTGTCGGCATGTTTGTTGCCATACCAACGGCAATACCTGTTGTACCGTTACAAAGCAGGAATGGAAATTTTGAAGGAAGCACTGCAGGCTCGTCGCAGGTATCATCAAAGTTGCGGACCATGTCTACAGTATTTTTGTTTATGTCACTGGTCATCTCTTCGGTGATCTTTGACATCTTAGCTTCGGTGTATCGGTAAGCTGCAGGAGGGTCACCGGCAATTGTACCAAAGTTTCCCTGTGGAGTTACTGTTGTATATCTCTGGGCAAAATCCTGACCAAGGCGAACCAATGCATCATAAACAGAAGCGTCGCCATGCGGATGGTAATGTCCCAAAACTTCACCGACGATGGTAGCACATTTTTTTGTCTTACCGCCGCTTGCAAGATGAAGGGTATCCATTGCATACATGATTCTGCGGTGTACAGGCTTAAGACCGTCACGAACATCCGGCAAAGCACGCTGTACAATTACAGACATAGAGTAGTCAATATAAGCCTGTTTTACTTCATCCTCAATTGGAATCTTTATGAGAGAGCCACCTTCGGCAGTTTTGATTTCTTCCATTTTTTATTTCCCGAAATTTTTTATTTTAATAGAATATTATAACATTTATTCCGGGTCTTTTCTATAGTTGCCGTAACTAACGAGTGGTAGTTTGAATGTGTTTTTCCGGTCTTTGAATTACTTTAAAAGTGTCTTTTTCAAAACCGAAAGAGAATTCTGAATTGTATTATTTGTAATCCAGTGACCGTGGTTTGGTTCGTAAACAAACTTAAAGTTTTTGTATCCAAGCTTTTTAAGGATTTTTTCAAAATCCTTAATTGTCACAGCCGGATGAAGCGTATCATCTAAACCACAGCCTGACAAAATATAAACATCCTTAAACTTTTCCGGGAACTGATATGGAGAATATCTTTGGGCAAAGGTCTTAATCTGGTCCTTTGTCAAAGATTGTATAATATAAGGATTTCCCATTGTTCCGTTATAAAAGCAATCATAAAGAGGGCCGGCCGGCATTCTTGTAAAATCTGTCATACCAATATCTGTAATGATAACAACAGGCTTATACGAACCATGAGCTACATATGAAAAAGTTGTATCGGCACCCATTGAACATCCGCGTAAAGCAAACTTTGCAGCATCTGCATCTTCCACCGTGTTGTAATACTCAATGATGCGATCTACATAACGAACAGTTTCTGCAACACACTGCATTAAAACATAAGGACCAGCCTCACTGTCTCCAAGTCCGGCAGCATCAACAGTAATTACTCGGATTCCTGCTTTGGCATATTCATTAAAGCTTGGCTTTCCTCCGTTCTTCTTTTCATCTTCTGCAACATTTGTAAAAAAAGCAGACCGGCTTTCTCCACCGCCATGTAAATAAATTAAAAGAGGTTTTTTCTTTCCGTCGTCTTTATACAAATCACAGATGTGAATATTGTCAATGTTGTAAGCCTTTATGGTAAGATCACGATAATTTGAAACTGCATTCTGTACTGCTTCCGGCACAGCCTCTTCTTGGACTGTGCCAGTAAACGGTCGGATTTCTGTAAGAAACGGCTGCCCCAGTTTTTCAGGCGCGGTATATTCGTCCAGGATAATCTGGCCTAAAGCTTCGTCTGTAGCAAAAGCAAAACCTGCAAACAAAAGTATCATAAGACCGCACAAAATAATTTTCTTACATCCGTTGATTTTCATAAATCGTTCTCCAGAATTAATAAGTCTTTCCCCTATATTATCTCATGTGATAATTAATTTGTCATTGATTTTTTTATGGTGATATTTTAGCTTTCGTGTTATCCTAAAATCATAACAAAAAACCAAGGAGGAAATGTTATGTTTAAATTCTGGGGAGACGGTTCGGAGCTGGCCAAGCAGCTGGTTCAAAGCATCAACGTCAGAAGCACTGAAAATTTTAACTGGACATTTATTTTTATTCTGGCAGTAGTGTTCTATGTTTACTGGACAGAAATTCACAAGAAAAATTATGAAGCAGTTTTTGCAGGCCTTGCACTTTATGGTGTTCACTGGCTCTATGAAATTGCAAACGCAATCATCGGTCATTTTTCGGGATATCCGCTCTGGTCTGTAAGCAATCAGTCTACAACCTTTATCCTTCTCATTGGTGTGTGCTGGGAGCTTTCGATGATGTTTTCTCTGGCCGGAATTATTTCCTTTAAGATGATGCCGCAGGACCGCACCAAACGCTACTTTGCTAAAAACGGAAAAAAAGGAATAAGCTGTAAGCTTGTTGTTGCTCTGGAAATGGCTCTGCTTTTTGCTTTGTTTGAATCTTTCCTTGCCGGAACTTCAAATCATTCTTTTATCTGGGTTTACAAATGGTGGGGCGTTCTCCCTGTTTTCATCACAACCTATGTACCGTTCTTCCTTGCAAGCAATTATGTTCCTGACATGCCTGCTCCAAAAAGAACACGCTTTTTGATTATAGAGTGGGCGAGTGTAGCTTTACTTTTGATTGTTCTGATTCCGCTTGGAATTATCTAAGGATTGACCTTAGATATCCAGGTTAGCGTAACTTGAGTTTTCTTCGATGAAGCGGCGGCGAGGTTCTACTTCTTCACCCATACATACGGAGAAAATCTTATCTGCAGCCATTGCATCTGGGATAGTTACAACGCGCATCTTGCGGTGTGCAGGATCCATTGTAGTTTCCCAGAGCTGCTTTCCATCCATTTCACCAAGACCTTTGTAGCGCTGAACATCTGCCTTATCGCGCTGGTCTCCAAGTGCTTCCAACGCGGCATCTCGTTCTGCATCACTGTAACAATAAACAGGATCTTTCTTTCCAAGCTGTACCTTGAACAGTGGAGGCATGGCAAGATAAACATAACCATGCTCAATAATCTGAGGCATGTAGCGGAAGAAGAAAGTCAAAAGCAGAGTACGGATGTGCGAACCGTCGACATCGGCATCGGCCATGATGATGATTTTATGATAGCGTAATTTGTCAATGTTAAAGTCTTTTCCAAACCCTGCACCAAGACTAGCAATTACAGGCTCAAGCTTATCGTTGTTCATTACCTTTTCAGGACGAACCTTTTCTACGTTGAGCATCTTTCCCCAAAGTGGAAGAATAGCCTGAGTTTTTGGATCGCGTCCTTTCTTTGCAGAACCACCGGCAGAGTCTCCCTCGACTATGTACACTTCACAGAGCTCAGGATTTTTCATTGAACAGTCAGACAATTTTTCAGGCAAACCAAAACCGTCGCCCATTGTCTTTTTGCGCATATTGTCCTTTGCCTTGCGGGCTGCAATACGTGCCTTTGCTTCGTCGATAGCCTTTTTAAGAATTGCTTCGAGTGTGGCAGGATTCTGTTCAAAATATATTGTGAGTTTTTCTTTTACAATCTGATCTACAATTGTGCGGACTTCTGTGTTTCCAAGCTTTTCCTTTGTCTGTCCTTCAAACTCTGGTTCAGGAACCTTCATGGAAATTACTGCTGTAAGACCGCTGCTCAAATCTTCGTAAGTAAGCTTTTCTTCTTTGTCCAGATTCTTCTTGAGCTTTTCGTTAGCTTCAAAGAACTTGTTCAAAACAAAACGAACTGCAGAACGGAAGCCTTCAAGATGAGTACCACCGTCGCGTGTGTTGATGTCGTTTACGAAGGTACGCACGTTTTCAGAATAGCCTGAATTATAGTGCATAGAAATTTCTGTAATTACATCATCGCGTTCTTCTTTTATGTAAATAGGATCTGCAGGAACAACTGCTTTTCCTTCATCAATTTCTTTTACAAACTCGTTGATACCGCCTTCAAACTTAAGGACTTCTTCCTTTGGATTTTCAAGGCGTTCATCGCGGAAAACAATTACAACGCCGCTGTTCAAGAATGCAAGCTCGCGCAAACGGTCACGCAAAACGTCATAATCATAAGTTGTAGTTTCTGTAAAAATTGTTTTATCGGCCTTCCAGCGGATTGTAGTTCCGTGCTCTTCCGGCCCAATGTCTCCAATAATTTCAACCTTTGTTTTTGGAACACCACGTTCATATTTCTGCTGGTAAACATGTCCGTCGCGTTTTACAGTTGCTTCCATCCAGTCTGACAAAGCGTTTACACAGGAAACACCAACACCATGCAAACCACCGGAAACCTTATAAGAACCCTTATCAAATTTACCACCGGCATGAAGGCGGGTGAGTACCAATTCAAGGGCAGAAATTTTTTCTGTAGGGTGAATGTCAACAGGAATACCACGTCCATTATCTACAACGCGTACAATATCATCACGTTCAAGAGCAACAGTAATTGTGTCACAAAAACCGGCCATTGCCTCATCGATTGAGTTATCTACTGTTTCATAAACAAGGTGATGAAGTCCTCTTGGACCTGTAGAACCAATATACATACCAGGGCGCTTGCGGACAGCTTCAAGTCCTTTCAAAACCTGTATGTTACTTGCACCGTAATCTGCAGACATTTTTGTTTCCTTTACAATGATTTTGAATATGTAATTTTAACTGAAAAAAACAATTGTTTCAATGTATTAAAATGCCTCCGCAGAGATTAAATAAGGTTCCGTATTATAAATATTCAAAAATAATTATGTGACTGGGAGCCACCTTAATAATGACATTGTATTTATAATACGGAACCTCATTTAAAAATCTTGTAAATGACCAAATTTCACTTGAAGAATTTGCATAACTCGGTGATAATAAACTCATGGAAAAAGAGTATTACAAGGCTGCTTTTGAGTTCGCGATGGAAGAGCTCAAGAAAGAATATAAATCAAAAAACAACGAAGACGAATTTACAATCTGGTTTAATATGACTTATGTGGAAGATTCTGTAGACACTATTACTGTGTCCGTAGCATCTCCTTTTATGAAAACCATGATGACCAGCAGAGGCTATTTTGCAATTGTTGAAAACAAACTTTTGGAAACTGTAGGCCAGAAAATCAAGATTATTTGTGTTGTAAATAATGATAAAGAAAGCAAGGCAGACAAAGCAGAAACCTCTAAACCGGATTTTTCAAAAGACTTAAAAACCGACTCTATCCTTAATGATTTTAAACTTGATAATCCTTCTTCCGAAAAAGAAAAAAAATCTGACGACAAATCTGAAGCTCCAAAAAAGCATCCGCTGCTTCAGGAAAACTTTACCTTTGATACTTTTATTCCGGGAGAAAACAGCGACTTTGCCTACAAGGCTTCTCTGGCAGTTGCACAGAATCCGGGAAAAAAATACAGTCCTATCTTAATTTACGGTGGCTCAGGTCTTGGAAAAACTCACCTTATGCAGGCCATTGGAAATTATATTTATACTCATGGCGGCGAAAAGCTTAAGATTTATTATGGCTCTGCAGAAAGCTTTACCAACGAATTTACAACTTCAATTTCTTCAAAAAAAGTAAATCAGTTTCATAATAAATTCCGCAACCTTGATGTTCTTTTACTTGATGACATTCACTTTCTTGATAATAAGGAAGGTGTTCAGGAAGCACTTTTTTATACCTTCAATGCTCTTCACGAAAAACAAGCACAGATGGTTTTTACCTGCGACCGTCCGATAAAAGAAATCAAAAATATGACCGACCGTCTTGTAAGCCGTCTTGCAAATGGAGTTTGTATTGATATTACAATTCCTAATTATGAAACAAGAATTGCCATCTTAAAAAAGAAACTTGAGTTTACAGGAAAAACTCTGGATTCTGAAATCATTGATTACATTGCACGTAACGTTGAGACAAATGTCCGCGAGCTTGAATCTGCACTCAAACAAATTCTTGCTTATGCAGATATCATTGAGCAGACACCAACTTTGGAAATGGCCAAGACTCAGCTCAAGGATATTTTAAATAACAACTCAGTTCAAAATATTTCTCTTGATATAATTCAAAAGGTTATTGCAAATAATTACCAGATTTCTATTTCTGAACTTAAGGGTAAAAAGCGTGATAAAAAATATGTGTTCCCTAGACAGGTTGCCATTTACATTGCACGCGAGCTTACAGAAATTTCTTATTCAGAACTTGGAAATGAATTTGGCGGAAAAGATCATTCAACTATAATGCATGCCTACGACAAAATTGCAGACAGCATAAAACTGGATTCAACTCTTGAATCAAAAATAAATATATTGATAAGGGAAATCAAAGAATATAAGAATTAAGAGCAAAAAGTTGGTAAACTGTTACTTTAAAGTGGATAAATTACTGATTATTAGTTAAAATGTGGATAAGTGGATAATTTGTGTATTTGAAAATAAAGATTATAAACTATGTAAGTTGTTGAAAATCAACGACTTAGCTAAGTTTTACACCTAATTCACATCACTTATTATTACTATTATTAAATTTATAAATTTAATATTAATAAAAAACCAAAAATGGTTTATAATATAAAAAAGAAAATATCACAGGAGATTAGAAAAAATGAAGTTTACTTTTGATCGGGATGCAATGATAAAAGAAATTGCAATAGCACAGGAAATTATTACAAATAAAAGTCCGGTTACTATTCTTTCAAATATTCTTATTATAGCAGAAAATAATTCGCTTACTATTAAAGCAACAGATTCAACTGTAAAGTTTACAACTACAATTCCTGTTGATATTCAGGAAGAAGGAAGAACAACAATTTACTGTGATAAGTTTATGAGTATTATTTCTTCACTTCCTTCCGGTGATATTGAGTTTATAAAAGAAGATATAGCAGTAACAATCAAACCGATTGCAAAGCGTGTAAAGTTCCAGCTTAAGAGCCAGGCCAGCGATAAGTTCCCTGAGCTTGGATCTTCAGAAAATGTTCCGTTCTTTGAACTTCCTGCAAAAGAATTTAAGGAGATGATCCGCCACACAATTTTTGCAGTATTCAAGGATGTAAAGGATATTAAGAGCCGCAGCTTTATGACCGGTGTTTACTTTGAAAAAGAAGGCGACACCCTTACAATGGTTGCAACAAACGGAAACAGACTTTCCTGCATCTCTAAAACTGCAACAAATGTTCCGGATTTTACTCCTGCAAATATACCTACAAAAATTCTTTCTTGTGTTCTTAAGAATCTTTCTGATGAAGGAAATGTAAGTATTGCTGTAGTTGAAAATTCAATCTTTATAAAATTTGCAAACTTTGAATTTGCTTCTACTTTGATTGACGGAAGATTCCCTAACTACAAAAAAGTTATCCCTGAAAATCTTACAGCAAAATTTCAGGTTAACAAAAGTGATCTGGAATCTGCACTCAAGCGCATTACAATCATGGCAGATAAAGAAGTTTACAGAATCCTGTTCAGAGTTAGCTCTGGAGTTTTAAAACTAATTTCGCCTGAAACAGACAGTGGTGCTGCAGAAGAAGAAATCCCATGCCGCTATGACGGACAGAACATTACAATTGCAATGAACTTTGTTTATGTTACAGAACCTCTTAAAGTTATTGATACAGAAAACGTTGTTGTAGAATTCAATGTTGATGAAAACCGCGAGGACGAAGGCATTGTAACAAAGGCAGTTATTATCCGTTCTGAACCTGCAGCAGATTACCTGCATGTAGTAATGCCGTTGAAAGGTTAATGTCATCCCGAACTTGTTTCGGGATCTTTCATAAATATGCCGTTTCTTTATCAGACATTTTTTAATTTCCGCAATTTAAAAAACGATACGTTAGACTTGTCTAACCGCGAAATTTTTTTTGTGGGAGAAAACGGCCAGGGCAAAAGCAATATTCTTGAATCACTTTATTATACTTCTTATGGTGTAAGCTTTAGGACTCATGTAGATTCGCAGATTGTAAAAACCGGTGAAAAAGATTTTAGCATTAATGCCTTGTATAAAAAAAGCGAAGAAGCGTCGCACAAAATTTCTGTCATTTTTGAAAACGGAAAAAAACGAATAGAAAAAAACGGGAAAAAAATTCAGGACAGAAAAGAGCTAATAAATACGATACCCTGCATTTTGTTTTGTCATGATGACATGAGGTTTGCAACAGGGGAGCCTGAGTGCCGCCGCTTTTTTATAGACCAGTCGCTCACACTTTACGATTCGTCTTACATTGATGATATGCGCAATTATAAAAAAGTTTTAAAGAGCCGCAATCTTGTTTTAAAAAATAAACAGTACGAAATGCTGGATGTTTATGACAGTCAGCTTGCACAATACGGAATGGTAATTCAGGAAAAACGTAAAAAAGCAATTTTTATGTTCAACGAAATTTTTGGAAACCTTTTTGAAAAGATAACAGGCATTTCGGACGTGACAATTAACTATGACCCTTCCTGGAAAAATTTTTCGCCTGCTTCGCAGGATTTAGTTTCATATCTGCTTTCACGAAGGGACACTGATAAACTTTTAGAAACAACTATGTCCGGCCCTCATCGCGATAAAATTACTTTTGTAAAAGACAACACTCCGTTTGTACAGACAGCCTCTACGGGACAATGCCGTTTAATTTCTTTAATTCTCAGAGTTGCGCAGTCTGTCTACTATACCCGCGCCACCGGACTCAAACCTGTTCTTTTAATGGACGATGTTTTACTGGAGCTGGACCCGGACAAGAGAACCAAGCTTACGGCCATGCTTCCGGAATATGAGCAGCTTTTCTGTACCTTCCTGCCCGGCGAACCTTATGAACGCTATATGCACGATACCACAAAAATTTATAAAATAGAGAAGGGTGAATGGCATGAGTGAAATAATTGGCATGAGTAAAATAATGGAGCAGTGCAGGATTTTTTCTCAGTCGGAAGAAGGCTCACTGCCATCGGTATGGAGAAGGGTAGTTTCAAAAATTAAATCGCCTTCGGAAACTGTAGAGAAAGACGAATACAGCGACAAAAGAATTCCTCTGGGGGAACGGCTTGCTTCAAACACCAGAGTCCTGGATTTGAATAAGGGCGTGCTTATCATAGAGTCGGATCATCCTGGCTGGATACAATATTTAAAGTTCTATCAGAAATTCATTTTGAAAGGCCTTGAGATGGAAAGCCCCGATCTGAAAATCCGCAGTCTTGCCTTTAGGCTTAAAAATCAGGAAGCAGATCCGGTTGATGTTTACGAACAGGCCCTGCAGAAAGCCAAAGAAGAGTATGCCCGCCAGCAGGCAAAAACAGAACAGCAGGTAGAAAAATTTTACGAAAGCGCAGAAAAAGAAAAAAAGGCGCCGGAAAAAGACAAAAAACCTGAGTCACAGCTGCCGCCGGAGCTTCTGGCAAAAATTGACAGTATAAGGCAAAGTATGTTGACCAAAGACGAAAAATAATGATATATTTGAGTACTATTTTTAAACGAATAAATTTGAAATTATTTTTTTATATATAAAAGGAGCGTTCTATGAAAAGAACATATCAACCAAGTAAAGTAAAACGCAATAGAAAATTTGGTTTCCGTGCCCGCATGGCTACTAAGGGCGGACGCAAGGTACTTGCAAGAAGAAGAGCAAAGGGCCGCGCAAAGCTTACTGTTTCTGACGAACACAAGAAATACTAGTTATAGGGAAGGACACAGTCTTGATAAAAACGGGATTTTTTAGACGGGACGAACGTATAAAAAATCCCGCCGATTTTAAAAAGCTGTACAAAGAAGGAAAGAAGATAAGTATTCCAGGTGCCAAGTTGTTTTACCTTGAAAATCATCTGGACATGAACCGGGTAGGTTTTCCTTTGATTCGTGGCTACGGTAACGCGGTCGAAAGGAACTTATCAAAAAGATACAGCCGTGAAGTCTATCGTTTGATTAAATCACATCTGAACACCGGATATGATATGTTGTTTTTAGTGTACCCGGGAAATGATTCGTTCCACTCGCGATGTGAACAATTTCGTAGTTTGTGCCATAAGGCAGGATTATTAAAAGAATAATGTTAAAGTGGTTAAAATCTTTTTTAACTAAGTTTTTCTGTTTTTTAATTCATGCTTACCAAAAATGTATTTCTCCTTTGTTTCCGCCGGTGTGCAGGTATACACCTACCTGTTCTGCCTATGCATTGGAAGCAATTCAAAAGTACGGGCCGGGCAAAGGCTTGTTATTGGCAATCAGACGAATTCTTAGATGCAATCCTTTTCACGAAGGCGGGTACGACCCAGTGCCTGAGGAAGGCGGCTGTGCCGCCGGTGATTAATAGCAAAGCGTTAAAAAAAATGCGAAAGCATTTTTTAGCTTTACCTTTTAGGAGAAAAAAATGGACAAGAATACAATATGGGCCATTGTTCTTTCAACTCTGGTTATTGTGGGTTCTTATTTTCTGCTGCCTTTAGTTTTTGGTAACAAGAATGCAAAAGCAGCTCCACAGAGCACAGTAGAAGTTTCTTCTGCAGAAACAGAAGAAAAGAACAATGTACAAAAAACACAGGACGAAGTTCTTACAGATACTTTGTTCACCGAAGAAGAATCACAGCTTCTTAATGAAGAAGAAACAACAGATGTTGCTGCTACAGAAGAAAATGTAACAATCAACACAGGAGTTGCTCAGGTTGTTTTTACAACAAAGGGCGGCGATATTTTAAGCTACAAGCTTAATGACCACAACGATAAGGAAACAAATGATCTTGTTCAGTTGTCGGATGGTATAACAGATGCAAATCGAACCCTGGCTTTGTCTATGGGCGGTGTTGCAAACAATATTGTTAATGAAATTTTCACTTACGAAAAAACTGATCCTTATACAATTCTTTTTAAGAAGAATCTTATAATCAAAGATGCTTCGGGACAGAAGCATTCTTATACACTTGGAAAAAGATATACATTTAAGCAGAACGAATATATGTTCAAGCTTGAAGTTCTGATTCATTCAAACGACGGCTCTGCTCTGGATTTCAATGGAGTTGCTTATACAATCAGAACTTCTCCACAGATTGGACCTCGCTTTAATCAGAAGCAGAACCGCTACGAAAACAGACAGTTCATTGCTTACAATGGTAAAAAGACAAAGAAGATTATTCTTTCTAATAACATAGAGAAAAAATACGACAAGGATTTGCTCTGGGGTGGAATTGCCGGTAAATACTTTATGGAACTTGTAATTCCTGCAGATGCTTCTATCCTTGGTTCACCAACATATTCTGCAAAGGTTGTAAAAGACGATTATGCAAACGCTCAGGCAATGTTTGAGCGCAAGGCCGGAAGTCAGGACATTCAGGATACATACTATATGTACTTTGGTCCTCGTGATGAAAAGGCTCTTAAGATTTACAACGCTGCAGATAAAAATGCATGGGGCTTTGGCGGCAGACCGGAAACAAAGCTTACAATGGCACTGCAGTCAAGCGGATGGCTCAGCTGGCTGGAAGCAATCTTAAAGTGGTGTCTTGAAACACTCCACAAGGTTATTTCTAACTGGGGTATCTGTATTATTATCCTTACAATTGTTCTTAAGATTATTATGTTCCCGCTGTCAAAGAAACAGTCTTTGAGCTCAATCAAGATGCAGGAGCTGCAGCCTAAGATTCAGGCTATTCAGAAAAAGTACGCAAACGACCAGCAGAAGATGCAGCAGGAAACAAGCAAGCTTTATCAGGAGGCAGGTTACAATCCTGCAGCAGGTTGTCTTCCAATGATTTTCCAGTTCCTGGTAATTATTGCCATGTATAACCTGTTCAATAACTACTTTGAATTCCGCGGAGCTTCTTTCATTCCAAAATGGATTCCGGATTTGACAGAAGGTGACAGTGTTTACACATTCAAGTTTAATATTCCGCTGCTTGGTAACCAGCTCAGACTTTTACCAATCATTTATGTTGCTTCTCAGATTTTGTCCAGCAAGATAAGCCAGAGCATGAATCCTACTGGCGGCCAGAACGAAAAGACAATGAAGTTTATGATGTACGGTATGCCGTTCATGTTCTTCTTTATTTTCTACAGCGCTCCGTCAGGACTTTTGCTGTACTGGCTTACAAGTAACGTTCTTCAGGTTGGACAGCAGATTATCATCAACAAGATGATGGCAAGCAAAAAAGCAGCTGCAGGCAATGCTCAGCCGGAAAAAGTGCAGAAGACTTTACCACCAAAGGCTAAAGGAAAACAGAAAAAATAAAGATCCACGGGTCAAGCCCGAGGATGACAAAAGATGTCATTGTCGGGCTTGACCCGACAATCTATGAAATAGGAGATATAAAAATGACTTACGAATACGAAGGAAAAACTGAGAGAGAGGCAATTGAAATTGCTGCAAGCGAGCTTGGTCTTGAACGCGACCAGTTTGATGTAGAAATTCTTGAAACACAGAAAAATTCTCTTTTTAAGAAAGGATATGTAAAAATCAGAGTACATACTCTGGATGATGTAAAAGTTCCACATGCTTACGAAGACCGCGATATTGAAGAAGTTCACAGCCGCATTGTTGCAGATCCACTTCCTCAGGGCGAGTTTGAAGAAAAGCTTGTTGAGTTCATTTCAAATATTGTTGAAAAAATGGGCTACGATGTAAAGGTTCAGGTTTCTTACCGCGAAGACAAGAAGCTTGGAATTAAAATGGATTCTTCTTATTCTTCAATCCTTATTGGACGCAAGGGAAAGAACCTTGATGCTCTCCAGCTGCTTGCAAACATTTATGCAGGACGCCTTGGACACGAAGAAGTTCGCGTAATCCTTGATACAGAAAACTACCGTATCCGCCGCGAAGAATCACTTGTACGCCTTGCATATACAACTGCAGATAAGGTTCGTTCACGCCGCAATTCAATTCTTCTTGAACCAATGAATCCGTTTGAACGCCGCCTTATTCACACAACCTTGAATGATATTCCTGATGTTGAAACCAAAAGCGAAGGCGATGGTTTATATAAACAGGTAAGAGTTATATACAAAGGCATTCGCTAATGACACAACCTGTGGATTAAGGTTGCTGCGAGGTGCCTTAAGCCACGAGGTATGTTTATGAAATTGAAAAAAATATACGTAATGGCTGCAATACTGTTTGCAGCCACAACATTTTTAATGGCTCAGACTACAAAAAAATCCGTTCAGGAAATTGCCGGAACCAGAAGCGAAAAATTAATTAAAGACGGAAAAATTATTTCCAACAGCTTTAGCGGTGACGGAAAATTACAGCTCATTCCACAAACCCAATATACATCTGCAATCAAACAGAATCTTGTTCCTAAAAAAAATAAAGACTTTTATTATACCTACGAAACACTTTATTACATTCCCCAGGAAGTTACAGTACAGGAGGCTTCGGAGCTTGCACGTTCAATTTCCAGCTTAAAGGGAATAAAGTATTATTCTAATACTAAGAAAAAAGAAATGGTGCTTTATAAACAGGCCTTTATGATAGAGGACGCTTCTTCCAAAACCCCTGTTGCAGATAAAAAAACCGGCAACGCAGACGGAAAAACTTTGTACTGTCTTTTGGATGACAACAGCTTTGGAGAAACAAGATACAGCCTTGGCTTTAAGCAGTCAGACACAGAGCTTTTGATTTGTTTTAAAACACAGGATGATATGGGGCTTGGTCCGGTAAGAGCAATAAAACCGGGAGACCTTACAATAAGCATGCTCATAATTCCGTGTGAAAAAGGAACCGTTGTTTATCTTTGTGCAGACCTGGACAGCAAGAACATGCCTGGCATAAAAGGATTGATAACCGATTCCATAACAGCAAGAATGGAAGCTATAAGCAGATGGTTTATTTCCATGATATAATTGTGTATAATTAATAAAGAGGTAATAAATTGAAAAAGACAATGATTTTAATGGCTGCGGTTCTTTCGCTTGTAATGCTTACAGGCTGCAGTTCCAAAAAAAATGAATCTGTAAAGAACACAGCTGGTATGACAAATGCTGAAGTTTCTGAAAAAAACCAAACTAAAAAAAGAGAGGAAGTAAAAATGAGCGCAGAAGCGTTGGAAGCACTTAAGGGCAAAGAAGGTGTATTCGCAGTTCTTACAACAGAAAAGGGACAGGTTGTTTTGAATCTGTTCTACAAAGAAACACCTATGACTGTTGCAAACTTTGTAGGTCTTGCAGAAGGTACACTTGATGTAACCAAAGGCGAACCTTTTTATGATGGACTTTTATTCCACAGAGTTATTGCAGACTTTATGATTCAGGGTGGTGACCCGCAGGGTAACGGAACAGGCGGACCTGGATATAGTTTCCCGGATGAATTTGTAGACGGATATATTTTTGATAAGCCTGGTAAGCTTGCTATGGCTAACAGCGGTCCTAACTCAAACGGAAGCCAGTTCTTTATTACACACGTACCTACAGACTGGCTCAACTACAAGCACACAATTTTTGGTGAAGTTGTTACAGGTCAGGATGTTGTAGATTCTGTTGCTCAGGGAGATCACATTATTTCTCTGCAGATTGTACGTCAGGGTAAGGATGCCGAAAAATTTAATGTTACTCAGGAAATCTTTGACAAGCTTATTATTGACGGTTTCCAGCATGCACAGAACTTTGAAAAAGAACAGGCTGAACGCGAAGAAAAGAGAGCCAGAGAAAGATTTAATGAACTTATCAAAGGCTGCGAAAAATCAAAGGAAAGCATTTACTATAAGATTACAGAAAAGGGAACCGGTGATAAGGTAGGCAAGGGCAAGAATGTAACTGTAGGTTACTGCGGCTACCTTGTTGATGGAACCTTGTTTGATGCTTCAAAAGAATTCCACCCACAGGGACATGATCCGCTGGACTTTGTAACTGGCGCCGGAAAAATGATTCCTGGATTTGATATGATGGTTCAGGATATGAAGCTTGGCGAAACCAGAACAATAATCCTGCCTCCGGAGCTTGCTTATGGCGATAGAGGAATTCCTGGAGTTATTCCTGGCGGAGAATACATCTGTTTTGATGTAAAGGTTTTGAAGTTCTAAAATAAAGGCCCTTTAATAAACTCAGGGACCATATAAGAATAAACGTCATTGCGAACAAAGCGCGGTAATCCACGCCCTTTGAGCTTGCAATGACGTTTTTTTATCTCCAAAAAAAATATTAAACTTTTTGTCAAAAATACTTGACAACATACATAATGTCGTGTATATTTGACATAAAGACAAACACTAGGAGGTAATGATTATGTGGTTTGGAGTTGGAGTAATGGTAGCTTTGGCTATTGGAGCTGTTATTTGGGTTGCCCTTAAGGTAAGTAAAAAGGACTGCAAAAAATACGATGAACGTCAGGTTGCTGCCCGCGGAAAAGCATACAAAGCAGGTTTTATAACTTTTGTTTTTTGTGAACTTGCTGTATTTTTTATAGAACTTTTTACAGAAAAAGCACTTGTTCTTTTTTCACCGGGTGTTTTACACATTTTGATTCTGTTAGTAAGTCTGCTGGTATTCATTGAATATGCCATCTTTAGCGATGCTTACTACAATGTTGGCCAGGGCTTTAATATCAAGTGGTGCATCATTATGCTTATGCTTGGTGGTGTTTACATTCTTCAGTTCTTAAGAACCGAAAGAGATTGGTTTGCAATTTATACTTTTGCTGCAGGTTTATTTATCATAATTGTAATAGTTAGTATTATGATTAAGCACGCTGTAAACAAAAAAAGAGAAGCTGCTTTAGACCAGGAAGAATCTGAAGAATAAATAAAAGGGGCAGAATATGAAAAACTTAAAGCTTAAATCTGCCAGAGCGCTTAAGGACCTTTCGCAGGATGATCTTGCAAAGGCCGTAGGTGTAAGCCGCCAGACAATAAATGCAATTGAAAAAGGAGACTATAACCCGTCCATAAATCTTTGCATTGCAATTTGTAAGGAGCTGGGGGTTACTTTGAATGATTTGTTCTGGAGTGAAGAATAGATAAACAAAAGGGGCCCCTTCGACAAGCTCAGGGACCCCGTATATGTCATTGTCGGGCTAGACCCGACAATCTTTTAGATAATTCCTAATCCTGTAAGAAGAATTACGAACAACAAAATAGGTGCTATGAACTTAATCATAACAATGTACAAGCCCTTGCGGCCAAACTTTTCGCCATTGAGAGTGATTTCGTCAATGGTTGTATTTGGCTTAGCAACCCAACCAATAAGGATACAGGTAAGGATACCAACAAGAGGCATAAGGATGTTGTTACTTGCGTAGTCGAGGATGTCGAGAATCTGACCAACAGATCCGTTTGGAAGCTTAAGGTCAAAGTAGAAGATATTGTAACCAAGACATACGATCAGAGAAACTACTGCAGAAGCTCCTGCCATAACAAGAGTAGACTTTTTGCGGTCCCACTTAAACTTATCCATCATGCTTGAAGTAATTGCTTCTAGCAAAGAAACTGCAGAAGTAAGGGCAGCGAACAAAAGCATTACAAAGAAAATCAGACCAAGGAATTCACCGAACTTTCCAAGAGATTCAAAAACCTTTGGAAGAGCAACGAATACAAGTCCTGGACCTGCAGACATTCCTTCACGGCCAGAGAATGCAAATACGGCAGGAATAATCATAAGACCTGCGAGCATAGCAATACCTGTATCGAAAATTTCAATCTGGTTTACAGACTTTCCAAGGTTTACATCTTTTTTCATGTATGAGCCGTATGCAACCATAATACCCATAGCAATAGAAAGAGAGTAGAAAAGCTGTCCCATTGCATCAAGACAAACTGTAAGGAACTTTTTAACAGTAAGACCATGGAAGTCCGGAATAAAGTAAATTGCGGCTCCCTGAAGACCTGTTCTTGTAATGCCTGTTTCCGGATCTGTGTATTTAATGAACAAGGCATAAATAGCAATAAATACTACGATGATTGCAAGGATTGGCATGAGAACCTTAGAATATTTTTCGATTCCCTGTTCAACTCCCTTGTAAACAATTACAAAGCACAAAAGGGCAAACAAAATTGTAAAGAAGATAGGCTGCCACTGAGCTGTAATAAATCCTACAAAGAATCCGTCCTGAACGGCTGCCTGTCCCTGGAAAGCAAGGTAGGTTGCCATGTACTTAATTACCCATCCGCCGATTACACAATAGTAAGGGTAGATAATAAAAGGAACTACAAATGAGAAGATTCCAAGGAAACCCCATTTGCTGTTGATTTTCTTATAAGCTGTAAGAGGGCTTTCCTGTGTTTTACGACCAATTGCAATTTCTGTAATCAACAGTGCAAAACCAAAGGTGATTGCAAGCACAAGATAAACTACGAGGAATAATCCTCCGCCGTCTTTTGCTGCAAGATAAGGGAAACGCCAGATGTTTCCTAAGCCGACTGCACTACCAGCGGCTGCGAGTACAAAACCAAGTGAACCTGTGAAGGAGTTTCTTGGTTTGATTTCATTTTCCATAAATTTTCTCCTTTTTATTTTTTTAATACAAATTCTATTATACCACAGACTTCAAGAAAAAACGATATTTTTCCGATAAAGAGGGTATGACTGCCAAGAAACGAAAAAATCCGAATAATACTAAGGCTTTAAAGCTTGCGGTAATTATTATTGCTGCAGCGGTTGTTATAGCCCTTGGTGTAACTTTAATCAAATCTGTTGTAAATAAAAAACGAAGCGATAAAACTGTCCGTGTTGCTTTTTATGGGCTTTCCGGTGAATATTGCGATATTCTTAAGAAGCAGATTCCGGTCGAAGAAGGCATAAACCTTGTTTACGAAATTCTTCCGGAAGGAATTATTGATCTGGGAACTGTAAAAGACAAATATGACCTGTTCTTTTCATGGAAGGGCGAAGTTACAGAAGCTCTTGAAGAAGCCTCGGAAGATATTCCTGCAAAAATCCTGGAAGTAATTCCGTCTTCGCTGCAGAATAAAAAATGCGTACCGGTTGTTCTTGATAACTGCGAGCTTGCCTACAGTAAATCTGTGGTAGAAAAAACCGGCGGGAACATGCCTTCTAATTTTCCTTTGTTCTTAAAGTATATAAGTGATTCAAGATCTTATGTTTTCAGTCCGTTTTTCTGTAACGGTGCAGATGACAGAGTCTTTACAGCCTTTATCGGAAACATCATAGAAGCAATTGGCGGCGTAAAAGCCTACAAAATGTTTGTTGATGAGATAAGAAAGGGTTCTGATTTTGACACAATAATGGATCTGGAGCTTACAGATGGCCAATTAACCCTTCGTAAGGTTTTGGATTCTCTCAAGGAATGGCCTGACTCGGGTTTTACACATCCAAACTGGTATTCGGCATACGGTAACGACCTTTTGTATTTTGCCCAGGAAGATCATGTGGCAGTATTTTATACCTATCTGCATGAGCATCGCAAAATCCAATATGATGTAATAAGTAAATTTGAAGCATTCATTATGCCGCCGGCTTCGTCGACAGTGGAGTATGGCGTTATGGCACCGGCTGTTTCGGTAATGCTGTTTTCTGATAATTCAAACGCAAAACGATATGTTCAGGAATTGTTTACTCAGGAGGCCCAGGAAGAGCTTTCTACAAAAACAAAGCTGGCACCGGTTCATCTAAGGGCACAGGCTTATGACAAGCAGGCTGATGATGTAAGGTACTGGGTTGCGGCTTGTCCCGGCGGCGCATTGCCTGACTTATATCTGGCGGCTTTTCAGCGAAAACCTGCAGAATTTAAGGAATTTACCTCAAAAATTCGAAATTACATCAAGTAAAAGGTTTTACAAAAAATTCATCAAAATTTGTTGCCTTTTTTAATCAAAATACTTATATTAAAGGGTCTCAAAGACAGCGGCAGGGTACCCCGGGTTAAGAATTCGGGTATTTTTGCCGATAATTATAGTTGCAATAATGTAAAAATGTAATTTTTTGATAAGTTTAATGAATTTGATTGTAGTTTGAGCTAGACAAGAGGTGTTTTATGAAAAAATTACAAAACGCAACTAAAGGCGTAATTGTCTTTTTGGCAGTGAGCCTGACATTTATATTTTCTCTCTTAGCATCCTGCGAAATTGGTCTTGGTGGCGCCGTAGATACCCAGCCTCCAAGCCTTGTTATACAAAGCCCAAAGGTTGACGCTGTAATCAGGGACAACTTTGCAATTACCGGAACATGGAATGATGATGGAACCATTTCTAAAGTAAGGGCAACTCTTAAACGTACAGACGGAAAAGGAACTGAAATAAAAATTGACGGAACCTTTGATCATGGCGAAAAAGATGGCGGAACCTGGAAAGTTTTAGTAAATTATAAAGAGAATAAAATTACAGACGGAACTTATCAGGCAACAATTGCAATAAGAGATAAGAGCGAACACGAAACAACTCAAAGTACAACCTTTACAATTGATAACACACCTCCTGTTCTGGTTCTTTCAAGACCAAGTATTAAAGACGGACAAAGCGGTTTTGATAGTTATGGACGTTCTTTCAGTCTGGAAGGAAAAGCCTCTGATGATAATGATGTAAGCCTTATAGAAGTAAAAATTTATGAAAATGCAGACAGCACAGAACCGATGAAGGTTGTTGAACTTAAAAATGTTCCTTTAACAATCGAACAGGATGTTGCTGTGTATGATTCAGCCAAAGCAAATGATTATGCAGCAATTTACGGCCATACAGATGAAAATGGAATAATTCTTCCAAATAGTAATAATACAGAACAGCGTTATTGTACCATAACTATTTATGATGGTGCAGAAAAATATCCTGTTGATGGTAGCGCACAGACCGACGAAGACAAAAAAGGTAACAGTACAGATGTTTACTACATGAATTCAGAAATTGCTACCTTGCTGCAGGGTGCCTACAAAATAACAGACCTGTATCATATAATGAACGGCAACTTTGGAATAGACGCTACCAGGGCAGCATCTGCAGAAAATGTAAAAACTCTGCTGAATGGTTATAAGGTTACAAAAAGCAAGTTCTCTATAAATCCGGCAAACAATCCAAGGTTTATTGTTTCTTCCGGAAATGCTTTGGAAAGTGGAAAAAATCTTGATAATGTTGATTATCAATTAACTGCCGGAAACAGATATCTTGAAGTTGAAATTACACCGGGCCTTGATGGATATCCTATTGATCCTAATACAGTTGGTGTTTATCTTTTACAGTGTAATAAAAACGGAGATCCTGTCCCAAATGCAGAAAAAATCTGGCTCATAAATCCGGGAGATGAATGGCACAAAAGCCAGGAAGAAGCAGAAAATCAGGACTTTGCAGCCGGTTATGGTATTTATACAGTTTCCGGAAGCACATATAAATTTAAAACTTCAAAAATAATTCATAAGAATAACTATGACAAAGTAAAAACAGATGATTATTATATGGTAAAAGTGCAGGGAAACGACAGCCAGGGAGAAGAAAGCGGAAGTATTATTTCTGACGGTATATTTGCTTTTAAGCTTGTTTCCAATGATGAAAAAATAGAACTTTCGGCTCATGGAGTTCCTGATTATCTGTCTAAAACAGCAGCAGCCTGGGCTGTTCCGGGTCATGAATCATTTACGGTTGAATTAAGTTGGACAACAACCAGAGAAGGACCTTTCTATGTTTTCAGACAAAAAGGAGCAACAGAAGAACTTGTTCAATGTACACCTTCTCAAGAGAATAACACCTGGACAGCATCAGAAACATTTAATTATACGCAATTAAAAGCTCTTGCAGAAACAGGACAGGAATTCCCGGAAAAAATTTCATACGTATTACATAAAGAGTCAGATGGTGAAAAAATTTCTACCACAGCAAACATAACTTTAAAATATGATGAAAATGTACCAAGCATTTCGAATGTTCAGTTCTCAAATTCATATTTGAAAGAAGAAACGGACGAAAATACAAACGTAGTTACAAGTACTTACTATGTTAGAAATGTTGAAAACAACACAAGTGTTATAAACGGTATTGCCACAGATGATACAGGAATCGAAAGTGTACAACTTGTCGTTGATGGTTCTGTAATAAAAAACAGTACGGATGGTAGATTTAAATTTGAAGAAGTAGATTTCTTTGGTTATTCAGGCACAGGTCGAACAGCTCAAATTGTTGCTACCGACGTAGCCGGAAACCAGGTTTCATATCCTTTGGTAATTGTGTTTGATACTGATGCTCCGGTTGCAAAACATGAGTCAGATGCAAAAGGAAAAGACATCTACTTTAATGTTACAGAAAAAGATAATGACGATATTTCTCCAACAAATCCAAAAGGACTTATCTGGAACAAGGTAACGATAAACGGAAAACTCTACGAAGGAATAGATACTGGTGTTGGTGGAAAATATGGAGCCGGCACCTACAGTAATAGTGGAACTATCAAAATAAAGGGTGTTTTTGATGATGATGGTGGAAGCGGTGTAAAAATGATTTATTATAAAATCTATGACCGCAGTAATCCTTTAATTTATGATAGTACAAATGGAGAAGAACGTCATGACTTGAGTGATGACGAATTAGAAAGTTTGAAAACTGACGTTCTTGGCAATAAAAAATATTTTGCTCCTTTGGCAAAACTTCTGACTAAACGAGTTTTCTATAACGTTGCAAAAGATACTAATGCTGATACACATGGCGGTACGTTACTCGGCAGTGTAAGTGATTATACAAATAAAGACTATTATAAATACTGGAAGCTTGTAGATTTTACTTATGAAGCAACAATTACAGGTTTTAACGAAGGCAGTAATTATCTGGTTCTGGTTGTAGAAGATAATGTAGGTAATACTTCGGTTAATAAAGCTACGGTTGATTTCCCTGTTGATACTACGACAAATCCTCCAACAACAGAAGCAAGAGTATATTCAAACATTTCTATGAATATAGACTCCAGAGGACCGGAAATTACAGTTCCAACTCAAGATGATGGTGTTTATACAAATGGTGGAGACCTTTATTTGACTGTAGAAGTTATAGATCCTTCTCCAACAGATGCAAACGGACAGGTTATAGAAAACGCCTGCTCTGGTGTAGATACAGTTCAGTTTATTACAGAACGCGCTGGTGTTAATTATTCTGTTGATGCAGAAAAAGTTACAGGGCAGGAGAATAAGTGGAAAGCAAATATTAAGAGTATACTGCCTAATTTAGAATCAGGAATTTCAACAATAAGAGTTAATGCAACAGATGTTGCCGGAACATCTTCTAAAGTAGACTTTGTTGCAGTTACAATTGATAAAAAACCACCGGTTGTTACATTTAATTCTCCGTCAGAAGGTTTAACAGTAAATAAAAATGTTGTACTTTCTGGAACCGTAAATGATGGAAATGGCGCCGGTGTAGACACAAATACAAAGCCGGTTTTGTATTGGACAACAAATACAACTGCAAAAGGCTCAAATCCTAATCCAACAGCTCTTGCGAACAAAGCTGAAGAGGGCTGGGTACAGCTTGATCAAGGCTGGGATACAGAAACTACAGAAGATGATACAGACTGGAAATTTACAGTAAATACTGAAAACCTCAAACCAAATGGAACAAATCCAATAACAGATGATACCTCAGTTTATTTTACAGTTAGAGCAAAAGACAAATCTGGAACAGGAAATCCAGGTTATGCTGCTGTACATTCGCTTAAAGTAGATCAGAATAGCGACAGACCAACAATCAAGTTTACTAATGTAAATATTACAAACACAATGTCAGAATCTGCCCCTATTTGGATTACAAAACAGGAAATTTATGGTTCTGTACAGGATGATGATGGCGAAATAGAAGACGGTAATGTCTGGATTTCTTTTAATGGTGGAGCTGAAGATTCCTGGACAGATAATTGTTATACAAAACAGGATGGTTTCCATTTCAGCTTCCCTACAACAGGAGAACTGGATGGACCACAGACTATTTACTTTAAGGTAAAAGATAAAGCAGGAACAACCTTTACGTCTTCTGTAGTAACAAACAATAAACCAGATACATCGGCTCCAAAGCTTGCATATCAGCAGATATCTTTTGTCGATGAAACAGGAAAGTATTCTACAGTTCTTTATGCAAATGTAGATTTACAGGATCCTACTATCCCTTGTGTTTATTATTCAGAAGATGATTATAGCAATATTGATACTGAAGAAAAACTTGCCGCTCTATTTGATACAGGAAATTATAAGTTACCTGCAAATACAAGCAGCTGGAAAGATCTTTCGACCTTGTCTAAAGCACTTGGTGGTACAAAGAGTAAAATCTATATCCTTGTAAAAGCAATAGATGCAAATGGAATAAATTCTATAGCATCTACATTTGGACAATCAGCCTTTGCAAGTAGTAAAACAAACAAAATAAATACAGCAAATGAAAAATCTATGGCAGCCTTGTATTGTCTGGATGTTTCTGGTATTGAAGAAGTTTCTACAAGAAGACTGTCATTTACTACAACAGACAACGCAACACATACACATACCAGCATCTATGATATTTCAATAGATAACGTAGCACCATCGGTAGCAATAGACAGACCTACTGCAAATTCCGAGATTTATGGTACAGAAAATGTACCGGCAAATAACGTTACAGTAAGCGGACGAACAAGTGATGCCAACTCTGTAGCAAAAGTTTATATGACTTATACAAAGGGCGGTGTAGAAAAACCTGCAAAACCAGCAGATAATACAATCTGGTACGATATAACAAGACAAAGTCCTCTTACCTGGAGTGTTGTATTTGATAAAAAGAACATTCAGAATTATGAACAGGAAGATATGTATGTATATCATTCAGAGTTGTTTAATAATATTGTAGACAATCTGTATGGTGCAAACACCACTACCTCAAGTTCTGAAAAAGAAATATGTCTGTGGTTCTATGCAGAAGATGACCTTGGAAACAATGGAAAAGCTAATCCGACAGAATTACCTCTCAAAATTCTTACACAGGGAGACAAACCAACTGTTTCAATATCATATCCTACTCAAAATATAACAGTTGGTGGTGTAATTACAATTTCTGGTGGAACTTCTATTGCTACAAGTACTGTAAGCGACATCTGGCTGCAGGTAGACCCGGATTATAACGGTAGTTTTGATGAAAACTGGGAAACAAAATTAAGTACACTTTTGAATGGTTATTCTGCAGAAGATCTTGGTTATGAAATTGAGAATATAAAAGATTCCGAAAACGTTATTAAAGGAAGAGGTATAAAAGCCGACGGTTCTAAACAAAGCTGGAATAAAATCATTAATATGGCTTCGGAATTTGTTAAGTATGATACGGATAACAATGGTAATACAATAAAAGTTAATAGAGATATTGGTGTTCGTGCTTATGCAATGAGTGAAACAGGAAAAATAAGCGAACCTGTTACAGTAAGTTTTACACTTGATCCTGAATCACCAACCTTTGGAAATAACGAACCGCTTACTCTTGTTCAATATGTAGATGATGATCCTACAAAAGCCATTATTGCAAGCAAGCTTTATGAAAACGGAATGTGGATTCAGGGTAAATGGTGGCTCACTGGTTCTGTAGAAGATGAAAGTGGAATAGACTTTGTTAATATCAAGGATAATGATAATAATACAGAAAGACTGTCACAAAATTATTATACAATAGTAACTACAGAAACAGGAACCTTTAATGGATACAAACTCAAAATTCCTGTAGGAAAGCCTAAAAACTCAGAAACTACATATGGACCAGAATTCACACTTTATGCAAAAGAAAAAGATGGTTCGAAAACAAGTCAGTTTGATATAAAATTTAATTACGATAACGTGCCTCCGGAATTTGAAAGTACAACACTTAGTTCCGACCAGGCAAATGCAACCACACTGCGTCAGTCGGACGGTGTTTGTGAAATAAAAGGAACGTTCAGCGATGGAGCAACAGGAAGTGGATTTAGTCGAATTGTTTTCTATGTGACCCGTTCGTTAACACGCGAAGGTGTTACTTCAAATTATATTACCGATATAATGGCTAAACAGGGAACTAATGCTATAGGAAACTGTCTTAAAATTTCTACTACAGAGGGAACTGTACACAATGACTCTAAACTGTATCTTAATGCAGGTCTGTATTGGAAAAAAATAACAGATTGTAGTGCACAGAATAACATAGAAATTGTAATTCCTTCTGCTAAGGTTTCTGAAATTCCTGCCTTCTTAAAGAAGGGTGGAGTCTGCCGAATTAATGATATAATTTACAGAATAGAAAATATCACTAATGGAAATAACGGTTCAAAAATAATAACAATAGATTCCAAAATAGCCAGCAGTAATAATTTAAGTGTAGAATTTGCACATGCCCAGGTTATTGATCATACACTTTACGAAACAGGTATTACTACTTTCTATGGCGATCCTGATAGCAATCACATAATCAGAAATGATGATGATGATGAAATGCAGGAAAGTGTTATGGTT
Organism: Treponema sp.; assembly: GCA_017550685.1. Taxonomy (GTDB): domain Bacteria; phylum Spirochaetota; class Spirochaetia; order Treponematales; family Treponemataceae; genus Treponema_D. The sequence continues at coordinate 4,017 of JAFZOJ010000034.1, read as the reverse complement.
TCTTCAGGAACCTGGTCTGTTTCCATTAACTCAAAGAATATTACTGATGGAACTATAAATATTCATTTTGTTGCTTATGATCAGGCTGGAAATCAGACAGAAAAAACTTATTACGCAAGTGTTGCAAATAATGCTCCTCGTTTAGCAGGTATAAAATTTGGTACAGACGTCAACGGAAACGAACAGGTTGATGGAGACGAGCTTCGTCATGAATTTAGCGGATTGTATTGGGTAGGCAAGCCTAATCAAAAGCCAAATGTTTCTACAAATGGTTATGCTGCAAACGGCGAACCTATTAGTGTTCTTGCTTTGCCAAATGATGGAACCTATATCAGCGAAATTGATGAAGATGCAAATGCCATAATGACTGTAAAGGGTGGTCTAACTGTTATTCCAGAAATAGTTGGTGGTAACTACGGCATAAGCTGGAATTATACAGTAGGTGATAATCCAGGCACACGATGGAATGCTAATACTTCAACCTGGAGTAATAGTGCTTCGGATGTATGGTTGTTGAATAATAATCATGGCGATACAGATGATGTTCGTGATGCAGCCACTACAACAATTTCATTATCAACTCTTGAATTGTTAAAGAATACAACAGAAGGATTAAATACACTTGGCTTTAAGTTATGGGATCATACAGAAGGAACAACTCCTGGTGTAAACAGTAACTATGCACAATTACTTATAAAAGTAAATGTTGCACTTAAAGACAGTGAAAAACCAACAGCCGGAATTCAACCGTTCTACTGGAAATCTGCAACTGAAAACAGCCTTGCTTATGATACATCAGGAAACCCGATGGGTCATATAGAACTTGAAAGCGATTTACCTGTAACAGGTTTTGATTATGCAGGCACAGACGGACAGGAATTTGACCTTGATCCAAAGGTATCGGGTGTAATTTATCTGGAAGGCTTTGCAAAGGATAATGTTGCAGTAGAAAAGCTCAGAATTAAAATAGCGGATTCCGGATTCAGCTATACAGATGCCCAGAATGCAGCAAATAATCAGAATTATAGTACTGACTTTGGCGTAATAGCCATGAGGGATAGAAATAATAATTCTTCTACGAAAGGACAATTAATCTCTGTTCCAAGGCTTGCTGCAAACGGACTTGAATTTGATTCTTATGAGGAAAAAACTGTACAAGACGGAAACAATGAGTATGACATCGTTTACTGGAAGATAAAAATTGATACGTCAAAGATATCAACGGTTACAAAAACAAATGTTCTTATACAGGTAAAGGCCGAAGATCGTGGATCTGCAACGCTGAATAATAGTAGTACTAATTATAACTACCTTAATCCTAAGACTTCTGATGCACCGGAAACCTTTGTTCTGGATAAAAATCAGACAGGTTATAAGCTTGGAGCAAACGGATCTGTTGTAATGGAAGAGTCACGACCAACTTATGACAGCGAAAACCAGACACCAAGTTATAGAATTGATATTGTACCTTATATTGCAAAGGTTTATACATATCTTTCAAAACTCAAGATCAATAACTGGTCTGTTTACAGCAGAACCGCTTTGGGTCATTATGCAGTTGCTGCAGATGAAAAGATTTATCTGTATGGATTTAATCTTGGAAACAGCTCATATAAACCAAAATATGGGTCAAACACTCTAAATGAACCTGTAAACGGAGTAACACAGCAGCTTTTGGATGACGGAAAAACAGCTTGCCCATATGGAGCCCAGTATGCCGCTTATGATGTTGTTACGTTCCCTGTTTCAAATGTTACCGCTTCCGGACAAATAGATATAACCGTTAATTCAATTAAAACTTTGAATAACATGAATAATGTCAATGCAAAGGGTAGCAGCACCAAGACCACAGGACAATTAACAGGCGATAAAACTGTCTATGCCGATTATTACAACCGCCAGCCAAACGGCGATAACAATAATTTGCTCACGGATGATGTGGAAATTGATATCTGGCAGATCAATTCTCAGGCGGCAAAACCTAACAGCGGACCTTTATCACAGCCGGTTATGGCTATTAATCCTAAGAATAAGCAGGTAGGTTTTGCCTTTGCTAACGGACCATTGCGCTTTAGTATGGGTGATTTAACAAAATCTTATGATTTCTGGGAGTATGGTCTTGACTTCTGGACAAGTATAGGTTTTGCATACGATGCAAACGGAAACTCTTTTGGAACTACTGCCGGTGGTGATATAGGTGGTGGCGGTAAGTCTGACTGTTTTGGTCTTTTTACAAGCCGATGGGCAACTAAAGGTTTTACAAGTGGTACCGGAGGTCATAATAATGGAACCGGACAGTTAAGACTTGAACTTATTGGACAGGCAGAATCTACAAATGGTTCCAGTTTTAATGGTGATAATATTGATAAGCAAAGAATTAAATCTCCATCTATAGCCACAACTGTTGCAAGCAGCGATGCAACAGAGACAAATGTTTACCTTGCTTACTATGATGCAATAAACAATGAAATCCGCTTTAAATGGGGTATTATATCGGATGCAAATAATACAACCGGACGAAGCCAGAATAACCTCTTATATGATTACTATGGACCAAAAAACAGTGATGGTTCTGATACAAATTCGATGGATACAACTACAAAGACTCTTTCCTTGACACAATCAAAAGTTGCAGGAAGCTTACCATATACACTTGAATATGTTTCATTAATTGCCGGTCAAACAACAGGAAAATATACTTTTGTTCCTGGTGCTTCTGGAACAAAATATACAGCAAATACTGCAGTTATGACAAATGAAACACAACCGCAACCAGTAAATGCAGGTCAGTATGTAAGCATTGCTGCAAAACAAGGTGGTGGGGCTACTTACGAAAGAACAATACAAAAATCTGTCTTAGATGCAAATGGAAAAGCAACAGCTTCAGAAGTTACTGTTTCTACTGCTGACGATCTTGTTGTTGCCGTATGGTATGATGCTGCAAATAATCAGATGCTCTATTCATATAATACTAAACCACAAAACATTAAAGCCCCAACTTATAAAGGTAATAACTATAATACAATTGATTCTTATTCTCAAAGCGCTACAGGCTGGAGTACACCGGTAGCTGTATTTGGAGAAGGTAACGGTATTGGTGAATATTGTAAAGTTGCTTTGGATGCAAATGGTAAAGTTCATATAGCATGTTATGATAATTCAAATGCTGATGTCTGGTATGCATATATTGATGATTATACAAATCCAGAGGCTGCAAGAACCTGTATTGTTGATTCTTACGGAATTGTAGGTACAGAGCTTTATCTTGATGTTGCAATTAAAGACGGAAACCCTGTTCCATATATCAGTTACTATGGAAGCAGTTGTGTAAGACCTAAGGTTTCATATTATGTGGGAACAACATCAATTTCATCTGCTACAAAAATAACTGGTGCAGAAGATGAACAGTACACAATGCTTTGGGAAAGCAGTGTTATTCCAAGTAGCAGTAAGATTTCTATAGACCATATTAATGTTGGTGTTTGGAAAGATTCTTCTGGAAACCTTACAAATTCAAAGAAACCTAATGGAACCATAGGAACAACATCTTCAGGAACTTCTAATGGTACGATTTATGGTAACGGTACAATGAATCCAATTCTTGGTTACGCCATAACCCAAGGTGCCGGCGGCTTCATCGAAACCGCCCAGATGAAATAACCTTTATTCTGCAAGAACTTTGTACACTTCCTTATATGCGTCCTTTGGCTGGAAATACTGGTCAAAAAGGCCGCAGTAAGGGCCGTTCATGGCGTAGCTGTAGTCGGTGGTGGACATGTTAGGGTTGTCGGCAACGCCCCAGATTGTAAAGGCGGTAAAGTTTGCACCTTCGTTTATTGCACTCAGGACGGTTTTAAAAAGTTTGCCGTAGAACCTTGCGTGGGAAGCAATCTGGCTTTTATCATAATTTCGTACGGCTACTTCGGTAAGCTGAACTTCTATTCCCAGGTCGCTGTACATTTTTATTGCTGTCTTGATTAAAGAAAGATCGTCGTTATTCATACAACCTGACTGCTG
>JAFZOJ010000033.1 GCA_017550685.1 Treponema sp. | reverse complement strand
TGCCACAGGTTGGAATCGAACCAACGACATACGGATTTTCAGTCCGGCGCTCTACCAACTGAGCTACTGCGGCGAATGTTTTAATAGAATATAAAAAATATGGATTTATGTCAAGAGGACAAGTGGCAAATATGAAAAAATATACTTGTTTTTTGAACATCTTCACTTTATAATGTAAATATGAACTTTTTATTGATGAGTAATGACGCTGTTTTTTTTACCAAGATGATTGAAGAAATCAAAAAAAATGAAGAAGGCGCGTTAATTTTGACAACTGATTTTCAGGAAGAAAATCTTTTACATATAAGACCTAGTCTGGATAATATTTCACTTTGTGTTATTTTTTCTGCTCCTACCGCTTTTAAGAGTATGGAAGAAAGTACTCTTCTTGCAAGTATTGTAGGTTATCTTTATGCAAACAACACTCCTGTAATTACCAACGACAGACAGCTTGCATACCATACATTGTTTACAAACGAAGGCGTTCAGTTTTTTAATGGCGAAGATAAAATTATTTCTTACCTTAAAAAGCAGTACCGCCAGATTAATAAGAAAAATGACAAGCGCCAGGCTAAAAAAGAGCTTATGATCCGCGGTATTCCGTTTACTGCAGACTGCTTTAGTCAGTTTATGGCCAAAAACAAAACCGAAATCTGTAATCTTTTCCTTGAAGCAGATATTGATCCAAACTCTCGTGATGATTTTGGAACTCCGCTTTTAAACATTGCAGTTAGAAATGATAATATAGATTTTGTAAATAAACTTTTAGATGCCGGTGCCAAAATTAATGAATCCAGCGAAGACCGCGGCTACACTGCCGTTATGGATGCTGTTTGGCGCGGTAACTACGAAATTACAAAGCTCCTCATCGAAAAAGGCGCAGAACTCAACACCATAAGCAAGGAAGGTCAGTCAAATCTTGTTCTTGCCGTTGGTGCCGACCGCATAAAAATCTGCGAAATCCTTGCCAAAAACGGTGCCGACCCAGATATCAAAGATCAGATGGGTATGTCTGCCTACGGCTACGCTACACTGTTTAAGAAGACGGAGATTGTTGACATACTCAAGCCATATCACAAGGAATAGATTGTCGGGTCAAGCCCGACAATGACGTTGTTGGTAAATAAAAAAAGCCCTGGCAGATTGATGGATTATCTACCAGGGCAAAATTATTTCTTTATCAAAGGGTGGTTTCGACAGGCTCAACCACCACTATTTACTAGCGCTTCAAGCTCAGTACAGTTTCAAGTAATGTATCTGCTGTAGTGATTGTCTTGGCGTTAGACTGGAAACCTCTCTGGGTTACGATCATGTCTGTAAGCTGTTCTGATAAATCAACGTTAGACATTTCCAAAGCACCGGCCATCAAGGTACCTTTTCCTGCTACACCGGATTCACCAATGCGTGCCATACCAGAGTTGTTTGATTCAACAAAGGTGCTGTCTCCGGCTTTTTCAAGACCGCGGTCGTTTGCAAATGTTGCCAATGCAATCTGACCGATTGTGCGGTTTGTACCGTTTGAATATACACCTGTGATTACACCGCTTGAATCAATCTTAAAGGTATCAAGATAACCAAGTGTGTAGCCATCCTGAGAGAAAGCCTTTGTTGTAGACTTTGAAGCACTCTGTGTGATTGTGTTTTCAAAGCTTCCGATTGTTCCAAGATTAATGTTAAAGGTCTGGCGGTAAGGATTTCCATCAGCATCTGGATTTGATTCTGGTACTGTGAAAGATGTCTGCAAAACAATTTCACCAAAGTCGTTTGATACGTTTCCCGCACTGTCTGTTACAGACTGAAGTGCCCCCATATTATCAAACTGAACTATGAAAGTATTTTCCTGACCGTCTGTTGTTCCAAGACCAATACGTGTCTGTGTAAAGTCGGCATTGTCTTCGTCAACATTTACAGTAGCCTGCCACTGGTTTGGATTACCAGGTACTCTCTGGAAAGAAAGTGAAAGAAGATGCTTGTTTCCAAAGCTGTCATAAATTTCCTGCTCTGTTCCCCAGGTACCTTTTCTAATATCTTCAAGACTTGCTCCATCGGTAATCTCCGGAGTTGTCTTGTTCAAGTTACATGCATAAAGAACGTTCTGTGTTTCTTTGGCAGGGTCTTTTGCACCAACAGGAATTACAAGATCAGTAGGAGTTGCGGCAGTAGATACAATCATCTGTCCATTAACTTCTTCTGCCATCCATCCCTGAACACGCATACCATTTGCCGGGTTAACCAAAGTTCCTTCGGTATCCAGGCTGAATGCACCGGCTCTTGTATAAAAAGATTCCTCCCCACTCTTTAATATAAAGAAACCGTTACCCTGAATGGCGATATCTGTACTAACACCAGTTGACTGCAAGTTACCCTGATTAAAGATGTTGTCGATAGCGGCAACAGTCATACCAAGACCTACTTCCTTAGGGTTTACACCACCAAGTTCGTCTGTAGGCTTTGCTGCACCCTGCATCTGCTGGCTGATCATATCCTGAAAGTTAACACGTCCCCTCTTAAAACCAATAGTGTTAACGTTCGAGATGTTATTACCGATTACGTCCATTCTTGTCTGGTGATTCTGCAACCCTGAAACACCAGAATAAAGTGATCTCATCATAAAGCTTCACCTTCCTTACTTTGTTGTTTAAATCCTTAATTAGCGTATATAGCCGCTATTTTATCTAAAGTGTAGTACATACCATTAACCAGTATCTGTGGATTTTCCCCTCTGGTTGCCCCTTCCACAATTCCTGTAGTGGTTGTATCTCCCACATTCAATTCCACTGTTTTACCAAGAGTACTTGCAGCTTCCTGGCTAGAAATAAAGCTGGCCATTTTTGCAAACGATGTACTCATGTTTGTCATCTGTTCCAAAGAACTGAACTGAGCCATCTGTGCTATGAACTCCTGGTTCTCCATAGGCTCTGTCGGGTCCTGATTCTGCAGCTGTGTTATGAGCAGTTTGAGAAAATCATCTTTTCCCAGCTCATTAGATGCAGTGCGTGCTGTTGTTGTGTTCTGCTTGTTGTAAAAGTCAACCGCCTGGTCAACCTTTGCCTTGTCACCAGCAGACATTACCGTGTTAAGTAGTTCCATCACTTCTCCTTAAACAAGTCATTGTCGGGCTTGCCCCGCTAGTTTTCGTCTTACGAAAACTAGGTAAGCTTGCGTCACAATCTAGTTATCGTCACTTTAGGCGACGATGTTAATTAAATATTCAGAATTCTTTGATTTTTCAAAATTATCCTGAATATATCCGTCATCACTTCCCCCACCCAAGAGTTCCCCATAGGCGTTTCTTGCCATAAACTTAGAACCGTCATACATCTGGTCGAAAGACTGGTTGCCGCCGTTTGAGTTTCCGTTGTAAGAAACATCAAAGCTTGCAGTATCAAAACCATTCTTTGCAAAGGCCTCCCTGAGCGTCTGAGCATTGTCTTTGAATACTTCAAGCGCTTCCTTTGTATTTACGGTAATATGTGCACTGATTGTTTTTCCATCCATTGAAAGATGAATCTTTACGTTACCAAGATCATCCGGATGGAGTACAAGATTTATAGTTCCCTTGTCGTTGTCTTTAAGAAGGATAGTTCCGGCACGTACAAAATCAGAAGCATTTGCCTGAATCTGATTGCTTACCATTGCCTGGAAGTCTGAACCTGTGCTTGCTGCAGTCTGGTTATCAAGAGAAAGAATGTTTTCTCCTGCGGCCTGCATCTGCTGGTCAAGCTCCATTGTTACGGTAGCTGTACTGTCAGAATTAAATTCAACCTTAAGGTTCTTTGCAGTCTTTTCAACCGGCTTGGAATCCTGGGCTGTTTCCGGCTTAGTTCTTAAATCAACAACAGAAATCTTTTCCTTAATGTTTGCGGCTTCAAAATCATTGTCTGTTTTAATATCTGCTTTTACAGCTACAGACAAATCTTCCGGATTAAAGTCGTTATCAAGCTTGGCGGTACCGGCGTCAATTTCTTTAACACCAGCGGCATTCTGAGTCATAGCGGCAAGATTTGCTGCTTCTTCCTGCTGAGCCTGAGCTGACTGTTCCTTTAAGATTTGAAGATTCTGCTGATCAATGAGAGCCTTTTTTTCTTCCTCAGATAAAACTTTTTTACCGTCTGTTGCCTTAGTTTTCTTCTGTACCTGGTTGTTCTTATCTGTATCAGTTTTGATTTGAGGATTTTTCTTTACGTCTGACTCTGTTTTTTCACCATTTTTTACAGGTGCTTTTTTAATCTGTTCAGTTTCTCCGGACTGTTTTTTTTCAACTGCTTTGTCTTCCTGAGGCTCTGTAAGCTTTTCATCTTTAATTTTTTCAGATTTATCGCTGTCAGAAGGCTGTTCTACCGGTTTAGACTGAACATTTTCCTGAGGTTTTACCGATTCTGGCTTAGCTGCTGCACTTTCTTCAGGCTTTTGTTCAACCGGCTTGTTAAATGAAGCAAGCATGTCTGCAAAAGAAACATTGTTAGAGGAACTGTTATTTTGTGTCTGGGATATTTGTAAACCGCTGTTTTGGGCAGCCTGACTTACGATGATATCCGAAATAATTGCCTGCATTGGCAATCCTCCTCTTGTAAAACAATTGAAGGACTGCCTTCTGAAGGTTTATTCCAGGGACTCCGGCTTGCTTAGCATCTTCCGCTGTATTTCTGCAGCCCGGTCAGACGGCATCAAGGACAGCCAGTAAGAACCCATGGATGAAGACCCGTTTTCTTTGGCCATTTCTTCTACCTTGCGCAATACATCAATTACAACCTGATCATCCATTGCAACAAGGATATCGACAGCAGCCTGCGGTCTCATACCGTTCAGATTATTAGCAATCTGTTCAATGTTTACTTCTTTATCATCGTACTTTTTTAGGGTCAAGTTAAATGTTTTTTCTCTTTCTTCCTGATTTTTTTCTCGTTCAGCAAGTTCGGCCGCAATCTGTTCATTTTTCTTTTCTGACTCAATTACATCAGATTCGCGCTTATCAAGCTCTTCTATGCGGATATCAATTGCTTCCATCTGCTTGTTCAGACGGTCCTGATCAAGATTTGCAATTAGGGGTTTAGATTGTGTAGCAGTTTTGGAGGTCTGAACGTCTTTTCCCATAAGTTTGTAGACCGGAGAAAAGATTGATTTTACACGTACAATACCAAGATAGTCGAACCACAAGAGTCCGCCGATTATAAGGATTATAATTATAAGAATTAAAACAAACGATTTCCCAAAGCCTTTTAACGCCATTTTCCCCTCACATTTTAACTATTATAACATATAATTTTAAATCTATCAAATATATTATTCAATCAGCCCGGCTATTGCAGTTCCCAATGTAATATCGTTTTCGGCAGATACAATTTCCCAATGGATGTCCAGCTTGTTGGTCAAAACTTCATCCAGATAGGCTGCGGTGCGTTCTTTTACCATCCAGGTTTTATAGAAGGTTGTACCGTTGCACAAAATACAGATTGGATTTGCAGCATTCTTACCGGCTCCGGTCTGAATTGCACAGGCTGTAAGGATGGCAGCAGAACAACGTGCAGAACGCTCGGCTACGGCATCAAGCAGCTGGTACATTGTGTCCAGATCCTGTTCAGTGGCAAGCTCACAGGCAATTTTTCCAAGAATACAATCCTTGTTGAACGGACCGTGAAGGAATTTATCCATTTCTATAAGTGTAAGCGGTTCAGAAAGTGCAAGCAAAGCCTTGGCAACGCTTTGAGTAAAAAGTCCTTCGCGGGCAGCGGTCTGCAGGATAATTGTAGAAACAGGGCCAAGATATGCACCGGAACACTGTTTTTCAAGATAGAAAGAACCCGGTTTTACTGTTGTTTTATCAAATTCAATATCAAAGTCTGAGCGTACTACACTGCGGTATTTTCCGCTTTCGCAGACGATAATCTGCTGGTCAATTTCATTGCACTTTGGCTGTAAATATGCCGCATTCATACCGGTTCCAAGAATATAACCGATATAAGAAGAATATCTGTGGGTTTCTCCGGCACAGGCAGCACCAGCAAGCAGAGCCGAAACTGTATCATTACACATTGTAATGCGCTTGATTGTATTCCAGCCGTGTTCTGCAAGGGCAGCCTTAAGACATTCACCAACTTTGCAGCCTACAACCTCAGGAGCCTTTACTTCCTTAGAAAAACCAAGGAGTATTCCGTCTCCATCCTTTTGAATTTCCATAGGATAAGAAAAACAGAAACCTATGCGGTCGGCCTTGTTCTTAAGGTGTTCAAGGTTTACGGCAAACTGTTCAAAAAATTCCTTGCGGCTAAGTTCTCGCTCTACACCCGGCATGCGTGTTTTTTCCATGTCGCTTATTGTAGGAACACCGGCTGCATCAAAGGTAACCAGGCAGGAACGGAAATTGGTACCGCCTGCATCAATTACAATAACGCTTTCGTTTGCGGCAGATTTTTCCGGAGGATTGCTAAAGGTGCGGATCATATCCTGATCGGAGGTCTGTTTTGCAAGACCACGGCGCATATCGTCTAAAATGCCCTGAGCCAGGGACAAAACATCTATATGGTTAACAAAATTATGCTTCATTAAAAAAGCGGAAACTGTAGTATTCATACCTCAAGTATATAGAATAAACACTTGACCCTCAACCCCTACCCGCGTATTATATAACCCTATGCTTGATTTGGAATCCCTTAAAAAAGAGCTTAATCCTGAGCAATACCGCGCCGTAACAACAACAGATGGTGCCATTCTCATTATTGCAGGAGCCGGAAGCGGAAAAACCCGTGTTATTACCTTCCGAATTGCACATATGCTCGAAAAAGGCATTCCTCAAAGCCAGATTCTGGCCCTTACCTTTACAAACAAAGCCGCCAAAGAAATGTCTGACCGTATAAAGGACCTTACACAGAAAAAGCTTCAGAACCTTACTGTAAGCACATTTCATGCTTTTGGTGTAAGAATCCTGCGTCAGGAAATTACAAAGCTTGGCTGGCGTGAAAATTTCAGTATTTATGATGAAACTGACCGAATTGCATTGATAAAGGAATGCGGGCGCGAGCTCAAATTCAGTCAGGAAGCAATGGATATTTACAAAATAAGCAATCTTATTTCAAATATCAAAACAGGACGCAAGAACTGGGAAACTGCAAATGACATGTACAGGCCTTTGTACGAGCTTTATCAGGAGGGCCTGCAGCTTTACAATGCCGTTGATTTTGACGACCTTATTGTGCTTCCTATTAAGCTGTTCCGCGAAAATCCTGATGTTCTTGCACGCTACCGTGAACGCTATAAATATATAATGGTTGATGAATTCCAGGATACTAGCCATCAGCAGTACGAAATGATGCATCTGCTTGCCGACAAAAACGTTGCAGTCGTAGGTGATGATGATCAGAGTATTTACAGCTGGCGTGGTGCGGACTATCAGAATATTATCAATTTTGAACACGACTTTGACGTTACAGAAATCCGCCTTGAACAGAACTATCGTTCTACAGAAACAATTCTTGAGGCTGCAAACGGTGTAATAAGCCACAATACAAACCGCAAGGATAAAAAGCTTTGGAGCGGTAACGGCGGCGGCAAACCTATAGAAGTTTTTATGCCTGCCAACGAAACTGACGAAGCAGACTTTATTGCAGAAAGCATCCGCGGTATTGCCATGGAAGAACACCGTAAATATGATGAATTTGGTGTCTTGATGAGGGCTAATACTCAGGGCCGCGTACTTGAAGAAGCATTTCTGGAAAATAATATTCCATATACTATGAGCGGCGGCACCAGCTTTTTTGAACGCAAGGAAATTAAGGATGTAATCAGCTATCTGCGCGTAATTGCAAACCATGATGATGATATAAACCTTTTGCGAATAATTAATACTCCGCGCCGTGGAATTGGTCGTGCGGCAATACAGCTTTTAAATGATGAAGCGGCTTTGCAGGGCTGCACAATGTGGAATGCAATGGATGCGCTCATTAACAGACCCGGCTCCCCTGCCAACGATGCGGTAAAAGAAGACCTTCAGGAGTTCATGACTCTTATAGAAGACCAGAGACAAAAGCTTTTGAGCGGACACGGACTTTCGGGCAAGGTTCGCCAGATGGTAGAAGACATTAATTACCGCGACCACCTTATTACTGAATTTTCCAAAAACGAAAAGGCTGTGCGCTTTAAGCTTATGAACATAGAAAGCCTTATAAATTCGATTGATACCTGGGAAAAAGACCCTGACAACGAAAACCCGAGCCTGTTCAATTACCTTAACCGCATTACGCTTATGTCCCGCGATGATGGAGATGAAGAAGGCGGCAAAGGCAAGGTAAACCTTATGACAATTCATGCTTCCAAGGGTCTGGAGTTTCCGGTTGTGTTTATTGCGGGAGCCGAAGAAGGCCTTATTCCACACGCGCGCTCTGTAGAAGAAAACGGCGGCGATGTTGAAGAAGAAAGGCGGCTTTTTTATGTTGCCATTACACGTGCCCGCGACAAGCTTTTTATTACCTCCTGCCAGAAGCGCAAAAGACTGAATATGGTTAATGAATGCACTCCGAGCCGCTTTTTAGATGAGATTCCTCAGAATTTGATTGAATATCACGAACCAAAAGAATTGACCCAGGAAGAAACCCACGAGCTGTTGAGTAACTTCCTGAATGATTTAAAAGCTAGAGGATAGATTGTCGGGTCAAGCCCGACAATGACACATTCTTTCAAGCCCGACAATGACATGTCATTCCCGGGCTTGACCCGGGAATCTCTTTTCAAAATGATATATTTTCATATTCTCGTAATAACTTATTTGCAACAACCTGGCCATAATATCTGTAGATTTCTGTTTTATCTGTTTCACCAGCTTCGAAAGAGCCTGTAAATGTGTCTTCCTGATCAATGTCTATAATTTTTCGCTGCACAAGTTTTTTCTGTTGTGTGTCATAAACGCAGATTGCATACTTTCCGTGAAAAGTAAAAGATGTCTTTGGTTTGAACAAGGATGGAATTAATGCTAGCACACCTACTGCAACACCACCAGAGCTTAAACAAAAGGTTACCTTTTCGTCGGAGGTGAAATTCTTAAAAATCAAATTTTGTATCAAGCATAGAAAGCAGAGTGGCGGCACCGGTAACAAATGTAACCGCACCAGTTGTTGCCCAGGATTTTTGAGTATTACCTGTATCATGATACGTCATTTTGGTTTCCAGTACATCTACAAAAGTTACATAACGATTCTGCCCGCTGTATACTGTAAGGTCTTGTGGTGTATAATCTCCAAAATAAAACGGAGTTTGATCAACGGCAATATTGTTTTGAACAAGGCGTTCCCCATAGTTTTTAAGCGAAGAAGCATCTCGTATATCACGCCAGTATTCATAATCAGAAATATATTGTGAATTTTCTTTTTCTGAACCGCCGAACAAATCTATTAAAAAAGAATCGGCAGGAACATTGCTGATTGCAACAGACAAAAGTGTGATGTTAGATTTAAAGCCTATAAAGTCCATTTGAACTGTGGCAGGCTTGTGTTCTGGTAGTGTGATTTTATACAGTTCCGGCTGTTCAAGATCTTTAATTGGTGTTGATGCGCAGGCAATTAAGAGAAATGGAATTAGTAATAATAAAATGCTGATTTTTTTCATTTATTCTTCCTCATAAAAAAAGCTGCCTAATTGTTCTTCAAGATATGCTTCGTTTCGGCGGACAACTTTTTCATCTTCTGTATTTATTTCTTTATCAAGTTCTTTTTTAATCTTTTTTTGGTACATACCGCGTAAAAAGAAAGGCATAGTATCCATTTCCTTTTCAATTTTCATTTTGGACATGCAAAGCAAAATCATGTTAAATTTTTCTACACAGCCCTCTTCTTCAAAACCATGATTTACAAGTATTTGTCTTAAAAGTAGAGTATCTTCATATTGAGTTTCGTCTTCATCATCTATACCCAATGCTTCAATATCATCCATGATTGAAGGAAGCTCCTGGGCAAAAAGTTTTACATCGCTGTCTGTAACGTTGGCACTTGGTTTGGCTAAGATATTTACGTTCATAAAAACAAAAACGGCAGCACAAACAAAAATTATTTTTCTTTGCATACAGGTATCTCCATTACAAATGCTTTGGAATATTCTGCTTGATTAAAATCTATGTAAAGTTTTCCGCCGTGACAGTCTGCTGCAGCGCGTGCAATTGCAAGTCCAAGTCCACTGCTTTTTCCGGAGGTTCTTGCTGCGTTTCCAGACACAAACGGATTAAAAAGATTTTCTGCCTGTTTCGGGTCTATCTTAGTTCCTGTATCTGCAATTACAAGGCGGGCCATGTCTTTTTCTTCTGTTATTTTTATAAGTACATTTATTCCCTGCTGATTATGAATCCAAACATTTGCAAAAAGATTTGATATTGCACGACCTAGTTCTTTTTCATCAATTCTGGTTATGATTGGCGTATCCGGGATTTGGACATCTACATTAATTTTATGTGCTTCAAAATCGTTATAGTTTAATGCCGCAAGATTTTTTACAAAGGCGCAGAAATCTTTTTTTTGTGCATTCAAAGTAAATGCTTCTGAATTTAATTTTGAATACGAAAGCATAGATTCTAAAAGTCCGTTCATCTGAACAGCCTTGTCGTGAATTGTCTGCACTACTTCTTCCTGTTTTTCTGCAGGGATTTTTTTATCTATCAAAGAAGAAGAAAATCCGACTACACTTGTAAGCGGAGTTTTTAAATCATGAGCAAGGCTTGCATACATAAGGCGCTGTTCTTCTGCCTGGCGCTCAGATTCTTTTTTTACAGCTTTACGAACCAGCAAAAAGAAAACAAAAGCTGCCGCAATAAAAAAGAAAACTTGAAGTCCAATAAACAATGCAAACAGAACAGAAAATCCTCCGACAGAAAGTCCTTCTACGGCTTCTTCGGTAAAATTAGAGTCTACTAATGTGCCCATAGTACTGTCTATTACAGAAAGTACAACCTGCAGCAAAAATGCACAGAGAATAAAATACCAGACTATTTTTTTTCGTAAGTTTTTCATTCGCACTCCAAAAGATTCCCGGGTCAAGCCCGAGAATGACACAATGTCATTCTCAAACTTGACATTTTGTCATTGTCGGGCTTGACCCGACAATCTACACTTCTAAACGATACCCCAAACCTCTAATATTTGTTATCTTACAATCTCCAATTTTTTCGCGGATATGGCTTAGCGTTACACGGATTGTATTATCATCTACAACTTCAAGGCCTGCCCAGCCCTGATCGTGAATCTGTTCCATTGTAAAAATGCGCTTTGGCTGTTCCATAAACATCTGCAAAACGGCAAGTTCAACTTTTGTTAAATCGTGAGTTTTTGTTCCGTCATTAACTGTGCATTCATCTTTGTTCAAAACAAGCTTTCCTGCTTTTATGATGTTGTTTACCACAGGAGTTCCTCTTGTCTGGCGTCGGAAATGTGCTTTTACTTTTGCAACAACTTCAAGCGGTTCAAATGGTTTTGTAATATAGTCGTCTGCTCCAATTTCCAGACCAAGGATTCTATCCGAAACAAGAGTCTTTGCAGAAATTACAAGAACTGGAATATTCTGTTTATTGTCGCTGCGGCTTCTTACAAGCTTTATAACTTCATAGCCGTTCATTCCGGGCATCATAATATCTACAATCAATAAGTCAATCTGTTCAGTTTCAATAATTCGGGCAGCTTGCTTGCCGTCGTTTGCCTCGAATACTGTATAACCTTCTGGTTCTAGATAAAATTTTAAAAGAGAGACAATTTCTTTTTCATCATCAGCAATAAGAATATTTGACATCACACGCTCCAGAAATTACAGAATTGAAAAAACACAATAAAAAATGCACAGTAAAATCCTGTAATGGCACCAAACCATCGTTTTTTCCTGATTAAGTATACACCATTTGCCGCATTCAATAAACAAACTATTCCGGCAAGAATGGCAGATGTGATGGCAAAAGGTTTGATAATTCTTGTGTGATCGGAAAGAACTAATAGAAAAACAATAAGGGAAATAATTATTGGATATATATATGTCATCCCGAACTTGTTTCGGGATCTCTTTTCAGGAGATGCTGAAACAAGTTCAGCATGACTATGAAGCATTCTTTTCACCCCTTTCACAACCAGCACAACCACACACACAACCGCCAGCACGACCATAAGAATAATCATTAATGCAATTGGAATAAAAAACGGGTCGCGGATATAATCCTGGGTTTCCATTTCTAAAAAAGGACGGCCTTTGGAGTTATAGCTTAAATACATCATGACAGACATTCCGTTTCCGTCGTCCATAAGGTAGCGGCTGTTTCCCATATATTTTACATGGCCTCCACCAGGTAAGCGGAAGCTGTTTTTTTCGCCTTTGATCTCTGAATGAAAGATTGGCATAAAATATAAATACTTAGACATTGCAAGCGGCCCTTTTATAAACGTACGGCTTGAAACATAATAGCCTGCTATATCAGGCGACACATCATCTGCCTCAGCCAAATCTTCTACCTCCGCGCTTCCAAAAACAAGTTCAGGCAAGCCATACGCAAATGCTGTTTCGCCACATTCATTTACCATTACTACAATGCCTTGTGAATCATACGGATCAAAAAGAAGATTTGCTGTACAGCCGTAAGTATTTCCGGCATGACCAATTAATATTGAACCATAATATGCTGCCCATAAGCCATGACTGTTTTTTACATATTCTGTATCTGCGTAATATGAAGTTGCTGAATAAAAGGTTTTGTATGTTTCGGGATTTTCAAACAAAGGTGATTGACCATTCTTATTTGCCAGAGCTTTTGCAAAAGTCAAAAAATCCTGCAGCGGACTTATTGCAGCTCCAGCCGGATAAAGCTCTACATATGCCACGCGTGTACCAAAGTCTTGCCGGCCTTCTGAATTAATTTCGTAACATTTAAGCTCTTCGCGTTTATTTTTTGCCCAGCTGTTATCATTGTGAATACCCGAAACTGCCGTGCGGTTCATGCCAAGCGGTTCCAGGATATTTTTGTGAACGTAATCTGCATAATCAATGCCGCTTATACATTCAACAACATAAGCCGCAAGAGAGTTTCCCCAGTTTGAATAAGCTGTAATTTCTCCAGGCTCATAAACCTGAAGTGGTTCAAAAGCAAGAAGTGTTTCATCTAATGGCTTTATATCTTTTTCTTCTGCCCAGCTGTTTTCATACAAACATTCCTGAAAGCCCGCTGTGTGATTCATAAGCTGGAGCATTGTTACGGGCTTTTTGAACTTAAGGCGTTTTACAAAAGCATCCGGCAGATATTCACGAACATCTTTTTCAAGGTCAAGCTTCCCCTCCTCCCAAAGCTGCATTACACTAACCCAAACAAGAATCTTTGATGCAGAACCCCATTCGTAAACAGTATCTTTATCTGCTGCAAGATTTTTATCTATATCTGCATAACCAAAATAATTTTCATACAAAGTTTCTTCGCCGTCAAAAACTGCAACTGCAACAGAAGCAAGACCAAGCTCTCGCTCTTTGATGTAATTTTCTATTTGAGAAGAAATATCTTTGTTAGGCATGGCAAACAAAAGACCGGAGAACATAAAGAAGATAAATCCTAAGAATTGCTTTTTCATTATTTCAACTCCATTTTACGCAAAATAACATAAGTAACTGCATAAATCCCCGCAAGGCTTACAGTTCCAACCGCAAAGGCTTTTAAAAGTGCAGCTGCCGAAAAATCACCGCCGCACATCATAAAAACCTGACCGAATGCTGTGTAAGAAAGAAAATCATTCATTTCAAGTTCAAACAAAAACTCAGCACCGCACCAGCACAAAATCAAAACAATAAGATTAACTATGCAGGAAAAACCTTCTCCTTTAATACAGAATGAAAAAGGAATTACAATTCCAAAAGCGGCTACACATACAAAAGCATAAACTGCGGCTTCAATAAGGCATGCTGCAAAAGATACCTCTCCAAAACCAACCACAGCTCCTCCAATCAAACATGACCAAATACAAGGCACAAAAACAGCCGCAAAAAGAGTTCCCGCAAAACCCAAAACCTGGGCAAACAAAACCCGTGAAATTTTATTCCCTGTCATCACCGCTGCACTAACAAAACGATTCTGCATATCGTGGGCAATACAAAGCGAAGCAAATATTCCGGCAAACAAATCTAGCATAGAAGCAATATTGCTCTGGGTTTTGCACAAAAGTTCACCAGCCGTTTCAACTCCTTCATTCAAAAGAAAAGGAACATAACCAAGCGAAACAATCATACATACTGCAATTAAAAGATAAAAAGGAACAGTTCTTACAAGACGACTGAATTTCCATTTTACAAGGATTCCTGCACTATTCATTTTGTCCCTCCGAAAAAAGTCCTAGATAATACTGTTCAAGCGACTGCCCGCCTGCAAGAACATCTGCCGCAGAAACACAATTCAGGATTTTTCCACCGCTTATAAAAATGTAATCTGTAGCAAGCTCCTGAAGCTCCGAAAGAATATGGCTTGAAAGTAAAATTGTAATTCCGTCGTCTTTATTTAATGAAGAAAGCAGCTTACGAACAGCAATCATTCCAAGCGGATCAAGACCATTTACAGGCTCATCCAAAATTAAAAGCTCGGGGTTAGAAATCATAGCGGCGGCAATTCCAAGACGCTGTTTCATTCCCATAGAAAAATTACGAACTTTTTTATTTCCGACATTTCCAAGGCCAGTACGCTCCAGAACCTGGGGAATATTTGAAAAATCTTTTACACCATAAAGCATAGCGTGAAGCTTAAGATTTTCCGCTGCATTCAAAAAGCCGTCAAACACAGGACCTTCAATCATACAGCCGGGCTTTTTATTGCCGTTCAAAGAGTATTCAACAGTACCAGAGGTTTGCTTTGAAAGACCTGTAATTATACGGAGTGTTGTAGTTTTTCCAGCGCCGTTTTCGCCAACAAAGCCATAGATGTGGCCTTTTTTAATTGCAAAAGACACATCTGTAAGAGCCTGCTGCTTGCCGTAGCGTTTAGAGATATTCTTTAGTTCAAGGAGTGTTTCATTCATGCGGTCAGTATAAAAGAGCCACATTATCTGAATGATTGAGAAGTATTAACTGAACATTAAATTTGTGGTGGTTGAGCTTGTCGAAACCACCTTATTAAATATTTTTTTTTGTGGTTTCGACAAGCTCAACCACCGCTTAAATTTTACACTCTATACTTAATCTTCTTACCCGTACCCTCATACATCTTCTTACGCATTTCTGTAATCTGAGGGTCTGTAATGTAATCATCAAAGCTCATCATGCGGTCGATAATGCCATTTGGTGTAATTTCTACAATGCGGTTGGCAATAGACTGAATGAACTCGTGGTCGTGTGAGCTGAAGAGCAATACTCCAGGGAATGCAATCAAACCTTCGTTGAGCGACTGAATTGCTTCAAGGTCAAGGTGGTTAGTAGGATCATCCATTGTAATACAGTTAGCCCCGCTTAACATAAGCTTACTGAGCATACAGCGAACCTTTTCTCCACCCGAAAGAACCTTAACTTTTTTGAGCGATTCGTCACCGCTAAAGAGCATGCGTCCAAGGAAGCCGCGTACATAACCGTCGTCCTGCTCCTTTGAATACTGCTTGAGCCATTCGGTAATGTTCATATCGTTATCAAAGTTGGCAGAATTATCGCGAGGCAGATAGGTCTGACTGGTTGTCTGACCCCAGAAGAATTCACCGCTGTCAGGCTTTTTAACTCCGTTTACAATATCAAAGAGTGCTGTTACAGAGTTGTGTTCAATACCAACAAAGGCAATTTTGTCTGTGCGGTTTACTGTAAGAGAAAAATCCTTGAGCAGCTGGTTTCCTTCGCTGTCTTTATAGTTGAGTTTTTTAATTTCCAGAACATTGTTGCCTATTTCGCGGTCTGCCTTAAAGTTTACATAAGGGAACTTACGTGTAGAAACAGGAATTTCTTCCAGACTGTCGGCAAGCTTGTCGTAAATCTTTTTGCGGCTTGTTGCCTGCTTGGCCTTAGAAGCGTTAGAACTGAATCGCAGGATGAACTCGCGGAGGTCCTTCATTTTTTCTTCAGTCTTTTTCTGCTGATCGTGTGCCTGGCGCTGCATAACCTGAGTCATCTGATACCAAAAGTCATAGTTACCGCTGAACTGAGTGATTTTACCAAAGTCAATATCGCAGATATAGGTACATACTGTATTCAAAAAGTGACGGTCGTGCGAAACAACAATTACAGTATTTTCAAAATCAAGCAAAAAGTTTTCGAGCCAGGTAATAGATTCAATATCAAGACCGTTTGTAGGTTCGTCGAGGATAAGGGCGTCAGGGTTACCGTAAATTGCCTGTGCAAGAAGTACGCGAACCTTCTGGCTTTCGTCCAGATCTGCCATCATGCGGTCGTGGAATTCTTCTTCAAGACCAAGGCCACTGAGCATCTGTTCAATCTGATTTTCAGCTTCGTAGCCGCCAAGCTCACCAAATTCTGCTTCAAGCTCGGCAGATTTAATTCCGTCTTCTTCGGTAAAGTCCGACTTGGCATATATTTCATCACGGGCCTTGCTTACTTCGTAAAGCCGAGGAAAGCCCATCATAACAGTTTCTTTTACAGAATACTGATCAAACGCAAAGTGGTCCTGCTTTAAAACAGCCATGCGTTCGCCGGGAGTCATAAAAATTTCACCGGAATCCTTTTCCAATTCGCCTGACAAAAGCTTGAGGAATGTAGACTTACCAGCCCCATTAGCACCGGTAATTCCATAACAGTTTCCTTTATTAAACTTAAGATTTACATCCTTAAAAAGCGGTTTTTCGCTGAACGAAACACTTACATCACTTACAGTTATCATTAAAGGTCTCCAAATAGTAAAGTGTTTTTATTTAACCAAAAAACCTCTTTTTTTGCAACACAGTATAATTCCGGCACATGCAGTACAAAGTGCAAGGATTGCAAGGATAATTGTCATTTTAGAATCAGGCTGTTCGGCCATTACATGAGTATTAACCACAGGCTGTTCTGTCTGGGTAACCTGTTCTGTCAGTTCTACCTTTTTAACCTGTTCAATCTGTTCTACCTGTTCAATCTGTTCAGTTACTTTTTCAACCTTTTGAGCTGCTTTTTCTATTACAGGCTCAGCTTGCTGTATAATATCCTGAACTGTTTCTTTGGTCTTTGCTTTAGAAGCATTCTTTTTTGCCTTCTTTGGTGCTGCTTTTTGAACCGGCTTTTCTACAGGCAAAGCTTTATCTAAAAGCTTAGATGCAGTAGTTTCCTGTACAGGGTTTATCATTTCATTAATAGAAGGATATCTTGCGCCAGAATAACCTGAACCACCAGAAGTAGCGTTGCTTCCGGCTACAAGTCCCTGCAGCATAGAAAGGCCTTTAGAAGATGAAACGTTTCCGTTTCCACCACCGTTACCACCACTTACTCCATAAGTAGAATCTGGAACAAATACGTAAGTATAAAGCTTGGTAGCATTACCAAAATCGTCTTTAGCATATATTGAATAAGTTGTCTGAGCGTTCAGGTTGTTTAAACCACTGATACTGTGACTTGAATCCAAAGTATGCGAGGTGTCATTGTAATAATAAGAAGCTACAGTTCCAGAAGTTCCTGTGTCTGAAATTCCTGTAACATCAAATACAATTTTTGCTACTTCCGACGGATTATAGGTTATAGTACATGTCTGGTTTGTAGCGTCGTCAGATGCATTGTACTTTGTAGTATCTGCGTCCCCATCTGATGAGTTTTTAAGGCTATATGACAATGTACCCTGTGGTCCTGTATAATCACTACTCCACCAGGTTTCGTTCCAGGTACTGTCGCTTTGAGGATTTGTAAGAGTATATACGCTTATATTTCCAAACTGATCCTTATACCAGACAAAGATGAACGTGTGTCTTTTATTTACATTTGCAGTTGGAATTACTACATCTGTAATCTTTCCACTTGAAACATCTTCAACTGCAGTCCAATCTGAATTACCAGGAGCAGAAACCACAGCGTTTTCATCATCATCATATGTCATAGATGTAATTTTATACCACAGTTTTTTAGAAGGCATAGAACTATAATCTACAGGCAAAGTAAACTTTGGATTTGCACTTGTAAAATTAGTTATATGATAACCATTCGGGCTTTCTTTTGCAGATTTAGGTTTACCATTTTCGTAAACCCATATAGTTACCGTTCCTTCTGATACTGTAGCTTTAGTACCAGAAGTCATTGCATAATTATCTCCACCCTTCTTAAATCCCTTTATCCAGTTAGAGTCATCGCCTGCAGAATAAGTACCAGGATAGACAGGTGTTTTTGCAAGTCCGGAATATGGTAGATGTGTAGATTCATAAGCTGACGGCAGCTGAGGTCCATTCTTATAAGCAGTAAATGTAAACTTCTTTATTGTTTTTGCATTACCAAACTTATCTTTTATGATAATTTCGTATTGCGTGTTATTAAGATTGTCTGGTAATGAAATAGAAGTACTTGTTAATTTAGTTTCTGTATCACCAACTTTATAATACAGATAATTAGAGGTGTCAATTCCGGCACCTGCATCTGCAACATCTGATAAAGTAAGTGTAACAGTATTTACTGCTGCAGGATTATACTTTATGGTTGTAACCGGCGGAGTTGAAGCATCATCCGCTTTTATATAATCAGCATTTTCTGTACCGTTTAGTGAATAGCCGGAAAGAGTTCCAGAAGGACCGGTTTTATCTCTATTAAGCTGGATGTCTATCTGTGTAGAAATATTTCCTGCCCTGTCTATTGCGCGGAAGTTATAGGTCTTTGTAGTATTATCCGGAATAGTAAAGTTAGTGGTATCACTAAAGGTCTTGTTTGAATCTAAGGTCATAGTTGTCCAGCTTTGAGCATCAGATGCCTTGTACTGGAATTGTTTAATATCTGTATGTGTGTAATTAAACTTAATTACAGGACATTTTTTTACAAGATAATAAACATCACCACTCTTAACTGAATCATATATAGTTGTATCTGTAGTTGAAGAAGATTTTGATTTTACAGAAAACAGACTAAAGTCAGGAGCAGTTACATCATAAACCCAGCAGTTTTTATCTGCCTGTCCCTTTATGTCAATTTCATTAGACTCTACATAATAACCTGTATAATCTGCAAAAAGTTTAAGTTTTAAAGTTCCTCCAGAACCTGTCATAGAAGAGTATACTGTATCACTAAGTGTAATTGTTGTACTATTAGTTGTTGTATCCAGATTGTATTCTTTATAATCACTGCTACCAGTACCATAAATTATATAACATCTGTTTGCATTATTCGTTGTTGGAATAGTAAGCGTTGATGTACCTTTGAAATAATTGATTTTTGTATCTCCATTTACATAACCTGTAACATCAGAATAAGTTATATTTCCATTAAGTGCAGGTGTAGCCGGATTTTCAAATTTTATGCAGACAGCAGTCTTGCAGATAAGTCCTGCACGGTTTACCGGATAGAAATATGTAGGATTTGCATATGTTTCCTGCCATGATTTATTTGAATCTGTTTTTGAAAATTCGTATTTATTATTCGTAATAGTTGTTATATCTGAATCTCCAACAGCATAAAAATCCTTAAACTGAGCCTGAGTTAATGGAGCATTTTTTACAACCCATCCAAGCAAAGGTTGATCCGTAGAACTTTCTTTTATACTTAATGTTACAGATACTTTATTATTTGTAATCTGAGAATTTACAGTATGTGTTATTATTTTATCAGTACTGTTATAAGTAGTTGTAACCTGATTAAGTAAAGAATTAGTTTCACCTACTGTTTTGTTATTCTTATCTTTTATATCTGCTGTATCTGTAGTAACTGGTGTTGGATATTGCTCTGTTGGTGTCTTTAAAGAAGGAGCATCATCCAGACGTATCCATGTCATAACAGCATTATTACTAAGAATAGAAGTTGTTGTATTTCCGGCAAAGTCTTCTACTTCCGGGAACTCAAGGTTTCCATTTGAATCAGGAGTTTTATTACCTATGCTCAGTGTTTTTCCCTGGACCAGAGTTTGTCGTTCACTATAGCTATATGTTTTTTGTCCATCGTTTTTAACACCAGATTTTACATCTTCAACCTGGTAGGTTACAGAAGACGATGAACTGTAATAGTTATTATCATTAAATCTATTTACTTTTGTTGTACCTGTTATATCTACTAATGGCGGTAAATTATCATACTGCCATTTTGAAGTATCTCCATTTGTCAGTTTAGCTTTTCGACAGTTGCCTACAGTATCTTCAAGGATATACCATAATTCGTATGGTGTATTTGCATCAACCGAAGGGAAATCAATGTTATTTAAATCAAAAGCTGTTCCCGTACCAGACATTTTATATCCTTTCCAGTCAGATAAAGCAACTACATTTTCTTTTAGAGTATTATTATCATTTTTATAAAACTTATCCTGTGCCGGTTCCCCAGTACCACCCCAGGCCATTATTCGGCTTCGCAATGTATAGCGTCCATCTGTTATATCCTGGACTGTTGACTCCCCAGCATCACTAAAGCGGCATCTGTCATTAACGTTGGTTATATTTATGTATCCGCTTGATTTATAATAATTTATATTTCCGCTTGCATAATTAACGATAGAATCTGGATAACCTGTTGTTGATAGTGTTCCGGAATAATCTGAAGAATTACCAATTGTATCATCAACCATCCAGCTTACAGAATTATAATCATATGAAAAACCTGAAGGTCTAATATATCTGTAAATTTTATTTCCACATCCATCCTTTAAGAAAAGAGTGAGCGGAGGACAACTTATGTTTGTTGGAAGTTCAATAACAATATCCCCATCATCATCTATATAGCTGTAAATATCTCCATTGTTCTGGTTCTTCTGCCCATTTGCATTTTTTTCATACTTATGCCATACAAAATCATAGTTTTCTTCAGGTTCAAAAAATCTTTTAGGAGCATCTGGATAAGTAGGATAAGTCCTATACTGGTGTGTAATAGAATAGTATTCAATTGGCGAAGCACTCTGTGTAACATTGGTATATCCAAAAGAATCCAGCTGGGTTGTAGAAGTTGGATTTGTACCGTCAAGCCAGGTATCTGCAGTAGTTATTGCCTTTACACCATTAGTCCTTTTTCCAAGTTTAACTTTAATTTGATAAGGATTTGTCGTCTTTTTAATAATAAATTGATGTGAAGTTAATGGATAATTTGTAGTACCTCTGTGTGAATTATAATAATTATAGTTTGTAGAATGTGACTCTGAACTTTCTGTGTCATTTCTGAATACTTTGGAACTGGAATCCGGTGCGACAATAGTCATGTAATTATCAATAACAGCATAACCACCAGGTGAGAATGAATCATCCAATACAAAATGAATATTTTTATCCGAAGTTTTATTACCTGCTTTATCATAAGCATAAACAACCCAGACTCCATTTTCGTTAACAGTATGAGTTAAAGTCTCATGGGTTTCAAATGACGTATCATCACTATCTGGATGCCATTTGGTTCCCAGATAATTCTTTTCTTTTTGTTTGATATCAAAACCAACTGTCATAGAAGATTTTTTATAAAAATATATATCATTATCATTGTTATCAAATGTTACACCATATATTTTCTGTTCAGTTTTTGGATGAGGCCATATTGTATCAGATTTTTCATCATTCTCATAAACACCATAAATACCTTTTTCATTCCATTCCGGTGGCTCGGTATCCAGCTGTATAGATTTTTCTTCACAGGTATGTGGAACTCCACCAAAGCTTGTTGCCTTGATTTTTATTTTTTTATCTCCGTCTGTACCTGTGAGCTTAAGATTCATAATTACAAGTCCTATAGGATCGTTATTAGCATGAGCCAGATACATTGGTTTACTGTTAGTTGCAGCACCGTTATTAAAGTAGATTGTTTTATTATCACCTGTTAGTGGATCAAACTTATATTTTACAGTTGTATTAGATGCAGCACAAATTTCTGTAGTATTGTCAAATACTGCAGGTGAATCTGAAGTAATTGTAAGTGCATAAACTCCGGAATCGGTTGGAGTTACAGTCACAGAAGCATTAATATATGCATTATTTGTAAAGCCATCCTGTGCAGGAATCTGTGTAACTTCGGTGTTATTGTCTTTAAGTTCAGTAAGTTCAATACCCGGTTCGCTTGAATCATATTTGAATGAAGTTGTTACTATAGAATTATCGCTGCTTATATCACTGAATGCATTTTCATCAACATTCTTGGCCCTGTCGGTTATATAGAGATTCAGATTAGATCCGTCAGGTGCAAGCTGTACATTTGTAATCATGGCAATTACAGGACCTGCACCTTCCGAAGTTATTTTATCTTTAAGTGTCAGTACATTATTTGCTATTTCTTTTTTCTCTATTTCTATACCGGTTGTTGCCGAAGTAGATGTAACCTTATAAAGTTTAGATTCATTTGTAAGCTTTATTGAAGAATTTTTAAAACTGAATACTTTTGCACCAGAATTATTTTCTTTAAATGTTATATAAATAGATTTTGCAAATAATGCCGTATCAGTTTTTGTAAGATTTGTACTGTTATAATCTATCCATGCATATGCTGTAGGATCATTAGACTGAACGGCTTTTTTAATATCCGGAATATAAATACTTTCAATCAATGGTTTGGTTGAATCCAAAGAAACAGTAGTATTTTGTTCAATAGTTGTTTCTTTGTAATTATCTGCAGCGTCAGTAATTTTTACTTTTACAGTGTATTTTCCTTCTGTTGTGCTGCCATAAATCTTTAATTTCTTAATCAGTAAATCTGTATTAAAGTTAGTTACTGGAGTGGCAAATGTTAATTTATTATTTGTAAACGTATATGAATTTAGATTTACACCGTCCTTTCTTGTTATGACAGCTCCATCAAATGGTGAATCAAAGGCTTGAGTTCCCGAATCTTTTGTTACAAATAATTCAATTGATTTAATACCCGAGGTTATTTCATTTGCAGGAATAACAAGAGTCTGATTATTAAGAATATTTCCGTTTGCAATTCCTTCTGTATAATCAGTATCAGGATCAAATTTAAGTTTATTTATTACAGGATCTGTTCCATCATACTTAATAGCATCCAATTGAACGGCATCAGACTTATTGCCAAGGTCATCCATAAGGGCGTAAGTAAGAGTTACAGGACCGTCACTTGTAGGAAGTGGGAATCCGCTGTAATTCTCAGTTACATACTTCCATCTAGGATCGTCTGTAGAAATAGTTTTTACCCATGTTGTATCTTCTGTTGGCATTACAATCCATTTAAGTTTACTGTTTGGAGATGAAAGATATGTGTTTCCTTGATCGGTTATCGAAGTATTTCCTGCAATTTTAATTGCAGCGTATGTTGTTGCATTATAATATCCGCTTGTAGAAGCACTGCCTGTAGGTACTACATAGTTTTTATTAGTTGTTGCATTTGGTGCAGTACTATCCTTTACAACAAAAATTGAACGGTAACCGTTGTTATATTCGGCTATATAATCGTTCTGTTCGGTGATACCGCTGTTACCAACCATATCAACTGCCCAAAGATCAATTTTAATAAGACCGTCTGCAAGATCATCCAGACCATAGGTAAACAATGTTCCTTTACTGTTTTTGGTGATTTGACCGCCTGAGTTTGTACCGGTTGCTGTTTCGAATGATTGATTAATCTGACAATCTGTATCTTTGTTTCCCATTGCATACAAGAATGTCTTTGCCGCAGCTTCTGTTTTTCCGTTGTCAGAAGCATTTGCCTTTGAAATGACTTTTGCTCTTACCTGAATCTGTGCAACATTGTTTTCGCTTGTTACATCAGCGCCTTTACCAACTCCGGAGCCGGAACCCTGAATATCAATTGCCTGTACCCAGATGTTTACTGAATTCTGAATACGCTGATCCAGAATGCGGACTTCTCCTGACGGCTGATTTACATAAGAATCAAGGTCTGTTGGTGCGCTCTCTGCTGCAGCTGTGTAATTGTACTCACCTGTACCGGCTGTTTTATTATAATGATATTGTTCAAAGTCCTGACAATTTTGTCCTGCACCTGCCTTGAGTATTGTAATATATGGAGCCAAACTGTCAAACTTTGTTCCTGTTGTAAACGAAAATGATGTATTTCCGTTAAGACTGTATCCGTCGGTATCGCATACATCTTCATAAATAGTTATGCTTATCTGAGAGTTTCCGTCAAGGAATACTTTTGTATTATTTTCACCAGGCTTGAGCGAAAGTGTAAGCATTTTTTTTGTGCTTCCAAGGGTTATATCAAACAAGTCTGTAATATCTTTTGCACTAAGGTCTTCGGAACTTTCTGTAAGAACTGCACTACCGGATGTAATTTCGATATTGCTGTTTCCATATTCATCTACAAGAGTTTTTTCATCAATCGGTTTTGAAAAAAGAATACGAATCTGTGTATTTCTTACAACATCTGAACGGCCGTTTGAAGGTACTGAAGTAACCAGTGCCGGTCTTTTTGCAACAATAGGAATGATGAAAATGTCATTTCGTTCTGAATAAATCTTTACTTTGGTTGAAGGGCTTTTTGGGTCGGTAAATAAAACTTCGTTCGAACCAAGCTCAAGAGGTTTATATTTTGTATTATAGTCCTGGGCGCTTTCGTAAAATAAAGCTGAATGCTGTTTTGTAGGAGAAAAAGATTTTGTTGAGAATGCGGCCCATTTTACAAAGCCGTAATCATCACTGGTAACGGCATTTAATTCATGGGCAACATCGACCTTCATTGTTGTATAGCCGGATGGTTCAGATGTACCCATCTTGGAGTTGGCATAACGAACGTAAACAGAAACCGGGGCAGCATTTGCGTCGTGAACTTCGTTTTCGATTTTGGACATAAAATCGTCATTGCTCATCCAGTTCTGGCACGAACCTGCAAGCAGTAAGATTACGAGCATAATTCCTGAAAATAAAAGTTTTGATACGTTTCTGTTTAATTTATTCATCTTTCTTTCCCCTTTTCTTTAATCCCAAAAATAAAGCGGCCAATGCACCGGCAAGAGCTGCAAATCCAATATATGCTTTCTTTCCTGCAACAGGCTTTGAAGAATCCTGTTCAGGATATTTTGTTTCCACTGGTGAAGTAACAGATACTTGTGCAGATGCAGAAGATTCTGTTACTGATTTTACTGCTTCGGTAACTGTCTGTGTTACCTGTGCAACTGTTTCTGCGGTTTCGACTACAGCCTTTGCTGTGTCTACTGTATTTTTTACTGTTTCGGCTGTTGCCTTTACAGTTTCTTCTACGGCTTTTACTGTTTCTCCGGCGGCTTTTACTGTGTTTTGAATTGTCTGTTTTACCGGGGAAGCTGGTTCCGGGTCTGGTTCAGACATTGCAACTTCGACTGGTCCTTCGACAGGCTCTGGGAACTCAGGTTCTACAACATCTGGAGTTGTGTCTAATACGGCTGGGATTGGTTCCGGTTCTGGTTCGGACATTGCAACTTCGACTGGTCCTTCGACAGGCTCAGGAACCACAGGGAATTCTGGTTCTGCAACAGGCTCTGGTTCAGATACTGCAACTTGGGCAGGTTCCGGCTCTACTATTGGCTCAATGGCAACCGGTTTTTCGTAAAGAACTTCTTCGGTTTCGTATGCAGGAGCCAGGGCAAAATCGTCGTTGATGGACATGGCAAAACCTGAGGCATCAAAGTCGTCAAGGGTTTCGCCGTTTTCGATAATGGCGTCCTGGGCAAGGCCGGCAAGATCTTCGGCAGACAGAATATTAAAATCCATCTGTGAAGAAATTCCTGAATAAAAGTCATCATCGCCGCCGGAATTACGTTTGCCGTCTCCGTCAGTTTTATCGTCCTTATCGTTTTCTTCGTTTTCTTTTGTTCCGTTAGAAGGTACAACTGCAACTACAGAGCCCTGAGCTCCAATACCACTATTGTTCTGAACCGGAGCCTTGTCCTGTACCAGAGAAGCAGTTGCTGTATCTGCAAGCTTTTCCTTGAGCATAGAATTGCCCGAAACATCTGCAGAATAATCACTGCTCAAAATCCAGACTGTATTTTCGAGTCGGTCTGCAAGAGAAAAGCTTCGTCCGTTAGTCTGTTCAAACGAACCAAGATAAGAATACTTTCTTGCAAGTGCCCTGTTGTTTTTGTAAACGGTTCCGTACCACAAGTCACATTCATTATAGTCGCCGTCTTCGTAAGCACAGCGGGCAATACCAATCATGGCAAGAGATTTTGTATCTTCGGTTCCTCTGCTGTCTAAAACCTTTTTGTACCAGGTCTTGGCAGAAGAATAATCCTTTTTAGAATAATAAAGGTTTGCAGTATTCAAAACAGCCGGAATATAATTTTTATTTCTTGCCAGACGGAACTGTTTTTCGGCCTGATCAAAAAGTCCGTATTGTGCATAAAGAATACCAAAGTCATTATAGTTTTGTGCAGTTGGTGCAGAAGCAATACGGTTTTCGTACCAGGCAATCTGCGGAGTAATCTGTGCAATTATAAAGTCATCAACAGAATCTGAGAAAACCCGGGCAACTGCAGTTTCTTCGGGCAATGTAAATTTGGCAACAGCACCAGGTACGCTTACCGGCTTGTAGATTCTCCATGAATCCTCCATCGGATACATCATGGCTGTACCGTTACGTTTGGCAGTGTTCCATTCCCATGCACCCTTATGCCATGCTCTGCTAAAGCCTTCGTCAGAAAGTGTAATTTCGAGCGGAACCCATACCTTGCCATCCTTAACAATAAATTCATCCATGCTAAGGAAATTTGACTGAGCCTGTGCAACAGAATAGCCTGAATCAAAGGCCATATAAATATGACCAGGAATTGTAATAAAGGCTGTCTGGATTCCTACAGATTCCAGAAGTGAACAAACAAGGATAGAAAGGTCGTCACAGTCTCCACCACGATACATAAGTGTCTGGTACGGGAACTGCAGAAAGTCAATGGAAGCAGTACCAACGTTGTCTTCGAATGCAGAGGTCGGGTCCTTTACGTAGTTTATTCCGTACTGATTCAAGGCTTCGAAAATTCCCATTGCATACTGAATGTTCTGAGAAACTCCACTGCGAATATCATCACGAATTGTAGAAACTACATATTTTGCAAACCACATGGCTGCAGGGTCTTTTGAAGAAACAAAGGCAGAAGCACAACGGTCATCTTCCCACGACATGTTATTGCGTCCATAAACCGGAACAATCATCGGGAAGGTCTGAGTGCGTTTGGCACCAAGATATTTATATTCAACAATGATGCTTGTCATTGTATCGGTTTTCTCGTTCAGGCTGAGCATCTGCTCATTAAAGAATGCCTTAAGGTCTACAAAAACAGATTCACCTTTTTTAAGAATCTTTTTATAGCCGCAGTTTTTAGGCTGGTTCATATATTGCGGCTGGAAGAAATATACGTTTACATCAGAAATTGCAGCATCTTCGTTATTGCAGATTTCTACGTTTCCAAAAGAGTTGTCATTGTACCAGGAATAAAAAACAGGGAATACCGGCTTGAGTGTATAGTCGCCAAGCTCTACATTATTTTTGTTTGAAAAAGCCTTGGTAAGATTTACTGTTAATCCCGGGTTTACATCAACACTGGTAATGAACTTGGAATTTTTATAGGCGTAGTGATTTGCACCTGCGGCCGCATAAACTGAAACGACAGGTCCAAGCTTATAAGAAAGAGAAAGAGAGCCAGATACATTAAAGCCCTGAACTCCGGTTGAATTACCCGAAGAGTTTATTCCCTTGTTGTATTTTGAATTGTAATAACCTACTCCGGCATCCAGGCTAATTCCGAACCTGTCTGTTATGCTAAGCTGATATCCGGCTCCTACACTACCCCCAAGCACCGTAACGTTACCAACATTCTGCTTGGTGTCAAAGGAATACTGCTTGTAATCTCCCTGAACAAAAACATTGAAAAAATCTACAGGACGGTATGTAAGACGCAAGCCGCCTCCAAAGCCTGTAGAAAGTGAATCATCAAATTTTACAACCGGGAACGAAATATGTGGATAAAGACTTAAAAGAAATTCTCCGCCTTCGGTTGCTACAGGAGCAGCACAAAGCACGGCGGCTGCAGCACCTGCAATCACCTTTTTAGAGAACCCTTTTTGTTTTCTAATCTTTCTTGACTGTTTACCCGACATACTTTTCCAAATAATTAACAGAGTTAGTTTTCAAGCTCACTCTGGATACGACTAAGATTTGATCTGGCCGTAGCATTTTGTGGATCCTGCTCAAGTGCCTTTTTATACCAGTAAACTGCGTCAGTGTATTTTTTCTGCAGTGATGCAATGTTACCAAGGTTATTCATAGCCTGAACTGAACCCATTTTTGCAGAAAGCTGGAAAACAGGAATTGCATTAGAGAACATTCCAGCCCTTACATAAAGCATTCCAAGCTGATTGTACAGACTTGTAGTTGCACCTTCTTTTTTAATCCTGTTCTGAATTGTCGCAATCTGTGGACCAAACTCAGCAGTAATGTATCGTGACAGGTTTGTTTCTACAGTTTCGTTTACAGTTTTTTCCGAAGTTGAAAGCGAAACATTTTCTCCACTTGTAAAGCCGGCAGGTGGATAAGAATTCCAGGCCTGTGCAATATTTACAAGGTAGTATTCCTGTTCGGTTTCGTTTACAAGATTTATTTCTTCGGCACCCTTGTACCAGCTGTTTATAAAGCCTTCGTTTAAAACCTTCATGGAAAGCGGAATCCATACATTTCCGTCTTCAAGTACAATAACCTTGTCTTTATCATAAAAATAGTTGCCCGCATTATCCTGATCAATTTCTGTGTTGAACAGAACAAGGAAATCATTGTCGGTCGCAATAAAGGTTGTTTCAATACCAACTGCTTCCAGAAGTGACATGAGCAGAATACCAAGGTCATCCTTGTCACCGGACTTATAAATCATTGTCTGGTACGGATACTGAATGTAATCAAGAATTGCAGGATCGCGGTGATATGTATCATAAGGTGTTGTTGAGTTTTCGTCATACTTAATTCCCGAAAGCCTCATACCTTCAAAAACATACATTGCAAACTGCATATTGCGGTTCAAACCTGTGCGCAGATAACGGCGTGCAAATCCAACCAGATATTTTGAAAATTCCTGAACTTCCTGAGAGGTTGTAGAAATGTAACTTGCAACTACAGAAGGATCTGCCCAGCGCATCTGGTTACGGTTATATACAGGAATGATTATCTGAGAAACAGCCGTACGCTTCTGACCAAGGAGCTCGTAGTTGATTACAACTTCTGCAGGAATCTGTCCGTTCTCCGAGAAACCAAGAATTGCTTCTGAAAAGTCTGCAATGAGAGGAACAGATTCTGAATTGTACTTGTGAAGGATTGGGATATAGCCGCATTCAAGCTCAGAGGCCATATAATTTTCGGCACGGATAGAAACACGTACGTTTTTGATTTCTGCAGTTTCGTCGTTTGAAACGGTTATGGTTCCAAAGCTGTTGTCCTTATAGATTGTATACAGCAACGGGAATACGTTGTCGTCATATTCTGTAACGGCAGAAACACTACCCGAAGTTTTTCTTGTATCATAGCGGTATGTGATGGAAATGCCTGCAGTAAGGCTGTTCATCAACGGATTTTTGAAATATGTATTAAACTGAAAATCAAGCCAGGAAACAGAAAGTCCCAGAGAAAGCTGCGGATTAATTCTAAAGGCAGCTACTGCTTCTGCCTTGTACCATGGCTGATAGTGAGGAATATTTCCGGAAAAGGCAATGCTTACACCTGTAGCAAAACCACCGTAAACAGAAAGTCTTGAAAGCGGATAATATATTGCACCTGCTTTAATTCCAAAAGGCACAAACATTACATTTTTGGCTTCTTCGTCTTTGAGTTTGTCAGCGGACTGCTTTGGAACTGAATAAAAACCTGCAGTTGTTCCTACGTTTACAAAATCAAACAGAGTTACGCCGGTGTCGAGCATGCCGCCGAAACCAACCTTTGCATATTTTTCACTGCCGGCTTTTGTAAAGGGAAAGACTGCTTCTGGTGTTAGAGTAAATACAAGTTCAAGTGCATTAACAGGAAATGTTAACACCAGAATTATAGTAAATAATAATTTTTTTAATACTTTTTTATTCATACTCTCTTCTTATAAATAACATCTTATTGTAACACAAAAGTATGAATTTGTGAAGTATTTAGCGCATATTTATCTGCCAAAGAATGACTTAATCTTCTGCCATAGTGTCTTCTTAGGAGCAGGTGCAGCAGGCTTTTTACCCCTGTTATCATAAGGTTTTTTGCCGTAACCGCCCTTTTTGTTGTACTGCTTGTTGTAAGAACGTCCCGCGGTCCCTGAGGCTCTCGAAGGGTTCTTTTTATAATCCCTGGAACCTGCATAAGCATCCTTATAAAGCTTCATGCGCTCTTCGTAAGAAAGTCCAGCCAGCTTAGCCGGATCGATGTATGGTTTGTGATTATTTTTCTTGTAGTCGTTGTGACCATTCTTTTTGTAATCTGAACGATTCGGGGTCCCTGAGCCTGTCGAAGGGCCTTTATTGTAATCGCGTTTATTCTTATAATCCCTGGAACCTGGAACCTTTGACCTGGAACCTGTTCTACGATTATGAATATCCCCGTCACGACCCTTTCTATAGCCATGGCGGTTATCCAGCTCGTCATCACCGTGCCAGTTTTCTGTTTTGATGTACATTCCGGCAGATTTGTCTTCTTCCATCTGGTCTGGATATGCAACTGTAGCAGGAATCTGCATTTCTATATAGCGTTCGATTGCAGGAAGGTTGTAAACATCCTGTTCTGAACAGAAGGTATAGGCTTTTCCGGATTTTCCGGCACGTGCTGTACGACCAATGCGGTGTACATAGTTTTCTGATTCAACAGGAAGGTCATAGTTTATAACCATTGCAAGGTCATCTACGTCAATTCCGCGGGCTGCAACGTCTGTAGCAACAAGAATTTTTACTTCGCCGGCCTTAAATTTCTTCATAATTGCAAGACGCTTGCTCTGAGGAAGGTCTCCAATCATAAATTCTGCCTTAATTTCGTTTATCATAAGACGTTTTGCAATAACTTCGCAGGAACGTTTTGTATTACAAAAGATTATTGCACTTTCCGGGTTTTCGTGTTTAAGAATACCTACAAGAAGCTTCATTTTTTCGTCGCTTGAAACGTGCAAAAGCTCCTGTTTAATCTCGCTTACAGTAATATTTTCTGCTTCGATTGTAATTTCTACTGGGTCGCGTGTATATTCCCAGGCAAGATTCTTTACGTAAGTATTGAGTGTTGCAGAGAAAAGCATTGTCTGTCTTGTTTCTGCTTCCGGCAGTTTTTTAAGGATTTTTCGAAGATCATCGTAGAATCCCATATCAAACATGCGGTCTGCTTCGTCAATTACGCAGAAATGTGCATTGCTAAGATCTAAATTTCCGCCTTCGTTCAAATCAATTACGCGGCCTGGAGTTCCGATTACAATATCAACACCCTTTTTGAGTGCCGCAATCTGCTTTTCGTAGCCTACACCACCATATACGCTGAATGCCTTGAGTCCGCTTGTGCCGACCAGAACCTTTGCTTCTTCTTCAATCTGAACGGCAAGCTCACGTGTAGGAGCCAGAATAAGACACTTTTTACCTGCATTTTCTGCCTTGAGCATTCCCTGAATTACGGCAACAAGATATGCGCAGGTTTTTCCAGTACCAGTCTGTGACTGAACATACAAATCAGGGCCTTTTGCCCCTTCATAAGTTGTAGAAGCTTTAATTACCTGTTCCTGAACCGGTGTACAAACTTCATAACCGGCAGCTTCAATTCCCTTCAAAAGTCTTTCATCAAGACCAAATTCTGTAAAATTCATAAATAGTCCTTTATATTTAGATTATCGGGTCAAGCCCGATAATGACAGTCGTGTCATTGCCTGGTTAAGCCCGATAATGACAGTCGTGTCATTGCCGGGTCAAGCCCGATAATGACAGTCGTGTCATTGCCTGGTCAAGCCCGATAATGACAATTGTGTCATTGCCTGGTCAAGCCCGATAATGACAATTGTGTCATTGCCTGGTCAAGCCCGATAATGACAGTCGTGTCATTGCCGGGCTTGACCCGGCAATCTATTATTCTTTCACCCTTGTGTGAACGTCATTTATATCCTTATAATAATCAAGATACTGGCACAAAACCCCAAGCGCCATTTCTACGCTCTTCTGGATACGTTCATCTTCCTCTGCTTCATCCACATCAGGATTATAAATAGCATCGCGTAAACGGCAGAATTCATTATTCATGGCCAGATACTTTTCTGTAGCAGTCATGCAAAGAGTATAGCAAAATTTTTAGAAAGTGTCATTATAGATTATTCAGCTGCAACTTGGGCAGGCTTATTTTTACCAAGCTTAAAACCAAGTACACAAAGAATCACACCAAGAATAGTCGAAACAATTCCGCAAACCTTAAGCTGGAATAAAACGGTTTGAATGAAGGATATTGCAATATCAAAAACAGCTGCAGGAAGTTCGTTTACCTTAATTACTTGTGAAAGAACTGAAGGAATAAGTCCTCTTGCAACAAGAGCTGCAATAAAAATTATCAAACCATCAACAATTGCCGGAATTGAAATAAACTTAAAGCATACAAAAATATTCATGTTGATTAAGAAAATCACAAGGGCCAGAAGCACGCAGACACAAATTGCAAGAATAAAGATTTTTAATGAAAGCCAGAAGTTCACTTTTTTAAGGATTTCAAAAGCTTCTGCATTTTCTTCTTTTGCAGAGTCCAGTGTTGCAGTAAGTTCCGGAACCATTGCTTCTACATTTGAAGAAATTGCTTTATCAAGGCCCGTGCGGTCTACAACTTCACCTGTTGCTGCTTCGTATTTATCAATTGCTGTATTTACTACCTTTGTAAGCTGGGCCGGATCAATATTCAATTCGTCGCTGGTACCGGTCATATAGTTCATTATTTCATCTGCATACTGATTCACAGTTTCTTTAATTCCAGGTGATGACAGAATCTGCGCAACTACTTCAGGCTCTACATCAATATCATTTTCTGCAAGATAGGACTGAACAATTTCATTTATATTCATATTTGAAAGATCAATAGAACTCAAATCAAAATCAGAAGGATTATACTGTGCGTTAATTATAACTTTTTGTTCCGGATAAAAAAGACCATCATCTTCAAACTGAATTACAGGTGCTTTTGAAATTTTAAAGATCTGACCTGCAAGCTCTGTGATTTTTGAAGTACTAAGATTGGTGCGGGCCACACCCAAAATAATTGTGGCAAATAAACAAATGGCAAAGATAATACTCAATAAAACTGAAAAGAATTTTTTCATTGTTTCCTCCGATTTTTTATAGATTATAATACCATATCTGTGTTAATATGTCATTACAAATAAAAATGGATAAAAACGAATATCAGGCAGAACTTTTTACAAACAGATTACGCAAACGCTACAAGGAGCTTCGTAAGTGGGCACGCAAAAACCGTATAAGTTGCTACAGACTTTACGACCGCGATATTCCGGAGGTTCCGGTAAGCCTTGATTTATATGAATTTTTACCGGATGAAATAGATTCTCCTGTAGAAGCGGCACGCTTTATGTCTGACCAGAATTCCAGACTTAGTGCAAATGACCCTACTGTAGAAACCGGCATAAAGGAACGTACCTACGCAGTACTATATCTTTATGAACGCCCATATGAAAAAGATCAGGCCGAAGAAGAAGCCTGGTTTGATGCAATGGCAAAGTCTGCAGCTAGAGTGCTTGGTATTAAAGAAGAACACATTGTAAAAAAATCGAGAGGACATAAAAGTCATAAAGGCAGTCAATACGAAAAGAACACCTTAAAAGATCCCCGGGTCAAGCCCGAGGATGACAAATCAAAAGCTGTCATTGTCGGGCTTGACAAATCAAAAGCTGTCATTGCCGGACTTGACCCGACAATCTATGCTTCACCAATTACCGGCACCATCCAGGAACAAGGCCAGCTCTTCCGGGTAGACCTTACTACTTACCTTGATACAGGCTTATTCTTTGACCATCGGAGCTTAAGGGCCACAGTAAGAGAAACCTGCAGTAAAAAAAGAGTACTTAATCTTTTCTGCTACACTTCAAGTTTTTCGGTTTATGCCGCACAGGGAAATGCCTCTTATGTTGAATCCGTAGATTTATCTAATACATATCTGGACTGGTCTAAAGATAACATGAAGCTCAACGGCTTTTCAGACAAAAACCGTTACATTTATACAAAAGCAGACTGCATGAGATTTTTACAGGAAAAAGCAGTTGCTTCAAAAGCCGGAAATCTTAAAGAAGAACTTTATGATTTAATAATTCTTGATCCGCCTACTTTTTCAAACAGCAAAAGCACTTCAGATGTACTTGATATAAACCGAGACTGGCCGCAGCTTGTAAAAGACTGCCTGAACATTCTGGCACCAGGCGGCACCTTGTATTTTTCTACTAACTCAGAAAGGATTAAATTTGATGCTTCAAAGATTCCGCCCAAAACTGCGGCAGGACTTGAGTTTACCTGTAAAGAAATTACGGATAAAACAATACCATTAGATTA
The DNA here is from genome assembly GCA_017550685.1 of Treponema sp. Classification (GTDB taxonomy): domain Bacteria; phylum Spirochaetota; class Spirochaetia; order Treponematales; family Treponemataceae; genus Treponema_D. The sequence goes on along the minus strand of JAFZOJ010000033.1, from coordinate 327 downwards.
TGAAGGAAAACGACCACACAGAGTGTGGGAATTTGATTTAAAATAAAGATTCCCGTGTCGAGCACGGGAATGACATTCATTTAATAGTCATGATTGTGATGACTTTGTCATAATTGGAATGACTTTGTCATTATCGGGCTTGACCCGATAATCTTTTACTTTGCAGTATTAATTCCATAGCGCTTGTTAAAGCGGTCAATACGTCCTGCAGTATCTACGAGCTTCTGCTTACCTGTATAGAACGGGTGGCAGGCAGAACAAATTTCAACGTTGATGTTTTCAACTGTTGAACGGGTTTCGATTACGTTGCCGCAAACGCATGTAATC
>JAFZOJ010000032.1 GCA_017550685.1 Treponema sp. | reverse complement strand
CGAAGCTTGAACTTATCAAATGTTCATGCAAAGAAGTATACACAGCGTATGAATACAAAGAAGCATTTCGTATTATAATGACTCTTAATGACTATGTGTGGGTTATCGGCTGTTAGTTTTTGTCTAGAAATTTTTACGCAACTTTTAAGCTACGCCAATTACCGGAAAATCCTGACGAATTATATCTGTTTGGTAACGTTTTATATTTCTTGGTACATGTTACTAATACCAGATCCATAAGATTTTGAATATTTCTATAACCAAAACCTCTTTTAATTATAAGCTTTATAACATTATTAGTAGCCTCTATTCTTGCGTTGTTCATTTTATATTTGATTGTATTAATGATACTGTCAAGATGTCTTTCAATTTTTTGACCAAGTTTTTTAAATAGTTCTATTCTACAAACTTTAGTCCAGCGAATCCATTTTTTAATTTCTTCCCTTGCAACGTTAAAGTCAGCACAGTGTAATGCATTCCGGAGTTGTTCCTTTCTGTCATATGCACGATGCAGTTTTGAGCTAGATTGGATAAGCCAGGCTAACTTTAATTTCTGTGATTCGGTAAGATTTTCCGGATTTTTTCCCAAAGCGTACAATCCACCTTTGATCTTCTTCACTTCCTCCTGCTTTGCACTAACTTGTAGATCCAAGCTTTCCGCTAATTTTTTATATTTTTCATCTTTGTTTACCTTGGCTTTTAATCTTGCCTGTTCACGTTTTTTCTTTAGAGATTTAAGTTCAGCCAATTTCTCCCTCCATTCTTCAAGACGAAGTTCAGAGAGAGCTCCATTGATCCATTCTACAACGTGAAACGAATCTATACAGAATATGGCATTTTTTAGATATTTGTTAACGCAATTTTTTATCCATTTTGCGCCATCACCAGTTACCAATTCAATTTTCTCTCTTTGATCTTCTGATAACTCTTCAAAAAATTGACTCAAAACTTCTTCTGAATGTCCATAACTCACCCAAACAACTTCATTGTTGTCATGATTTACTACGACAGTCAAGTAGGAATGGCCAGTTGCAATAGATGTTTCATCTATTCCTATTCTCTTCAAATCGCTATATCTATCTTTTAAGTCTGGCTCCACATCATTCCTAACCCTTGAAATACAATTTCCAACTGTTTTCCATGAGATCCTCATTTCTTTTGTAATTGCCGATTTTGAGCACTGTTGTGCTTTCCAAGTCACTGTTTTGTCAAACTCTTTTGTAAAAGAGGAGTTATGATAAGCCCACGGCACAGCTGAAGTAATCACACCATGATCTGGACAAAAAATACGATGTGTTGCATATGATATTGTAACTAATGCTTGACCCCAGTCGAGTGATCTCCAATGCTTGCGCTCTCCATCGCCAAAATGACCATGGGTATCATATCCTACACATTTTTTCCCGCATATTGGACAAAGATTGTCAGATTCTCTTGTAGGTGCAAGCATTAAATTTATTCTATGTTGTCCGAGAGAGTCCTCGTAACAAATTATATCCTCAGCTATAATATTGTTGAGATGTAATACAGACTCACATAGTTGTTGAATACCGATAGACATGGATTTATCCTTTTGTATTTTTTTCAAATTCCTATATAAAAATCAATTCTTCGGATGCAAAATTATACGGTTTATAGTTTCCGAAACTGGATGACTCTGACGTAAACCGTAGGGAACAAGATAGTCGTCAGCGGACAGAATACCTGTAGAGGCACCGAAGGATTGCGGCAAGGGGACCGTTTCGACAGGCTGAGAATACCATCATCTGTCATCTGTGTTGATTTTTAGAGCAAAACGCGATGTCCTACAAGCCGCCCGCCCTCTGCGGAACGGAGCATGGGGAGCGCCAGCCGCTCGAAGACTCGCGTCTGTCACCCCGCCATGCAGCCGTTCCGGGCGAGGACAGGGCGGAAGACAAAATCGCCAGCTGCGCGGCCCCCCAAGGGGGCTGCTCGCAGTCGCGAAGAGAAAGGCACGGGACAAGCGGTCCAAAGGACCGCAGCCCGAATGCGGCATATTCCATATGCCGCGAGCCCTGAAGGGCGCTAACACGAGCGCTCTTGGCGCACTCGCACGCGCCCGTTCAGGGCGGAAAGGCCGTGCCGCTATCCGCCCTCCGCGAGCATACGGAGTGCCAGTCCGCTCCGAAGACTCCGCGGAGCTGTCACACCGTATGCTACCGCTCCGGCCGGAGCAGCACGGATTGACGTATGTCATCTCACCATCTCGGAGAACACTTTTTCCCCCCGCCCAGAAGAGTGAGGGCGGGAGGAAAAAGTGTAATGAAAGGATAGCATAATCAACCCGCAGCTATGGCGCTTGATACTACGGGTCTCCGTGATTCAGCCTTGCCTTCTGATGCGCTCCACGGCGTCTGGCAAAAAGTCGGTCAGACGCTCGTAAAAGCCTCTGAAATGCCTCGGGGAACTTTTAATACCTTGGAAAGAGTGAGGAAAAGTGCCGCTCACGGCTTCCATCGGGCTTTCTTTCCCTTGTGAAACAAGCAGGGAGCCAGGACTGTCACAACAGCAAACGTAGCTTTTCCCAACCTCTTGGCGCATTCTTGCACCCTACGACCCGGATAGAGGTCCCTTCTGCGTGAATAGCTTCATGTATGTCTAAAAAAATTTAATAAATACTATTTTTTATAGAAATAGTATTTATTATAGAAAAATGTTAAATTGGTGCATTTTTATAAGATATGATATATCGTTTTTCGCACTACCCACACATAGGTACGAAGACTCTAGTTTTAGAATCTGAGCAGTTGTTTCCTTATCCTTTGGCGTGGTACCAGTGTAGCTACCACAGCCTCCTGAAAGTTCACTGCCACATAGGCAGCTTAGAAATATGGCTTCTCCCTTTGTGAGCTTCGGTTGATGTTCAGT
>JAFZOJ010000031.1 GCA_017550685.1 Treponema sp. | reverse complement strand
GAGATTCCGTATTTCCAGCCGAACTGTCCGGCATAACCTATGAATACTACGGCAGAAAAGTATGAAGTTCCGTATGCAAAGGCTGTGAGCCATGGACCAACATTGCGTCCGCCAAGAACAAATCCGTTTACATCTGTTGCCTGCTTGTGTGCATAAACGCCTACAAGAATCATGATGGCAAAGAAGATAACAAGCATTAAGATTTTGATAATCATTTGAATCCTCTGTGTGTGTTTCTATATATAGTAATAATATAGACAAAAATGTGGAATGTGTCAATTAGGTGCTTTTCTGTAGTTTTTATACAATATACTACGATTTTTATAATAGAAAAATAATACAAAATATGCCATTATTATATCTATGGAAAACACATTTTTGAAATATGGCTATAGCCAGGAAGAAATTGACAAGCGCGTCGCAGACACTTTTACTGAGATTTTTGAAAAACCATGGTCACGCTTTTATTTTGATGGAATTGATGACACCGGCTACTTTATGGATACCGGAAACTGTGACGCCCGCACCGAAGGAATGTCTTACGGCATGATGATGTGCGTCATGAACAACCGCAAGGACATTTTTGACCGCATGTGGAAGTTCGCAGTTGATTTTATGTATATGAAAGAAGGCAAGATGGCCGGATACTTTGCCTGGTCTGTAGGTCCTGACGGCAAGAAAAATGCCTGGGGCCCGGCTCCCGACGGCGAAGAGTTTTTTGCAATGGCTTTGTTCCTGGCCGGACGCAAGTGGGGCGATGCAGATGGTGAAAGTATTTACAATTATACTATGTGGGCCCGCCGTATTTTACACACCTGCGTTCATCAGGAATATCCTATGTGGAATGCAGACAACGCCTACGTTCTTTTTGTTCCGGCTTGTCCTTTTACAGATCCTTCATATCATCTTATGCATTTTTATCATTATTTTGCCATGTGGGCAGATGAAGAAGACAGAGATTTCTGGAAACGTGCAGAAAATGCCAGCCGCGAATATCTTGCAAAGGCATGTCACCCGGTAACAGGCATGAACCCTGAATATGGAAACTTTGACGGAACACCAAATCCTTATGGCCCGCCGGATGGACATGGGGATTTTTATAGTGATGCCTACAGAACTGGTGCAAATATTGGTCTGGACTCTTTGTGGCACGGTCATACCCCTGAGTTTGAAAAGATTGCTGATAATCTGGTGAGTTTTTTTGCAGATATTGATCCTGCTGATTATAAGAAATATCACATAGACGGAACGCCTGTACTCTTGTCTGATGGCACTGAAGAAAAGGTTTTGCATCCGGTTGGACTTTTGGCTACTCTTGCTCAGACTACTTTGGCTTGTTCTCCTGCTGCCGCTGGTGCTGCGGAAAAAATTGTACGAAGATTCTGGAACACACCGCTTCGCATTGGTGAACGAAGATACTATGATAACTGTCTTTATATGTTTGCTATGTTTGCCTTAAGTGGAAAATACGCTATAATAGATTAATTATGGCAGAAGAAAAGATTGTTATTCGAGGGGCGCGGGAGCATAACCTTAAAAATATAGATGTTACTTTACCTAGGAATAAGCTTGTTGTAATTTCGGGGCTTAGCGGGTCGGGAAAATCTTCTCTTGCTTTTGATACGCTTTTTGCGGAAGGACAGCGTCGTTATATGGAGAGTCTTTCCAGCTATGCCCGTCAGTTCCTGGGGCGAATGGATAAGCCTGATGTTGACCTGATCGAAGGGCTTTCTCCTGCTATTTCTATTGAACAGAAATCTACTAATAAAAATCCTCGTTCTACTGTTGGAACTATTACCGAGATTTATGATTTTTACCGTCTGCTTTTTGCTCGTACGGGGCATGCTCATTGTCCTCAGTGCGGGCGGGAGATTCGGGAGCAGTCTGTTGACCAGATTATAGATACTATCATGGGCTGGCCGGAAGGAACTAAGATGCAGGTGCTTGCTCCTGTTATCCGCGGTAAGAAGGGTGAGCATACTAAAATAATTGAAGATGCTAAAAAATCGGGCTTTGTGCGTGCGCGTATTGACGGCGTTATGGCGGAGCTTGAAGACTCAATTAAGCTTGATAAACAGAAAAAACATACCATCGAAATTGTTGTAGACCGAATTAAAAAATCTGATGATGTTCGTTCGCGCTTGGCTGACTCTATTGAAATTGCGCTTAAGAATGCTAACGGAATTGTAATTGTTACCCGCCAGGATCCGGACGACGACAAGACAACTGAGGTTTTCTTTAGCCAGAAGAATGCGTGTCCTGATTGCGGTATTTCTATTCCTGACTTACAGCCACGACTTTTCTCATTCAATAATCCTTTTGGTGCCTGTCCTGAATGTACAGGGCTAGGCGAAAAGATGGAATGGGACTTTGATAAGATTCTCCCTGATAAGTCGCTCAGTTTTAACGAGGGCGGTCTTCCATTCTTCACACCGACATCTGAATGGAACAGAAGTATTTTCACCGCAGTTTCAGAAGCTGCCGGTTTTACTCTTGATACTCCGATTGACCAGCTTACTCCTGAGCAGTTTGATTTTATGTGGAACGGCTCTGATACTAAAAAGCTTCACTGGATTTACCAGAAGCAGAGCGGGGAAGGTTATTCTGAATATAACCGTCCTTGGATTGGTGTTGTAAAGGAAATGACCCGCCGTCACCGCGAAGCCTGGAGTGAGGCTATGCGCACAAACATCGAAGAAAAGTTCATGGCAATTCATGAATGTTCTGCCTGTCATGGTATGCGCCTGCGCCCGGAAGCTCTTGGTGTTACTGTAAGCGGTAAAAATATTTTTGAACTTTGTAAAATGTCTGTTGCAGAGTCCATCGACTTTTTTGATAACCTTGACCTTACTGAAAGTGAAGCTCAGATTGCAACTCAGATTCTTAAGGAAATCAGAGCACGTCTGCGATTTCTTCGTGATGTTGGTCTTGAGTATCTGACAATGGAACGCGCTGCAGAAACTTTGAGTGGTGGTGAGGCTCAGCGAATCCGTCTTGCAACTCAGATTGGTTCTGCGCTCTGTGGTGTTATGTATATTCTTGATGAGCCAAGTATCGGACTCCACCAGCGAGATAACCAGCGCCTCATAGACACTCTCTTGAACCTGCGCGACAACGGAAACACAGTAATTGTAGTAGAACACGACGAACAAACTCTGCGCACTGCAGATTACCTTATAGATCTTGGACCTGGAGCCGGAGTAAACGGCGGTAAGGTTGTAGCAGCCGGTACACCACAGGAAGTAGCACAGGTAAAAGAAAGCCTCACAGGCCAGTATCTTGCAGGCACCTTACGTATGGACCTCCCTGCAAAACGACGCCCGGGAAACGGAAAGTTCATTAAAATAAACGGCGCCCGCGAGCACAACCTCAAAGACGTCACCGTTCAAATCCCGCTTGGAACCTTCACCTGTATCACAGGCGTCAGTGGCAGTGGAAAGTCCACCCTCATGAGCGACATTCTTTACCCGGCTGTAAGCAACAAGATTATGCGAACTAACTACCCTGTAGGTGCCTGCGACAGCGTAGAAGGCATTGACGGCGTAGATAAAGTTATCAACATTGACCAGTCGCCAATCGGTCGTTCTCCTCGCAGTAACCCTGCAACTTATGTCGGAGTATTTGACGCAATCCGAGACCTTTTTGCAAGCCTGCCGGAAAGTAAAGCACGCGGCTACCAGAAGGGTCGATTCAGCTTTAATGTAAAAGGCGGTCGCTGCGAAAACTGTCAGGGTGCGGGTGAAATTGTAATTGAAATGAACTTCCTCCCGGACGTATATATTCAGTGTGAAGTCTGCGGCGGTAAACGCTTTAATCACGAAACGCTTGAAGTTGAATACAAGGGAAAATCTATAAATGACGTTCTCAACATGAGCATTGACGAAGCCTGCGACTTTTTCCAGAGTATTCCACATATATATAGAAAGATTGCAACGCTGCAGTCAGTCGGACTCGGTTATATTCAGCTTGGACAAAACGCACTCACACTCAGTGGCGGTGAAGCACAGCGTGTAAAGCTTGCAAACGAGCTTGCACGCCCGGCCACAAGCAAAACTCTCTACATCTTAGACGAACCGACAACAGGTCTTCATTTTGCAGACGTAAAGCAGCTTATGGCTGTAATTCAGCGTCTTGTAGATAACGGCAACACTGTTGTAATGATTGAACACAACCTTGACGTAATAAAGCAGTGTGATTATATAATAGACTTAGGACCTGAAGGTGGAAACAAGGGCGGAACCTTAGTAACCTGCGGTACCCCGGAAGAAGTTGCCAAATGCAAGAAAAGTCAAACAGGCGCATTTTTACAGGATTTAAAGTGATATTTAAAGCGGCCCTTCGAGAGCCTCAGGGACCACACTAAGGAATAATTGTGAATAGAAAGTATGTGATATTAAAATTATTTTTCCTCTTGTTTTTTGCAAGCACACACTTTCTCTTTGCACAATCCTCTTCCGCAGAGCCAACCGTAATCACAATTATAAATGCCCGTCAGACCACTTATGACAAGGACGAAAAAAACGGTAACGATTCAATTGTTCTTGAAGGTGCTGTGGAAATATCTGTAAAAAAAGGCAGCAGTGTTTCTGATATCAAATCGGATAAGGTAACCTACGACCGCAAAACAGAAATGCTTTATGCCGAAGGTAACGTAGAAATTACAACAAAAAGCAGCGGTTCGGGTGGTGGCGAAACAACAACTGCAAGCTCCCTGCTTATGAATACCTCCACACTTGAAGGTATTTTTGATGATGGCCGTGTAGTTCAGACAAAAAGTGATGCGCTCAATCTGCCGTCGGGTTCAACCCTCATAGTTTTTTCAGACATCTTTGGCAAAAGCGAAAACAATACAATTGCCTTTAAAAATTCCAGCCTTACATTCTGCGATGCTCCGGAGCCACACTGGCACATAGATGCTTACAGAACCTGGCTGCTCCCAGGCGGTGAGTTTGCCTTCTTGAACGCACTGCTTTATGTTGGCCCGATTCCTGTAATGTATTTTCCTGTTTTTTATTATCCAAAGGATGAACTGATTTACAATCCTGTTTTTGGTTCTCGTCCAAGAGAAGGTAAATATGTTCAGACAACTGTATACTTAAAAGGCCGTAAGCCGCTCAATAGTTCAAGCTCTTCTTCAAGCTCTTCCAGTGAAAACTCCTCCACCGAAGAATCTCTCAAGGCCGTTTACAACTTTATGAAGCCAACAGAGCTTAAAGAGCAGGAACGCCAGGGACTCATGCTTCACAATCTTGATGAATCCTATACCGGCGACACCTCCACCTACATCAAGCTTTTAGGCGACTGGTATTCAAACCTCGGCGGAATGATAGGTCTTGAAGGAAAATTAAATCCGTCCAAAAACTACATAACAAATCTTGAATTTAACGCCATGCTCGGCTTGAGTAATACAATTTTCCAGAGCGATAAAAATTATACTTTCCTGTCTAAAACCGGAAAAATGTATCATGATAAATCAAATTTCCTGGGTCTCAAGCTTCCTTTCCGTTACGGCGGAAATCTTAATTTTTCATTGTCCAAACCATTCAGGCTTACTGTAGTTCTTCCGGTTTATTCAGATCCGTATTTCAGCGGAGACTTTAAAACCCGCGACGAATCTATGGAATGGATTTCGTATCTTCTGGACATGAGTAACCAGTCGGACAGTGATTATACCTATACCGAAAATACAATTTCGCAGCTGGAATGGAAGCTCAATTCTTCCTATTCTGTGCCTATTCCTGCAATAGTTCAGCCGTTTATAAATTCGCTGTCACTCAATTTGAATTCTTCAATTTATATCACATCAATTCAGACAGACGAAAACACTCTCAAGCAGGACGAAAGATATCTGGCAGATCCGGAATGGAAAACCTACACCCCTGAACGTTTGTTTTACTACCCGAGCCAGATCAAGCCTGCAACTGCTTCTCTTTCCTTAAACGGTACTATACTTCAGTGGCCGCCAAGAGCCCGCACATCAGATACAAAAAAAGTTTCTTATCCGGTAACGCTTTCAAAGCCTGATGACCTCAAAACTCCTGCAGAACTTTTAAAAGAAGAAGAACTTAAAAAACAGGAAGAACTGAACGCAAAGGCACAGGAAGAAGGCGCCGAACCTGAACCGGAGCCAGCCGCACCGGCAGAAGAAACCACCGAAGAAGAATTTAAACTTCCGGAACCTGTTCTTGTTGAGCTAAGCACAAGCTCCCTTTCTGCAACGACAATTTCCGGCTTTTCATACAAGCTTGATTACAGCGCAAGCACAAGCCTTGATACCCAGATTTCCTACAGTTCAACCGACAAGGATGACGTAAAATATCTTCTTACTCCGGAGGATTTTGACTGGAAGAACATCCGTTCGTTTATGTATATGCTGCGCAGTCCTGTAAGCGTAAACAGCAATCTTGGTTACGGTGGAAACTTCTTCTCCATGAAAAATTCCTTCTCCTTTGAACCGATTTTCCAGGGTCACCCAAATACCGACGGCTATTCAGAGCTAAAGAAAAAAGAACTTGATGTTGCAGACTATACAGCCCAGACAAGAACTTTTTCAAACAGCAATTCCATAAGCTTCCGTCCGTTTACCTATATTCCGGCTTTTTCTGAAACAGGCATTACCTGGAATAATACGATGAAAATCTACCGCAGAAAGTTTACCGGCGATGCTGATAATCCTGAGTGGGAAGAGCAGTGGCTTGATTTTGATGACCCGGAAAGCATTACAACCAATTCCCTGTCGTTTACACTTGGCATGAATGAAATGAATTCGCGCTTTAAGCAGACCCTCGTTTTTTCTTCAACCCTCAAACCGCTTACTGCAAAATATACAGGCTCCCTCAGTCTTGTTTTCCCTTATGTTTCTGTTTCCATGGGCACCGGCGTATACGAAAAAAGCAAAACCGACACAACATTGCAGTATTCACCGTTTACACAAAGCATGTCTGTAAGCCTTTTTGATTCCAAGCTGCGTATTTCAGAATCCTTCAGCTATATTTATAATGACAATTCCGAAGAAAAAAAGAAGTATCCTGAAAGCCTTAAGGTTTCTCTTTCGTATGAACAGCTTTCTGTAAGCCTGAACTGTTCCTACACCTATAAATATGATCTTTTCACAGATACTGCTAACGAAGCCGGTCAGAAGGGTTATGTTCGCCGCGAAGAAAAAGAATTTACCCCATATTCTGCAGCCCTGTCTTATACGCTTCCTGCCAAGAATTATTATTACTGGAGCAACAGAATTACCTGGGCTCCCGGCGTAAATGTAAATTTAAATTATGACTTTATTAAGCCTACAAACAGTTATTTCCAGATTTCTCCGTCTCTTACCTTTAATATAAACAATTTCTTTAAGCTTACATTTTCTGCAACTTCACGAAACTCCCTCTTATACTGGTATTTCCAGGACAGAGGAAAATTTGCAACCGAAAGCTTTTACGGAAATAATTTTGCCTCAAGAATGTTTATGGATCTTTTGCAGTCAACAGGTATTTACGGCATTCACGGCTGGGGCTGGAAAAACGGTGCCTTCCAGAAAAACAGGGAAGCCTCCGGCTTTAAGCTCAAATCCCTTAACCTGACCCTTACACATGAGCTTCACGACTGGGATTTTAACATGATCTGGAGGTTCGAACCAAAGCTTGTTAAGCAGAACGGAGTCCAGAAATACGTATTTGACCCATATATTTCAATCGGAGTTGTATGGAATCCTATGCAGAGCATTAAATCTAACCTGACTTATGAATATAAAGAAGCAGATGACGATGCAATGTGGATTTTGAAATAGGATTCAATATGATTTTTAATACTTGCACATAATCAACTTGCAATATAAAATATAATAATAGAGGATTTTTTGAGCGAATATACTATAGTAGTTCCGGATAATGATATTATTTCATGTGTATGCGGAACGAACGACAGCAATCTTAAACTCATAGAAGAAAGTCTTGGGGTTTCCGTGTTTACCCGTGGAAACGAGTTGTCCATAGACAGTAATGATCAGGAAACCTGCCAGAAATTTCAATTTATCATAGACCGCATTGTAGACGAAATAAATGACGGCGGCTTAGACAGCGAAGATATAGTAGTTTCGGTATTAAATACACAAAAAAAAGTAAACGCAGATGAAATTTCCATATTAATACCTGGTGCTGTAAAAAAGATTTACCCGCGCAGCCAGAATCAGGCGGAATATATTAATAAGCTTCAGACAAAGGATATTGTTTTTTGTACGGGTAGTGCCGGTAGCGGTAAAACCTTTCTTGCAGTTGCAGAAGCGCTTCGTCTGGTGCTTTCTCATGTTAAAAACAAGCTTATTATCACACGTCCTGTTGTAGAAGCAGGAGAAAGCCTTGGCTTTTTGCCCGGAGACCTGGAACAGAAAATCAATCCGTACTTAAGGCCTTTGCGCGATGCCATGGAAACTCTTGTATCCATAGAAACAGTGCGCCGTCTTACCGAAGCAGGCATTATCGAGACCGCACCTCTTGCTTATATGCGAGGACGTACGCTGAGCAATGCAGTAATCATCCTTGACGAAGCTCAGAACACAACCTGCTCGCAGATGAAAATGTTCCTTACCCGCATGGGCGAAAATTCAAAAATGTTTATAACCGGAGATACTACACAGATAGACCTTCCTCATAAAACTCCTTCAGGATTAATTCATTCAATTAATATTCTGAATAAAATAGAAGATATTGGTTTTATGGAGCTTACGGCAGAAGATGTTGTAAGAAATCGTCTTGTTAAAAAAATAGTAAGGGCTTACGAAAATGAAGAACAAAAATAAGAATACTGAAAAGAAGAACAGTGAAAAGAAAAATCCCGTCTCTGTTTTCCTCAAAAGTGCAGGACATTATATAAAGACAAAATATCCATTTTTGCTCCTGCTTTTTTTCGGCTACGTTGCAATTACAGCGCTTGTTTTTGCCAAGGTAACCACCAGCGAAACAGTAGCAAATTTTTCTATAAATGATTTTGAAATCGGACAGATTGCAGACCGCACAATTATAGCAGAAAAAAGCATTCCTGCAGACGATGCAAATCCTGTAACAATAATTGCAGGAGAAAAAATCATTAAAAAGGGTTTTGAAATTACAGAGGAATCTTATGCAAAGCTCAAAAAGATGATTGCTTCTCCTTTGTATATTGATTACCGTGCCTTTGCAAATAAGATTTTATACCTGCTGGTAATTGCGATTATGTATTACCTTTTGTTCCTGCTGCTTCCGTTTAAGCGGGTTATTAAGCTGCAGGAGCCGCTTTTGCAGGTATTTTTCCTTTTGATTGTATTTTTTGCGGCCTCCTTTGGATCCAAGCTTCCGTTCTGCGTAAATCCATATGCGCTGTGTATGATAATTCCGGCCAGCCTTTTTGCAATGATCATTACAATCCTGTACGGACAGGCTTCGGCAGTTTTGTTCTCCTTTGTAATGGCTTTTGCAGTGCTCGGTTCAGGAAACTGGGAGCTTGTACCGTTCCTGTTTACACTGGCTTCTTCTCTTGCTTCGGTTGCAATTGTACGCAAGGTAGAGCGCCGTATAGACCTGGTTTTTGCAGGCATTATGTTAGCCCTGTGCAATATGGTCTTTTTCATGCTGCTCATAGTAATTTTCAACGAAACCTTTACCGCAAATGCCAAGTTCTTTATCGGCGGCATCGCTAACGGATTCATCTCCGGTATTCTTACATTAGGTTTCCTTACTCCGTTGGAATACATGCTCAATTCCGCTTCGGTTTTCCGTCTTATGGATTTGAGTGATACAAATGCGGCACTTCTTAAGAAAATGTGTATTACTGCCAGCGGAACCTACCAGCATTCCATGATGGTATCTCAGCTTGCAGAATTTGCCTGCCGTGAAATCGGAGCAAATCCTCTTGTAGCGCGTGTCGGCGGTTATTACCACGATATCGGTAAGATGGACCAGAGCGAATACTTTGTAGAAAACAAGCAGGGCGATACCGAAAAACATAATGATATAAACCCGACCCTTTATGCAACCGTTATCAAAAGCCACGTTAAAAAGGGTGTTGAAAAAGCAAGACAGATGCATCTGCCTCAGGTTATCATAGATGTAATTGCAGAACATCACGGAAACAGTGTAATTCAGTATTTTTATAACGAAGCCAAGGAAAAGGACCCGACACTGTCGCCTGAAGATTTTGCATACCCTGGAGTACCGCCAACTTCAAAGGAAAGTGCAGTCGTAATGCTTGCAGATACTGTAGAGGCTGCCTGCCATACCTTAAAAAATCCTTCTATTCCACGTCTGGAAGTGTTTATAACAACCCTTATCAATGCCAAGATAGAAGCCCATCAGCTGGATAACTGTGAGCTTACCTACCGCGACATTACAAAAATCAAAGAAGCCTTTGTTCAGATTCTTGCAGGCTTTTATCACAGCCGAATAGAATATCCTGACCAGCAGGACCCGGATGCACAGACTGCTCCAAATCCTGCTCAGGCTGCCAAGGAAAAGGAAAAGGATAAGGAAAAGGAAAAGAAGTAGTATGGCAAACAGGATATTTGTTGCCGTTCAGGAGGGGATGGAAGAACCTGTATGGCTCGAAAAAGCAGAAAGCTTCATATGCAGGGCTGCCGGCGAATTGGGCTATTCAGGTGAAGAAATATCCGTTCTTTTCTGCAATGACGAATATATCAGGCAATTAAACAGTACATACCGTAACATAGACGCTCCCACAGATGTTTTATCTTTTGAAAACGGAGAAGAATATGAGGATGAAGAAGGCTTATGGAAATGTGCCGGAGATATAGTAATAAGTCTTGATACATTACCCGTAAATGCCGAATATTTTAAGGAAGACAGGAATTCTGAATTAAAGAGACTTTTAGTTCATGGGCTTCTCCATTTGAACGGGATGGACCACGGAGAAGAGCATATACAGGAAGGAATGGAGCCTGAAGGAGAAATGCTGGTTCTTCAGGAAAGAATATTACAAAAGCTTAAGGATGAAATTATAATAAAATGAGTTTGTTTAACCGTAAAAAGAAAAACGCCGGAAAAAATGCCGACGAAAATGACATAATAGAACAAAAAATCCTGAATGAAGAAAAAAAGGATATGATTCAGGGTGTAGAAGACCTTTCCATTACATCTGTAAAGGAGGTTATGGTTCCACGCATTGACGTAGACTTTATTTCTTCTGACATTCCAAAATCAGAGCTTGTTACAAAAATTATTGCAAGCGGTCATTCACGATTTCCGGTATATACAGATTCCATAGACAATGTTGTGGGTGTTCTTTACGTAAAGGATCTTTTAAAGTCTTTTGCAGAAAATCAGAACGTAGACCTGCTCAAAATTATCCGCAAACCATATTTTGTTCCCGAAAGCAAGCGCATCGATTCACTTTTACGCGAATTTAAACGCCACCATCTGCATATTGCCATGGCTATTGATGAATACGGCGGAATCTCCGGTATTGTAACAATGGAAGACATTATCGAAGAGATTGTAGGCGATATTCAGGACGAATTTGATAAGGAAAGGGAAGATATAATCACAATCAACGACAATGTATGGCTTTGTGATGCCCGCGTAGACCTGGATGATCTGAACGAAACAATTGGAACAGGGTTCCCTAACGAAGATTTTGATTCTCTGGGTGGATTTGTATTTGATTTATTTGGCAAGGTGCCTGTAAAATATGAAAAGGCTTCCTGGAACAACTATGATTTCATAGTTCAGGACATGGAAGGTCATAGAATAAACGTAATCAAGGTAATAAGAAACAATGAAGATGAACAAGACCAAGAGGAATAGTAAAAGCCTGGTGGCAGGAGTATTTTTAGTTTCCTGCTTTCTGACATCTCTTTCTGCCGCTCCTTCACAAGATTCAATGCCGGTACTGCAGAAATATAATCAGGGTGTTCAGGCTCAGTCAGAAGAAAACTATTATACTGCTTCTCAGTATTATCTGGAGGTGGTTAATGAAAATCCTGCCTTTACCGACGCCTGGTATGCTCTTGCAGAATGCTCTTACAAGCTTGGAGAATTTGACCTTGCCCTCCAGTATCTTGGAAATGCCGAAAAATACGAAAAATCAAATCAGCGCATTCAAAACCTTAAGGGTATGGTGCTTGTTTCGCTTGGTCGTATAGATGACGGCCGTGCAATCTTTAACGAAATCCTTAAAAAATATCCCAACGATATAGACGCACATTTTGGTCTTGCAGAAATTGAACTGTACGAAGGCCGATATTCCGGGGCACAGAACCAGTACCTGGAAGCCTTAAAAAGACAGAATACAAACCGCAAGGCTCTTTTGTCTCTTGCACTTGTATATGCCGAACGAGGAAACAGTGCCGAAGCTCAGGTTTATTTACGCCGTGCGCTTTCATATTATTCGGGAGAGCCTGAGGTTCATTATCTGGCTGCAATCATCTATTCCATGCAGGGAGACTATCAGACTGCAGAAAAGCAGGCCAGAATTGCCGTAGAAGTAAACAGCAATTACGACAAGGCCTACGACATGCTTTCTACAGTTTTGTATCAGCAGGGCAGGTATAAGGAAGTAATTGATATAAGCGATTATCTTATAAGCCGCAACCGTAAAAATTCAAACGCATGGTTTATTAAGGGTGTTGCCCAGAGCAAAATGGGTAATGTTTCTGCCGCAATAGAAACCTGGACTTCAGGACTTGGAATTAATCCTCAGGACGAAATTATGCGCAGCGCAATGGAAAACGAAATCCGTTCTGTGCTTGGTCTTGAAGACAGAAGACGTGTTGCTTATGCAAAATATCATATAGAAAATGCAAAGCAGTACGCTTCAAGATTTGACGGTTCCGGGGCAGTTTATGAATATCAGCGTGCACTTTTGCTTGATCCTCTTAATTACGAGGCAAGATCTTCTTATGCAGATATTCTGGAAATAAACGGAATGTATGAGCTGTATCTTGAGCAGCTTAAGTTTATAAAGGAACACAATTACGACACCCTTACTTCAAGGCAGAAGACTACACTCAATGATAAAATTGAGGCTTTTGATTCTCTTCTCATAAACAGACTTGGAGACGCATGGAAGGTAGATCCATTCTATCTGGATAAAACCCGCTGGAATATTGCAATCTTCTACCAGGAAAACAATAACTCATTTATTCATGCCGATACAAACAGACTTGTTGCAAATGCCGCCGCCGATATTTTCTCCGGTATAGCAATTACTTCGGTAAAGACACAGGTTACTCCTGTAAGCGGTTATGGAGAAGCATTCAGAAATGCACGCAACGGAAGCTTTGATTACTTTATAATCCTTTCCCTCAGCGAAGGTTCTAACGATATGACCTTGTCTTCTACAATGTATTCTGCACGTACAGGACTTGAAGTAGATAAGGGTTCTTTCTACAGCACAGGAAACAACCGTTTTTCTACAATCCTGCGTCGCTTTAGAAATTCTGTTCTGGAAAAGCTTACTGTACGCGGAAAGATTCTTTCCCGCAACGGAAAGACTGTTCTTGTAGATCTTGGAAAATCAGAAAATATCGTAAAAGATACCCAGCTTAAAATCATCAAAAAGGGACAGATAAGGACTGCAGATTCAGGCAGCGGTTTGTATTACCGTGATGAAAATGTTCTTGGAACCATAACCATTACAAATGTAGGCGAAGAAATTTCAGAAGGTATTATAGAAAACCAGGGATTTTATGACCGCGTAAACATTGATGATGAGGTTGTTCTTGTTTCGCTTCCTGCAGGTAAAGGGGACGAAGAACAGGTACAGGAAGCAGTTGATAATGTTCCTGCCGCCGACGAAAAGGGTAAGCCTGTAATTAAGAAGAAAGTTAAAGGACAGGAAATTGTCAAAGAAATAAAACAGGCTGTCGAAAGACCGTCTATTCTTGACTTGCTACGTAATATTTATTAGGGTTATATATATGAACAAGCGTTTTCTTATTGTTGCATTATTTTTTGCTGTATGTATAAGTTTACACTCTCAGAATAAACCTGTAGTTCAGGATATTTCTGCTGTACCTGGAAGAGGAACCAGAATAAATATTACATGGACATTACCATCATCTCCAAAACCGGAAATTTCCAAGCTTCTTATTTACAGGGATGTCAGACCTGTTTCTTCATATAATCAGCTTTCAGGAGCATATCTTCTTGCAGAGCTTCCGCCGGAGGCCCACAGCTATACAGATACTGTTTCCGACTACAACGACTATTATTATGTAGTAATTGCGGTTACGGATCAGGACCGCCCTTATGATGTAATTTTTGTTTCAATGAACTCTACAGTAGAAGGCGTTCATCTTATTGCGCCGGAAGAAAAAGACATTGAACCAAAAAAGAAGCCTGAAGAAAAGCTTTATACAGACGGAGCAATGCGCGAAACACCGCTTCCGTTTATAAGCTATATGGAAGGACAGGGAGAAGAAGCCCTCATTTCTGACGAAGCTGCACAAAAGGCAGCAGGTTTATCTTCCGGAACAACAAAGCAGACAAAGGGCAGGGTTTCTCCATATTTCTTTGAAGAAGATTTGATTTCTCCGGACAGCGGAGACGACTTCCTTCTTTTTGAAGTATTAAAAACAACATTTGTTCAGGAAAAATACGAAGAAGCCATCAGACTTTTGAACAAGCTGAATGGTACAAATATAAGTGACAGTGTACGTAACAGAGTTAATTTTTATATAGGCGAGGCCTGCTTCTTTACAGGAGATTTTGAACTTGCCGCAATGTATTTTGCAAAGACTGCTCCAGTGTATCCTCTCCAGACCAAAATCTGGATGAATTATACACTGGATAGAATTCTTCTTCCTTAAGCTTTCTTAAACTTTCTTAAGCTGTGGTTTTAGCGGCCGCAGCACTGCTTGTATTTCTTACCGCTTCCACATGGACAAGGATCGTTTCTTCCGACCTTAGGCATTGTACGTCTTACTGTAACGCTTGCACCCTGTGTACGTGTCTGCATTGCACCGCTTGCTGCCTGTCTTCTTGCCATGTCTCCGCTAAAGGTTGACTGAGCCTGGCGCTGAGCATTGTTTGCTTCTACGGCTGCTCCAAACTGCTGTGCATCGTTATGCTGTGCGTTCATCTGGCTGTTCTGTGCGGCCATCATCTGGCGGCGGTGTTCTGCTGCCTCAGGGCTAAGCTGAATCTTTACCTTGAATACGCGTGACATTACCGAGGTTCGGATAGAGCTGAGCATTTCGTCAAAGATATTAAAGCCATCAATCTTGTATTCTGTAAGAGGGTTCTTGGAACCATAAGAACGCAGACTTACTGCCTCGCGCAATCCTTCCAGTGCTTCCAGCTGATCAAGCCATTTGCGGTCAATAATCTGTACATACTGGTAACGGATAAACATATTAAGGTTTTCTTTACCGGCAAGCGATTCCTTTTCGGTAATATCATTCTGGAGCTCTGCAATAACAGCTTCTCTTGTCATGCGTTCTGCAGGCAGCTGCAAACCAAAATAGGTTCTTATCTGTTCATTAAGCTCGTTCAAAGCTGTATTGTCATGCTTGTTTTTCTTTGATTCATATTCATACTGATCAAACAGGTCGTTTACAACATCCTTTGCATTGTTCATTACGCGTTCAGAAAGGTTGTTGTCTGCAAGGAGCTGGTCTCTCTGTTCGTAGATTACAGAACGCTGTTCATTCAAAACATCATCATAGTCAAGCAAATGCTTACGAATTTCAAAGTTGCGGTCTTCTACCTTTTTCTGTGCGTTTTCAATACCCTTGTTGAGCCATGGGTGGTCAATTGGTTCGCCCGGCTGCATACCGATTCGGCTCATCATAACCTTCATGCGTTCTCCACCAAAGAGTCGCATAAGGTCGTCATCCATGGAAATAAAGAACTTGGAACGTCCAGGGTCACCCTGTCGTCCGGAACGTCCGCGCAGCTGGTTATCAATACGGCGCGATTCATGGCGTTCAGAACCAATTACATAAAGTCCTCCAAGGGCGCGGACTTCCTCATAATCCTTTTTCCAGTTTTCCTTTTCTATAGCAAGTGCTGCCTGGTACTGTTCCGGTGTAGCATTTGTACCTGCACGTTTTCTTGCACGGAATTCTGCGTTACCACCAAGCTTAATATCGGTACCACGACCTGCCATGTTTGTAGCAATTGTAACTGCACCCTTAGCACCGGCTTCGGCAATAATCAAAGCTTCGCGTGCATGGTTCTTGGCATTCAAAACCTCGTGGCGGATTCCCTTGCGTGTAAGCAGGGCATCAAGAATCTCAGATTTTTCTACGGAAACAGTACCAACCAGAACCGGCTGTCCTCTGTCGTGTGCAGCCTTAATTTCTTTGGCAATTGCTTCCCATTTATCCTGTTCGTTTAAGTAAACCTCGTCGTTTTCATCCTTACGGGCAACCGGCACGTTTGTAGGAATTGAAACAACATCAAGGTTATAAATCTTATTAAATTCAACTGCTTCTGTTGCGGCAGTACCGGTCATACCTGAAAGCTTTTCGTACATACGGAAGAAGTTCTGGAAGGTGATTGTAGCCATTGTACGGTTGCGCTGTGCAATGCGGATGTGTTCCTTTGCTTCAATAGCCTGATGAAGTCCGTCTGAATAGCGGCGTCCTTCAAGAATACGACCTGTAAATTCATCAATAATCTGAACCTGTCCGTCTTTTACCATGTAGTCAACATCGTTGTGGAAAAGCAGGTGAGCGCGCAGGGCCTGAGTAAAGTAGTGTGTATATTCAAAGTTGTCTTCGTCTTCGAGAGCACCGGTAATAAGGTTATGCTTGTGAAGGATTTCGTTAATGTGGAGCATACCTTTTGCAGTAAAGGAAACGCGCTTAGATTTTTCATCAAGTGTATAGTCTCCTTCAATTGCGGCACGTTCTTCCGGAGTCATAAAGCTTTCGTCTGGATATTCGCCTGTCTTAGGATCCTTGGCAACTTCCTTAAGCTCGCCTACATATTTATCAACCTCGTGATATTTGTAGGTATCATCTTCGCCGGCACCGGAAATAATAAGTGGAGTACGGGCTTCATCAATCAAGATAGAGTCAATTTCGTCGACGATACAGAAGTGGAAACCGCGCTGAACCTTATCCTTAAGGTCAACCTTCATATTGTCGCGCAGGTAGTCAAAACCAAATTCGTTATTTGTACCGTAAGTTACATCGCAACCATAGGCAAGGCGTCTTGCATCATTATCCATATCAGAAAGAATGGAACCTACAGTCATGCCAAGATATTCAAAAATAGGGCGCATTGTGTTGGCATCGCGTTCTGCAAGGTAATCGTTTACTGTAACAACGTGAACACCCTTGCCTGTAAGTGCATTAAGATAAGAAGGAGCAACGGCAACAAGAGTTTTACCTTCACCGGTCTTCATTTCTGTGATGCGGCCCTTATGCAGATTAATGGCACCAAGAATCTGAACATCAAAATAGCGTTCACCACGGATACGGCTTGAAGCTTCGCGTACAAGGGCAAAGGCTTCCGGTAATATATCATCAAGGGTTTTACCCTCGGCAAGTTCCTTCTTAAAGCGTTCTGTCTGTTTTGGATATTCTTCTGCACTAAGAGATTTAGCCCATTCTTCTTTGTCATTTACAGCCTGTAAAATAGGTTTAAGGGCCTTAAGGTCACGGTCATTCTGTGAACCAAAGATTGCAGTCAATATTTTATCAATAATCATAATTAAATCCTTTATAATCTTTTATAATTTACGCACTATTATAATGAATATTCTTTAAATTTACTACCATAAATTGTATAATAAAACCATATGATTAAAAGAATATTTATATGTATAGGCGTTCTTGCACTCCTTTTTTTGAGCGGGTGTACTAAAAATAATACAATCCAGTTAATTAGTGAAAATGAACTTTTTACTCTTGATTATGGTAATTTTGCAGAACAGATGAGTGTTACCGATTTGAATCAGGTAGGCAGCCTGCGTTTTGGAATTGCAATGCGCGACGGATTCTTTTATATAGCAGACGGTTATTCCAAAAAAATTATGGAGTTAAACTCCTACGGAGACATGCTTTCGCTTTTTTATAACGAAGATTCCAGTACAAGCTTTTTAATTCAAAATACAAACGGACCTTCAGAAAGCATTCATCGCGAAATTTCCTATCCTTTTGATTATCCGGGAAACCTTACGCTGGATTCAAACAAGTGTATTTATGCAGCCTGTACCATTCCACGAAACCGCCAGGAGCAGGGAGAAGGCGGCATTCTTTACAGTCAGGCAGTACTCCGCATTGCACGAGACGGTTCAAGCGTAGATTATATCGGGCAGCAGGGGCCTGGAGGAACTCCTTTCCCTTCAATCCGCGATATTTACACTACAGAAAAAGATGAGCTTGTTGTAATCAGTAATTCTTCGGACGGACTTATTGTTTACTGGTTCGGCAAGGACGGCTTTCTTAAATACATGATTCCAATCAGCGTAAACAATACACCAAAAATTGAAAATACAAATACAGATGGCGAAACCTTTATCACACTGGAAAATGTAATTCCGGATTTGAATGAATACAAGCTTTACGTCAAGGTAGATTATTATAATTCCTTTGTTGATGAAGATTCCAAGGTACAAAGCGGAATCAATTATACACAGACCCTTTTGTATCCGCTTTATTGCGAAACAGGTATTTATGGCGAGCCGGTTTCCATTCCTCCTTACGAAGAATCAATTGTTGTAGACTACAGCAAGCTTACCTATAAAATCCCTTATGATTTTCTGGGCGTTACAAAAAGCGGCTGGAAATTCTTTATCATAAAAACAGACACCGGCTTTAATGTAGAAATGATTCAGAACGAATCGCAGAAGATTCTTCACAGACATTTTGATCTGAATCACAACGATAATCTTTATTATGATATGGCACTTTCGCCGGACGGAATAATCACAGCACTTTATGTGGACAAGGAAAAGGCTAGGGTTGTATGGTACCGTACCGACAGCCTTATTGATGCAATCTTAAAGAATTAGTTTTACCGCGGGGCGTATAAAAGAATGTTTGAGAATGTAGACGAAGGCCACACAGAAGGTGAAGAAAAAATTGTTTTTCGCTACAACCGTGAAGAAAGGCTTAGGGGAGCGCCCCAGATTGTCCGCGATTATTATGACGG
>JAFZOJ010000030.1 GCA_017550685.1 Treponema sp. | reverse complement strand
TGATGCGGCAAAAGCTCTTCATTCTCCTTTACAAAGATCTATGTCCTTACCCAACATGACGAACTGTTGCCTGGGTTCCGCTGAATCACTTCAGCGTATCACATTACCGCTTGTTCGTTTACCTTTTTATCATGCCTCCTTAACAGGTGGTTTCGACAGGCTCAACCACCACAAAGTTTATTATACAACAGAATTTGCGAAAAAAAAAGAAAAAAGGGGCGTTTTTGTGTACTTATTATGTTTTTTTTATTATATTAACTATATATAGAGGTATCAAAAATGGCTAAAAAAATTCCTATTACATTGTTGTGCGGTTACCTTGGAGCCGGCAAGACTACCCTTTTGAACCGTGTTCTTACAAATCAGAAGGGCTACAAGGTAGCTGTAATTGTTAATGATATTGGTGAAGTAAACGTTGATGAACGCCTTATTTCTAAGGAAGCAAAAATTGAAGATTCAAGCAGCCTTGTTCCGCTTACAAACGGTTGTATCTGCTGTACGCTCAAAACTGATATGGTAAATCAGATTGAAAATTTGATGAAGAGCGGCAAGTTTGATTATATTTTGATTGAGGCATCCGGAGTTTGCGAGCCAATGCCAATTGCCCAGGCTATTGAAACTATCGAAATTGGTAAGCTCGATAACGTTGTTGGTGTTGTAGATGCAAGCCGCCTTGTAGAAGAGTTTGATGAAGGAAAGGCACTTTTAAAGGAAGGCATTGACGAAGAAGACATTGAATCGCTTTTGATTCAGCAGATTGAATTCTGTTCTACTTTGATTGTAAATAAGCGTGACCTGGTTACTGATGAACAGATGAAGATGGTTCGCGCAGTTATAAACAAGATTCAGCCAAGCGTAAAGGTTTTTGAAACAACCAAGTGCGAAGTTCCTGTAGAAGAAATTATTGGTACAGACCGCTTTGATTTTGAAACAGTTTATGCAAGCGCAGGCTGGGTAAAGGCTCTGGAAGAAGCAGAAGAACATGAAGATGATGACGATGATGATGAACACGAGCACCATCACCACGAGCACAAGCACGAAGGCGAAAGCGAAGATGAATACGGAATAGGTTCATTTGTATATTACCGCCGCCGCCCGTTCAACCGCGAAAAGCTGGACCGCTTTGCAAGCAACTGGCCAAGAAACATTATCCGTTCAAAGGGCGTTGTATGGTTCAGCGACGAAGACGACATGGCATACGTGCTCGAAACCAGTGGCCGCCAGATTCAGGCAGGCTATTCAGGCAACTGGCTTGCTTCCTGTCCACCAGCCGAACAAAAACGCGTCCTTGAAGAAGAACCCGAAATGAAAAAAGACTGGGACGAAAAAGTCGGCGACCGCATGATTAAAATGGTCATTATTGGAAGACATCTGGACAAAGAAGAGATTTGCAAAAAGCTGGATGATTGTTTGGATTAAAAACTAATTATTAAGGCTGTCCGTAAGGGCGGCCTTAATTTTTTATTATAGAAGAAAAGGAACATAAGGTTTTCAATGCTTCATTAGGTTCTGGAGGATTTTCAAGCGCAGACATAATTAAATGTCTATCACGTTCAGAAAGAACCAATATCTCATTTTTTGCTATATCCACTTGAGCCTGTTTAAGAGAAGATGTCAAAATATATGAAGACAAAGAAACATGATTTATTACTGCCGCACGTTCAAGAACATTCTTCTGTTTTGAATTTGTCTTAAGAGCAATTCTTTCATTTTTCAATGCAACTTCCATAATCGTACCTCCATTAAATATCTCACTGTTCCTTCTGGAACTGGAATAAAACAGCGATTAGCTTTTTCATTTAAACACCACACTTTCTTTTATTCAGGATCGACATATCCAAAATAGAAACCACAGAGTATATTTTCTTGGTTGTAATAACAATTTAATTCTCTAAAATCATTTAGTGCATACGAATAAGTATATTCATCTTTTGTATCTTTTCCCTCAAAATATCCTTTCCCAAAACAGTGTTCAATTTCTTCTTTTGTTTTCCCACAATGAATATAGTTTTTATCTATCAATCCTAAATACTTATCAGAATATATATAAATACCATTCACAACCTTTTGACTTCGATATGAATAAACATCAAGAAAATCATAATGAAAACATATCAGATCCCATTCTTGTTTGGGAAAAGGTTTGACGACATAATTTTCTTTCGGTTCTCCATAAATCTTGACTATATCTTCCAAAGACATATCGAGATGCAATGCATAGTTTTCTGCAAAACCAAAAGAAACAAACGTACATAAAAATATACTAAATATAATTTTTTTCATTAGTCACCTCCTGCATATAATAATCTGTCTGGATTATCTTTTTGATTTGTTTTTTCATATTTTCCATCCCCATTTCCATCATAACCTAGATGAAGATGAGGACCTGTTACCTTTCCTGTAGAACCAACTTCGCCTATTTTCTGTCCCGCTTCCACACTCTGCCCTTCGGTCACAATAGTTTTGCTTTGATGAGCATATAATGTATGTGATCCATTATCATGTGTAATTTCCACATATATTCCATACCCTCTTGAGTTATCAGGATTTAACTCTACTTTAGTAACTGTGCCATCCATTACAGCATTAATTCTAGTTCCTTCATCAGCACCATAATCTATTCCATTATGTCCTGAAGATACTATTTTTCCATTATTAGCTACAAATGATTCTCTTTCTCCCCATGGACTTGTTACATATTGTGCATCATCCCAAGTTAAACCAATTGGTGGAGCAACTCCATTATTTACTTCTGCTTTATCACTCGCACACAACCCCCACAAATCTACAAAGTTGATGGGGTCGTTGTTGCAGTAGGTGAACCAGTTGGGGCCGTCGCGGAGGGGGTCGGGGGTGGTAAAGCGGGAGGTTGACGGGGTGTAGTCGCGGTAGCCGTAGTTATAGAGATTGGTTAGAGGGTCGTATGGTTTTCCAAGGTAGCCGTAAGATGGGGAGCTGGAATTATTGTTCTGAAGCAGAGAGCCAAAGGCATCATAGGTGTAAGAGCCAAGCTGGTAACCATGACTGTCGGAAACTGAAACTATGCTGCCACAAAGATCTGTTGAAAGATATTGAACTTCATAATCTGCTGACTGGGCGGCAAGAGTGCCGTTTACATTAAAGGTTGTTCGAGTTCCTCTATAACGGCCGGATTCTTTTGTTCCGGAAGTCTCGCTGAGATAACGATAACGTCCGCCTGTTGGTTTTCCGGAATAACCTGAACTCAATCCAGGATCTGAAGCAGTCAAGAAAAAGTCTTTGTCTAGCACCTGACACTGTCTGAGTACATCAAAAGAAAAGCCGTCATATATTGTTTGCTGCGGGGCCGTCCCCTCGTTCTGAACAAGAGTTCGTCTTCCAAAAGCATCGTATGCAAAGGCTGTACGGACCTGCGTTTTTTCTACCTTGTCCGTTACTTCGCAATAATTGAGACGGTTTTGAGAATTGTATACATAATGTATCTTTTTCAATTCACTTTCCTGTACAAGCAGATTGCCGTTCTTATCGTAAGAATATTCTACACCCGATTTTCCTATTACGCCACTAAAAAGCAATCTGTTTTCTGAATCATAAACATACGAAATTGTTCCATATGCATTTGTTTTTTTTGTGCGGTTGCCGTTTCTGTCATACTCAAAGCTTTCTTTTACAAAACCCTGAAGATTAGTAAGCCGTGATGACAACCCATACTGCATCTGTTCAAGAAGCGGCACAAGCATCATAAGTTGAGAACCTGTAAGAAATTCATTTGCCGCAATTTCATCTATAGCGGCAAGTCCGTTTTCCATAGCCTCTTTTTTAAGCTTGTCTTCAAGCTCGGGAGAATACGGATACCACACCGCCGCAAGCTGTCCGCACCTATTGTATTCATACTTTGTTACCCGCCCTTTATCATCAACAGTCATGATTCGTTTTCCATCCTGACCATAAACATAACCTTGAGCCCAGACAATTTCGTTCGCAGCAGATTTCTGTATAATAAGTGTAACACGTCCTGCCCTGTCATAAAATGTATTCTGACTTATACCATTTGCAAAGCTTCTTTTTATTTCACGACCAGCTGAATCATACTCAAGATTAATCTTTATCCTCTGTCTGTTATCAAAAACTTCGGTTACCTCATTATTCTTACCATAAACATATAAAGTTTCCCTGTTAGAGCTGTAAAGATGCGTTCTGTTTCCTGCATCATCATAGATATAATTAATTTCTTCGCCAGTAGAAACCTCCTTTTGAAAAACAAGATATCCGGCCTTGTCATATTCATAAATTGTTTTACCAAAGGCATTTCCAGATTCCACAATGTTACCTGTTACGTCATATACAAAATAATTCTCACTGCCGTCTGAGTACTGCACTGTATGAACAGTACGATCTGCAGAATAAATAATTACAGCAGAACATTCATCCGGCTGAATTTGTTTTTGCAGCTGATTTTCCTGATCATAAAAATATCTGGCCTGGAATCCAAGCCTGTTGCATTCATCTGTAAGCCGCCCAAAATCATCATAATTGTAAATATAGTTTTCTCCATTACCATCTGTAACAGTAACAGTTCTTTGATTTTTGCTGTATGAAAAACTTTGAACGATTTCTCCAGCACATAAAACCTTTACTATTCTTCCGCCTTTATCATATTCATAAGTTTTTTCGCTGTCGGCACGAGTCTGTTCTTTTATCAGACGACCCGATTTATCATAACCTCCCGAATAAACTGTCCCACATTCATCAGTCACCTTGCATAACTGACCAGAAGAATTATATTCATACAAGGTTTGAGAACCATCTGGAATTGTGCAGCTAAAAAGTTTTCCAAGTGCATTATATTCAAACAGAGTTTTGTTTCCATAGCCGTCATACGATGCGGTCACCTGATTATTAAAATTATAGTCATAATGTTTTGTATTTCCATTTGCATCCTTTTGTTCCACTACATTTCCAAAGGCATCAAAGCTATATGTCGTTTTATATTTTTCTCCCTTTATTACAGTCATGCCTCTATCATCAGGAAAATATTCATACCATTCACAATACACCGGTTCTGCCTTGTTTCTTGAATCTACAACCTTAATATCAGTAACTCTTTGAAAAGAATCATATTCATAAAAGGTTATTTTATTTCCGGTTAGAATTGAAGAAACAAGTCCGGTCTTATCATAATTGTATAGAGTTGAAATTCCATAACGGTTGGTTTCGCTTTTTATACTCCCATCAGGATAATATTCTGTCCGAATACTTTCTTTTCCTTTTTCGCCTTGAGCCGACAACAAACCTCTGGAATTATAGCTGTATTCATACCAGCCGCCATATTCGGACTGACTTCCGGTTCTTCGTCCGGCTCCTGAATAGGACATCTGCTTTATCTGACCGTTTGCATCTGTTGTTTTTACCAGCCTGCCGTAGCTGTCATATTCAAACAGATTCTGATTTTCATCTCCCTGTGATAAAGACAAGAGTTTTCCGTTTGAACCAAGCTTTGTATATTCACATTTGATGGAATAAACATTCTCGCCCGCAAGCCGGAGCAGAGAATCAAGCTCTGATTCAGAACCTTCAATATCACTCAAAGGAGATGTAATCTTAAACTGTTTTTTTTCAGAAATTTGTCCTGCATAATATTCATAAATCGTTATCCAGTTTCCGGTTTGATTTGTATCGTGCAGAATCTGCGCCTTTAGTTTACCCTCTTTGGTATACACATAAGACGTATAAAGTTTCTGCACTTTATCATCACCGATATAAACCTTGAGCGGAAGATGTCTTTTGTCGTAAGTTATTTTTGTCGTATGCACAGAACCTGTAATACAATCCTTTTGTTCAACCTCTACAAGATCTTTACGGCCGTTGGTACAGTAAGTGCTTACAAGCCCGTTATAATCTTTTTTGATAATCTTGTGATCTTTATATGTATATTCAGAAATCAGCTTTTCATTTTCAAAAGTTTTTTTGAGTCTGTTTCTGTTATCATATTCATATTCTTTTTTTGAATCCGCCTTGGTTATGCAGGTAATATTTCCAAAAGAATCGTAGAAATAATTGGTGATAACCGGCTGCGATCCATAGACAGTATTTTTAACAATCTGACCTTTTGAATCATATGTCCGTGAAAAAACTGTCTGTCCGCCGCATCTGTATTCGGTAAGATTTCCTTTTCCATCGCGGATAAATTCTGTTAAAACTCCATCTCTGTCTTTCCAGGAAGTTTGCAGATTATATGAATCCCAGGTCCATTCTTCTATCGTTGAATCATCATAAAGTGCGCGGATTTTATTTCCTTTTTCATCATAAAAAAATCTTGTGACACAGCCGTTTGTATTCTGCTTGATAAGATTTCCGCTTTCATCATATTCGTTTTTTATAATTGAACCGTCAGGATATTGGACACATATAGTTCTATGCTTATCATCAAAATGATAGATAGTCTGGTTTCCGTCGTGGTCTGTATAAGCCATGCATTTTTGTTTTCTGTCATATTCAAAGTACTCTGCAAATCCTTCCTCGTTTACGGTTGAAGTTACAAGAGTTTTTCCATCTGCAGTTTTTTCTCCATAAACAAACTGAACAAAGCTACCGTCACATTTTTTTACTGTATTCATATGGCCGTCAGAATCATAAGTCATTGTTACGGTATCATTTTCGCAATCGGTGACAGAAACAAGTTTATTCTGATTGTAGACATAAACTGCACATTCCGTTTCGTCCCTGACGTTTTTGATTTTCGTAATGTAATTTCCCTGATATTCAAAAAGCCATTTCTGACCAGACGAAGTTTCTACCGCTACAACCTGTTCCTGTGAGTTTCGTTCAAAAATCACTGTGTTTCCATTTCGGTCTATAATCTTTATTATTAAACCGGCAGAATCAAATTCTTTTATTGTTCCATCAGCAAGAGAAAGTTTGTAAGTCGCGTCTGATTTTGCAAGGCGGCAATTAATGATTTTTTTATCAGATTCATTAATCCAGACACCGCTGTTTTGTTCAGCTTCAAAAAGAATATGAGGATATCCGTCTTCATCAATTACAGTGATTGTATTCAGACCTGTCTGCTCATACCAGCTTTCCATACCTGCAAATAAAACAAATTGATTTTTCGTATGCCTGTTTTCGCTTTTTTCAAGAACTGCCTTATATTGCTCAAGTGCCTTCTGCAGCCGTAATTGTTTTTGTTTGTAGGAATTTATAAGGGCAACATATTGCGGCAACAAACTGATTATACGTTTGATATCCGCAGTCTTTTCTTCAATTTCGGTCTTTTGTTTTTGATAACTTTGTTTTAATTGCGTTACCTTTGCATTAACAGAACTGCTGCCGGTATAAGCAGAGAGTGAATCAATTGATTTTTTCAGTTCCTCCAGCGACGGCAAAAGCTCCGTACAGTTTTTGAGACGATTTTGAAGTTCACTTTCTGCATTGTAAATACTTGAAATATTGAACGCTTTAGCAAGATTTTTTTCGAGCGCAGTAATCTGATTCTGGATATCACTCAGATTTTTTTCCAGGCGCTGTTTGTTTTGTAAAGAAACAGTATCTATTCCAAGAATGATTCTTTGATCCAGATTTGAAGACCAGCCGTAACCAAATGCAGAAATAATTTTGGAAGAAGAAACATATCTTCTGTTCAGCTGAAAAGGCAAAGGACCGCCGGTTGAAAAATCTGTATCGCGCTGTTCATACGCTCCTTCCGAAATAATTACCGGATCTCCTTCTGTTACCGCGGCTGCCTGATTATTTTTATCTTCTGATTTTGCCTGATTATCGCCAAGTACTGCTTCTTCTGACTGATTAATATTTTCCGAAGAGCTTTCACATTCTGATATTTTATTATCAGCGGACTGCTCGATTGAATCTGTTTCGTCTATACAAGGAATCTCGGTAAAAGCATCCTCGATATCATCCAGCTTTTCTGCAAGGTCGTCGGCTGCTTTCAACAAGTCAGTTTCTGAAGGTCCACCGCCGGAGCCCCCACCTTCTCCGCCGCCTTCTCCTTCTCCATCGTTACCGCTGCCATATGCCTGATCTCCATAAGTAACATACTCATAAGTTGGAGCATCCGCAAACATCACATACGGAAAAATAATTAAGCAGAATACTGCCATAAAAAAGATTATTCTTTTCATTTACCCCTCCTTGAAATATCAGTAGCTTCTATAAAAAAGCTTGTTTAAAAGTGAATCTGATTCGCGGTCCTTTGTAGGAACCCACCATTGACTTTCTTTTATAAAGGCACACTGGTCCGAAAGATTTTCATCCTTGATGTAATCCCTGGAGTGTGAAAGTGCTGTTACACCCGGTGAAGTCATTGGTATAAAGTTTATGCCTACACCCGACGCATTCTGACTCCCGGCTGCAACAGTTAGTGCAGAGATTTTTTCCTTAAGGTTTTGTGCCTCCTGCACCAGCCGTCCCTCCCCCTGCGTGCTGTAAAAAGCTGCAAGCGATGGTATATCCAGATATCTGTCGCAGGGAAACTGTGTATACACATAAGATTTAACCGACATCAGCTGATTAAAAACGCGGGTTTGAGAAGGCATATCGACAATTGTCTGGGCCAGACCTTGTGAAAAAGCTTCGAGTGCATTCATCGCGTCTTCAAGTTTTGTATTGTCAAAGACCGTTATTCCGGCAGAAGCACTTTGAGCCATGCACAAAGCTATGGATTTTGAAGAAAAGTCTCCGGCCTCCAGACTGGACAAAAGCTTCTGATAATCCCAGCCAGCAGACGGAGTAATTCCAGGACTTGCAACAGAATAAGCGGCCATCTCCTTTAGTTCATAAATATTTTCAAAAACACCGCCAAAGCAGGTATCAAAACCAATGACTGCCAGCCCCTGATTTTTCAACGCTTTTCCCATATCTGCAATGCTCATAAAATTTCCGGATTTATCATCCAGGGCAACCGCTCGTACCGCCGCATTTGAATTTGAATAACGCCAGCCGGTTCCATGACCCCAGATTATTAGTGCGTACTGCTGGGACCTGTAATTCTTTTTTGCAAATTGAATAAAATTACTGAGCACCATAGGATTAGCCATATCAAGTTCGGTAGGTATTTGTGATGAAAGCCCCAATGCAGGACAATCAAGCCTTCTTGAAATGATAAAGCTTCCGTCAGTATCATCATGTTCAAGTTCAAACAGTCTGGTGTCGGTCCAGTTTCCATCGGTTTCGTCATAATCTTCGGACCGGTCCATCAGGACAAGGACATTCATATTCTTAAGGTCTGCCCTCTCCATTGCCTTCATGTTTTCAAGCGCATAACTTTCAAGGTCATTATCTGCTGCCATATATACAAGAAGAGTCAGCTTTTTATTTCCGTGTCCCTGAATATAATCTGTTACATCGCTTGCTTTCCCATGCGGATTATTATGATTGCAGCCGGCAGCCAGACACAACGCAATAAACAGAAATGAAAAAATCATTGTCCTGCGGCTTTTTTTGTAATTCATTTTTCCTCCCGATTATTCCTGAGTCATGCCCAGATAATCATTCCACTGTGTTTCGTCACAATAGATAATCTTACTGATGTAAAATAAATCCACCTTCAGATCCCTTTCATCAAAGGCCGGGCCATAATCATCAAGCGGAATAAATATGGTTCGCTGCTCCATGCCGTTTATCTGGCCGCTGTAACTGTCGGTTATAAGTCCTGTTCCTTCAAAAGCCGGATAACCTGTCTGGGCTTCGAACACTGTCATCTTAAATTCCACTAGCCTTATAGTTTTTTCAGACTTATTATAAAAATCAAAACAAACGCCCTTGAATGTACCCTGATCTGTCTGAAAATCTTTTTTATATACCGGCTCTGAAACACTGAATAAAGCCTTGTTTGTAATGGGAAAAAGACAGCAGACAATAAGCACAGTCAAAGGCAGAAGCAACAGAAAACCTGTTTTTATGTTTAACTTCATATGACATCCTCCGCTTAAAAGTATTTAAGTCCAAAGGGATCTGACCATTCAGAACCATCCTCATATTCAATGCGGCTCACATAAAGATATTCAATTTCGTACAGCGGGCTATCCGGATTTTCTTCGTACTCCTGTGAAACCGCCAGATATTTATCCAGTGCCAGACAAAAGTCATAGTCACAAAAGGCAGGGACTTCTTCCTGAATTTTTATTACGATATTATTTCTTCCCTTTACCGGTGAATTACCATCTGAATCAAATACATAAAACACTATCGTAAATGAAGAAACCGGATGACTTCTGTTGTTGCAAAAGCTTCCGTATATTCCGCAAATCTCGTAAGCCGGTGAATAATCAAACGTAAGTTCTCCGGTTATTGCATAGGGAAACGAGGCTTCGAATCCAGTCGGTGCTGCAAAACATGGTGTAATGATTGAAAAATAAAAAAGTAGCAGCCTGGTCAGAATTATTTTTCTTTTAGATTTAATTTTCATTACGCCCCTCCTCAAGTTTTGAACTGACAGCAGTAAACAGCGGAACAAGTTCCGGAAATGCGTCCATATCTATCATAGTCAGTTCTTCCTGTGCACTGTCCAGGTTACTGCCCATCAAAAAACCATAAGCTTTGAATAAATGAATTGCATTACAGCAGAGAGTGTCTTCCTGGGCATAAAGATTTTCTATAAGTGCCAGTGCCTGTTCATAGTGATTATTTTTGTACAGTTCCAAAGCCCTGCAAAAAACACTCTGCGCGCCTTGAACCTTAAAACAAAATACGTCTCCGCAGCCTTGAATTTGAATGACGCTCTGAATACGGGTACATTCTTTTTTATATCCTGTAACAAACACCTGTCCGTCTGGAATGCCTGGAAAAAAGCACATTCCCTGTTCATTTGAAAACCCCGAAGAATCCAGATTGTTTTGTGTGATTGTAAGCTGATAATCCTTTACAGGCTTATTATTCTCGTCAATTACCAGAATGATAATTTCTGAGTTTCCGGTGCCGCTCAGTTTTTTTGTTGAACTGCAGCTGCACAGATAGACTGCACAAAAAGTTATAAGCCATAAAAAGCTTCCAAGTTTTCTTTTCATTCCTCCTCCTGCCTTTGGGTAATTTTTCCTTTTTCATCCTTAAAAAACCAGATGACTGTACCATCTTTTTTTATGAGTTTTCCAATTGGTATTTCCACAGCGTGACTGTCCAAAGGTTTTTGCAAAGCAGTTTTTTTCTCTACGACAGCGGGTCTCACAGTCTCGTTTTTCTCAACAAACAATTTCTCATTATTCATAAGAGTTCTGCAAAGCTGGTTTGAAAAATCAATTCCCTCATCTGCAAAATAAACTGAAACACACAGCCCCTGCCCTACGTGAGAAACAGCGACAGACTGAACTATAAGCTCCTGTTCACATATCTTTGAAAAAAGCTTTTTTACAATCTGTCCCTGATTTTTGTCCTGCGGAATAAGTATTTTCAAACCATAAGGACTCACTGATTCTTCCTGAATTACCGCGCCATTTTCCCTGAGCATATTACGGACATTAACGATAAAGTCCGATGAAATTGAACTGCCGTTTACCTTTGCATTTTGAACCCTCTGAATTATCTCGACCGTAAACGATGGTATTTCATTCTTATAAGAAACGGCTGAGAACGAAGCATCCGGAAATTCATTTGACAGGACCTGAGGATACACATTCTTTATGCCGGCAGAAAACCACTCTGTAAAACCTTCTGTCTGCCAGCTGAAGGAATATAACTGTGCGTCATTTTGTGCTGCAAAAAGAAGGAAATGTGCCGCAGCGGACTGAGTCTGGAACTGGGGTTTATCCCCGACGAATTCGGTTGTAGCAGAGATTGCTTGAGTGGCCGCAGTTTTTCCTGCTGTTTTAGCCAGCATCCCCCTGCGCATTAACCCGCAAACAAAAACCATTACCAAAAGCCCCGCAGCCAGATAAACAGCAAGCGGCATTTTTTCACAAAAAAACACATCACCTTTTCTTTCTTCTATATAAATTGGTTTACGGTGATTTTCATTCTTATATTCTGCAAGCCGGAATTTCTGCATGACAACAACATCTGCAAAAATCCCCTGCCTGGAAATTCTAAGCCTTGAATCATAGCAGCACGAATCAGAAAAACAAGGATGTCTTTTTACAAGTTCAGCATAAAGATATTTATCCCTCCATTTTTTAATAATCCCCTGAACAGGAATCAGGATGGAATAAAAATCATAATCGCGCGGCAAACACAATAAAGAGCTTCTTTTCAATTCTTCCTCCCTGTCATTCTGCAATAGACTTCTCCGCTTGCATTGACCGATAAAGAGCCTTCTGTTTCTGGACAAATCCACTTACCATACATAAGAACATTATTTTCTGTGGCAAACGGATCTATCATAAACTCGTCGGAACTGCACCAGCCTATGTATTCCAGATTAAACATCTGCCTGCAGCATAACTGCCATTCCTCAAGCGAAGAAAATCCCTTTCCTTCACATGTTTTCCTAAAGCTTTCTGCAATAAATTTCTTTTCATAAAAAGCCATGCGTAATTCTTCTGCCTGCTTAACAGTGTCTGTAGAAATACGGACAAATTCATGTATTGAGACAGCCAGAATCCCGGAGAAAAACAGAACGGCAATAACAGTATGAAACCTCATTTTTTCTCCGTACCACTTATCGCAAGCCGGTTTTCTTCGTCCAGCTGCAGATCATAAACAGACATTGCCTTTTTCCATCTGGTAAGCTCTGCACTTTTTCTAAGTCTGTAGGTGCTCACAGCCGTGCATATACTCAAGGTCAGAATGATTACAGAAAAAAACATCAGCCTATTCCCATGATAAGATGTCTGCGCCTCCATCCTTTCCTCCTTTTTCTTTGTCTGCACCATAGGAGATGAGTACATAGGGCAGATTCGCAGGAACCTCTGGCGGCATAACGGAGCTTTCAGAACTGATATACTCAAAATCGGTTCCCCAAGGATCTTTCCCTGGCTTACGTTCAAGGTATGGTCCGTCCCAGTTTTCTGGTACCGGATAGAAAACCGGTTGTTCCCACAACGCTGACAGCCCCTGCTCTGTTGTGGGGAATCTTCCGCAGTCAAGAAAATAGGATTGTAATGCCGCCCCGTACTGCTCAATCTGGTTTCGTGCTGAAGTTTGTTTTGCCGACGCAACAAGCTTTGAGACAGAGACTGTACATCCGAGTGCAAGTACTGCCGAAATTGCAAGGACCGCGAGTGTCTCAATAAAAGTAAACCCCTGGTTTTTCTTTCTTTGTTTTTTTCCAGTTTTTTCATAGCTTTTATTCTCCCTTTTCATATTTCCTCCCAGTTAGATTTCTGCCTGTGATTAAAAGAATACAGACAGCTCCGAAAAAAACGGAATTGCAAGATTAAACAGAAATATCATTAAAAATATTCCTGTCCCAAGAATGAAAAACGGTTCTATAAGCTTTAAGCAAAGATTTCTCCTTTTTTCATCCCGTGAATTAAGCCATAAAGCAATCTTCTCAAAAACATCATTCTCTCCACCTGATTTTTCTGCATAGAAAAATGCTTCCTCCAGTTCTGAACGCACCGTGGTACTCCAGGAATTAAGTGCAAAGGCATCCTTTAAGCCGGCTCCATAAGAAAGATTTCTTCCGGCCTGTGCAAAAAGCCGTCCTTCCTTTGAGTCATAACCCAGAATGTTCACGGCATCATTAACCGCATTGGCAAGACTTTCACCTCCTTTTATCAGAAACCCCATTGCCAGAAAGGCTTCGTACAATCTGTTTATTCCAAGTGTTTTTTTCAAAAATAAAAAGACCGAAGTACTGAACACTATCAGAAAACCAAACGACAAAATTATTCCGTAATAAAAATCTGTTCCAAGCTGGATATTCTGAAAAATCAGCGAATCAGAAATAGAGGAATCCGCATAAAAATAAAGGAACAAACCGGAAAAAACAGCTGTCAAAATCACAAACAAAGGATAAGCGGACACCTGAATAATCCGCGAAATATTTTCTTCTTCGCGAATACATCTGGCATTCAAAAATTCCAGAGTCTTTTCCAGACAGCCGCACCGCTGGGCAAACCTGATGAACGAAATATAAACAGTGTCAAAATCAATTTCTGAACAAAGCTTAAGGGCATCAGAATATGTTTCGCCGCTAAGCATATGTTCATAAATAGCAGAGGCAGCTGCGGAAGTTATCTGTTTATTTTTGCCGCTCTGCTGCTTCATCAGCTCCAGTGCATGTTGAAGATCAAACTGCTTATAGCAGACCATGTCCGTGAGAATTTCCGTAAACTTTCTTTTGTTTTTTCTGTTCGAAAAAATATGACTCATACCGCTTTTTCTCCTTGTCTTTTTTTACCGGTTCGAATCAATATTTTTGGACGTGATTTTTTTTCTGCTCCGGATAATGGTGAATGTTTTGATTTTAATATTTCCACAATATCGTCGAGGAACTGTGCATAATTTGTATTGTGCTCAAAATAGTCATCAAGCTCATCTTCCGAAGCGTTTTTGTCTAAAACCTCACAGATTGAGTCCAACGGAATTGAAACATCGGCAGCCAGACGCATTTTGCCTCCGGAAAACCTGAGCTCCTGAGTTATCACACCTTTTAATACCGAAACAATCAGGTTGCGCGGAATACCAAGATTTTCGAGCCTTAAGATTGCACCACCTGCAGAGTCAGTATGAAGGGTTGCAAAAACAAGATGTCCGGTCAAAGCTGCCCTTACTGCAACACCGGCGGTATTTTCATCACGGATTTCTCCAATCATCAGAACATCAGGGTCTTGTCTGAAAACATGCCTGAGCGCCTCGTCAAAAGAATTATTTATTTTTTCATCAATCTGAATCTGAGTTACACCCTGGATAATATATTCCGGAGGATCCTCCAGACTGACAATTTTAAGATTTCCTTGATTTTGTTTTTCTATATCCACAAGGATGGATGCCGCGGTCGTAGATTTTCCGGCTCCTGTAGGTCCGCAGATAAGCACCAGTCCGTTTTTTTCTCCCGTAATTACCGATATTTTTTCCTGCTGCTGCAAAGTAAAACCAAGAGTGTCGACAGAAAGCGGAAGCCTTTGTGTATCTAAAATCCTTATAACGACAGATTCTTCCGTATCATTTTTATTAGAACCAAGCACGCTCATTACAGAGACACGCACAAAAACAGGATTTGTTTCGCCATAGATAAAATGTCCGTCCTGGCTCCTGCGCTTTTCCAGTACATTCATGCCCGCAAGAAATTTTATTCTTTGTATAAGCTCGCAGATCTTATCTTCCTGAATATCTAAAACCGTCTCGAGTTTTCCACAAACTCTGAACTTGACGCAATTCTTTTCAATATGAATATCTGTAGCGTTGCGATTCCGCGCATCCGTCATGATTGTATCCAAAAGTATTACTGCCGCAGTTTCATTTTCTTTTTCCACATCTGCGACAGAAGCAACCTCTAAACCTTCCGTTCCTTTCTGTTCAGCTTTTTCATCCTGCCGTATAAAGATTTTTGAAACATACCTTTTTATCTCGGCCCTGTTACCACGAATAAATGAAATACATGCCTTATCCTTAAACTCAGCCGGGCAATCTTCCTGACGTATTACATAAGAAACATAATTTAAAAATGCTTTTTCAAGCCTTGCAGACAAAGCGGCATCAGAAGGATTTTCTGTCATAAAGCAGATATGCGACCCCTGCTGATTAACCACAGCAATTCCGTTATAAAGACAATAAGCCGGTGTGAGTTTAAATTCGTACTTTCTCATACTTCCCCTCCAATTAAAGCTTTGAGTGCATCACAGTACTCAAGCAAAAGCTCTTCAGACATTCCACAACATTCTTCAACCTCTGTTTCGCAGCCAGAGCCATACTCCTGAATGTGAGGCACAAGATAAATAATCATCTGAGATTTTTCATGTATTTTTCCGGAGCTTTTAAACAAGCTGCCCACCCACGGAATTTTGGAAACAAGCGGTATACCATTACTGCTTTCTGTATTAGAATTTTGAACAAGTCCGCTTATTACTATTGGCTCGCCGCTTTTTCCGCAGACTTCTGTCGTAACAATTTTTTCCGAAGTAGGAGGGGGATTGCCGGTTGAAGATGAAGTGTCGGTCCCTTGTCTCGTTACTGATGCAGTAACCGTACTTGTTATCATACCGTCACCACTTACAAACCCTATCACATCAAGCTTCAATCCGGAAACAATCTCCTTTGTAATACCAGAATACACAGGCTTACCCGTATCAGGGTCAAGATTATTGTCCCTATACCGGTAAGTATTAGTGTTTTGAAAATTTATCTGTTTCCCTGCAACACCATGAAGCGTCGTATCTGCAAAAACCACAGTTTTATTCTCTTCGAGTGAAGTCTGCAGCTGTGCCGCAAAGTCCAATCCCAGAGCGCCGATAACATTCATATTCAAATTCAGAACACTGCCCAGTTTTATGCCAAAATCGTTGCGGTCACCTAAATGAACTCTTCCGACAGAAAAACCAGGATTCCACGAATTCTCATAGCCTTCTTCATACTGCAGAATCAACAAGTCATAACTCAACCTTACAACAGGCCGGTCACAAATTTTCAACTGTTCGCACAAACTCAAATAAGAAGATTCAGTACCTTTAAAATAAACCCCCGAATTATCGTCTGCAAAAAACAAACACCCCCTGTCCACATCCGGCGGAAGAAACTTAACAAAATCCTCTGGCCTGATGTACTTTAACTCAACAAGATAAATATCCGTCTTTAAATCAACTTCTTTCTTTAGAGCTTCGATTTCCTTACGTTCATGCTCATCTGCACAAACCAGAACCGACATTTCATCCGGCAAAACAATAGTGTTAATCTTCCCAAACCTTCTGTTTAAAATAGACACGAACCTTTCTGCCCCGGTATACTCCAGCAAAACCTTGAACCAATTCTTTTTTCCCTCAACAAGATTTTCTTTTGCATTCCCGTCGGCCATGACATAGTAAACTCCATCCGACACAACGTAACCCAAACCATTCTGCGAACAAACCTTAAACAAAGCATCATCAAAATCTTTTCCTGTAAAACAAGTCCTTCTGATTCTGTTTTCGCCCTCGGCCAGCACACAAAACTGCTTAGAGTTTTCATCACCGCTGCACCCGAACAAAGCCTCCAGAACGTCACTTACCTTAGAATCCCTTACATCAACAAAGAAACCACCGTCAGCCAAAGGATGAACATCCATAAAGCCGCCGGCCGGAATTCCCGAATCCTTAAGTTTTTCCTTTCTGGCAAAATGATATCCCCAGTCACTTTTTTCCAGTTCATAACCATTCAACCTCAGACAGACATTTTCAAGCAACTCAGACTCACTCAAACCCTTAAAATGCATGTTCATCCTGCCGGAAGGAAGCACTTCATAAGTAAGCGTACATTCCAGAGCAATCGACATTTTTTCAACAATCTGTTCAGCTGACATATCATAAGCATCAAGACAAAACAAACCATCAGTTTCATTCATCCTGAACCTGCTGACCGTCCACACTTCATCCTTTTTGGAAACATACAATCTTGCAGAATTCAAAAAAGAATCAAACGCCGTTTCAAAATCTTTTCCCGTAAAACGAAAGTCTCCTTTTCCACTCACGGTGTCATCACAGACAATAGAAATACCGGTATCAAGAGAAACAACATACAGAATGTCACGGATCTGGCAATCGGAAAAATCCCAGCTGTAAACTTCATCCGCAACCTTATTGTTTTCCACACCAAAAGCAGCAGTGCACAACAAAGTCAAAAGCAGACAGCAGATTTCCCGCCCGAGCGTCTTCATTTTTAGCCCCCTGAAATTAAGAAAGTTTTTTACATACATAATATTCAAAAAAAAGAGGACTTCTTACAAAAATTTGAGAAAAAAAATGAAAAATTTTGAAAAAATAGGGAATTTCCCCGATAGGTATTACCGGATTACTTTAATTTTTCCTCAATCCTTTCTTTGAGCATCTTTAATTCTTCTTTGTAATTAATACTCTTGAGGGTTGGGAAACGGTGCATAAAGCTTTCAAGGTTTTTGAGGCGAGGCTGAAACTGTTCAATTTTCTTAAGGAGGGATGTACTTATTTCGTCCTTCTTTTCGGCGGCATGGACTTTTACGCTTTCAATAATTTTGGATAGAGATTCTCCGTTGAACCACTGCTCCTGACCAAAACGTTCGCGCAGGTTTTCGCCAAAGGCTTTGAGGCGGGCCATGGAAACAGAGAAATCGACAAGGCGACGTAAGGTAATAAGAAGGTCTACAGTAAGCGCTACAGCAATTACATCTGCACTGAGCTTTAATACAAAATCGCTGAAGAGTGAAAGAAAATACATTACATGTGGCTGAATAAAATGAATGATTACAACACCAAGCACACCAAACAAAAGTGAATTGAGCAGGCAGATTCTTCCATGAAGGTTTAACTTATATCGTGAATAATCCCACCAGCGGGTATGAAAGAGCCTCTCTAAAATCCAGCTGGAAAGATATTCTACAATGGTACCAAAAATCATGGATGCAAAGAAAAGCGGTATCCAGGTTTTATACAAGAATGCAGGTAAAAGCAAAATTGAAAGCCCGCCAAAACCGTAAATTGGACAAAGCGGTCCATGCAGAAAACCGCGGTTTACAAATTTATGTTCAAAGAAAATGCCGACATAAAGCACTTCGCTTACCCAGCCGACAAAGCTGAAGATGATAAAAATGAGAAAAGTCATACGGAATGGCAACTGATAAACCGGTAATACCTGCATATATCAAAATATAATAAAAATGCAGTAAAGTGTGTTAAAAAAATATGCATTCTAATAATGAAAAACTGGCTTCCGGTCGGGTTCGGATTCAAAAACCGCGGGCTAGCCCGCTACACGCTGAAGTGCCTTGTAATTATATACATGGCCGCCTTGCGGCCGCACTTCAGAGTGTTTTTTGAACCCGACCCTCCCTCGCGCCAGTTTTTCATCATTGTATTATTTATTATATATTGCCCCTATTACTTATTTTGTGCTAAAATATGTTTATCAGTTTGATTTTCATATCTTTATTCAGGAGGCGCGTTATGGACGGCGGGTCGAGTAGTTATCCCATACGTAAAATAAAAAATATCAGCGGTCTCCTGAGTACACACAACTAGTATTCCTGTACAGTTTATTCAATTCTCCGGGAGCTACCGCATTTTTTGAGGGAGAATTTTAAAATGATTACATACTGGCAGCAGGAAGAAGGACAGTTCTTCAAAGTAAAAAAGGAAGAGATTAACTCAAAAAAGCCTCTGTGGATTGATGCACGCAATGTGACTCGGGATGAAACTAATCAGCTGCAGACTGATTACGAAATTGAACAGGATCACATTCTGGATATTCTGGACCCTGATGAACTTTCTCGTATGGAAGACGGCGAAGGCTATATCCTTACAATTGTGCGTGTTCCGGTTTATGACCCGGCAGCAGAAACTCCGTATTTTGCGGTACCTGTAGGCATTATCATCAAGGGGCGCACAATCATCACAATCTGCTGGACAGACTGCGAAATTTTAAAGGACTTTGGCAACAACCGCATTAAGAACATCAAGCTTACGGATTTTCCTTCGTTCATTGTGCAGATTATGAACCGCGCAAACTTAAACTTTTTGCGTTACCTTAAAGAAATAAACCGACGTTCTACCAGCATTCAGAACGAAATGCGCATGGAAATTGAAAACCAGGAAATTATGCTCATGCTTGGTTTGGAAAAATCTCTGGTTTATTTTTCTACTTCGCTCAAAAGTAATGCCCTGCTTTTGCAGAAAATGAAGAGCACACGCCTTATTAAATTTGACGACGAGGATATTGATTTTGTAGAAGGTGTTGCAATTGATAACCGCCAGGCTATAGAAATGGCCGACACTTATACAGACATTCTTTTTGGAGTAATGGACGCGTTCAGTTCGGTAACCTCCAACAACCTGAACAACGTAATGAAAAAGCTTGCC
Organism: Treponema sp.; assembly: GCA_017550685.1. Taxonomy (GTDB): domain Bacteria; phylum Spirochaetota; class Spirochaetia; order Treponematales; family Treponemataceae; genus Treponema_D. The sequence continues at coordinate 16,855 of JAFZOJ010000030.1, read as the reverse complement.
ATCATCAACCTTGTAATGATGGCACCTACCTTTGTAACAAGCTTCTTTGGTATGAACTACAAGCTGCCGTTTGAATCGCTGCCGGGTTACTGGCCTGTAATTATGGCAACCATTCTGTGTGTAATTTCTGTATTCTTGAGCGTATGGCTTTTGAACATAAACAAGAACAATATAGAAGCACGCCGCAATGCACGCAAGCTTTCGCGCAAACAGAAAATGAAAATTAAGGCAGAGACAAGAAAGCTTAAGAGACAGGAAAGAAAGCTGAAATAAAGATTCCCGTGTCAAGCACGGGAATGACAAAGGTCATGTCATTGTCGGGCTTGACCCGACAATCTATTGTACTGTGCAGGCTATTCTAAAACCAAAGTAGTTGTAGCATTCATTAGGGTCGTAGCTGTAGCGGTCGCCTGCGTAGTTGAACGGGGTGTAGTCGGAAACGCTGCCTCCACGGCTTACGCGGTCGTAACCTACAGATGGTCCGTATTGAACTCCGGAAGCGTAATCTTCGAACCAGTCCCAGCAATATTCCAGAACATTTCCGCTCATATCGTAAAGGCCTGCCTGGTTAGGGTTACCGGTTGCAGGTTCTGTAATTGAATTTGGATCAAAAGGAACTCCTGCAGTTCCTACATTTCTTGTTGCTCCGGCATTGTCGCTTGTCCAGGCATACAAAAATGCATCTTCCTTGTTGTCTGCCTGAGTCTGGCCGCTTACAAGATTTCCTTTTTGAAAGCCTGTCTTTGTACGGCGGGCAGCATATTCCCATTCGGCTTCGCTAGGAAGTCTGTAGCCGTCGGCATTCCAGTCGCAGGTGCACAAATCGCAGGCAGCAGTATCAGAAGAATCGCGCAGAACAAGTCCGTTATAGGTATAGCATGGAGTTTTTCCGCGCAGCTCGCTCAAGGCATTGCACCAGACAATTGCATCATACCAGGAAATCATTGTTACCGGCTGATACTGATTTTCTTCGGTTGGTTCGGCACCGCGTTTTCCGTTGGTTCCGCCCTGCCCCGGATTTTGAAAGCTGTATCCGTTTTTTTCAGCCTTGATTCTGGTCTGATACCACAGGCTGTAACAGGTTTCGTATTTATTGATTGAAAAAGCCGCAAGGGTTCTGTCTGCAGGATAAGCAGCAGTGTCCTGCCCGATCTTATAAGAAAGATGTGTCTTAAAAGAAACAAGAGAAAGCGGTATGAACTTTTTACCTGTACTTTGAGCAAAAATCATTCCTGCAAATAAAAGGGCAGCAACCCCTGTAAGAATCTTTTTCATTAAAGCTTACACTCCTCTACTTTTCCAACCTTCCAGCTGCCGTTTGAGTCGCGTTCAACGTTGAGCCAGACATAGGTTCCGTTTTCGCCAAGACTACCCGGATTAATTACGGTTGAGTCACCAATCTTTTCTACGCCGCGTCCTTCGTGGATGTGTCCACAGATTACGGCAAGCGGTTTGTGTTCCAGAATAAAATCTGTAAACTGCTGGCTGCCGGCATGCAGCGCCGCATTTACTGCATCCACAGTTTTTCCTTTTGGAGGATTGTGGCTTATGATTATAAGGTTCTGCCAAAGCGAATTGTCGCCGCCCTGTTCTACAGAATTTACGACTATATCAAAATCAGAAAGGCATTCTTCTTCGGTGCGTTCAAATTCGGTTTTGCCTGTAAACTTTGTTCCGCCGCCTGAACCTGTAAATGCAAGTCCTTCGTGGAAAACAAGTGCCTTTTCTACGCTTATGTCTTTTTCTTCAAGATCATTAAGGAATACTTCGTTGTCGCAGTTTCCAAGAACGGCAAAAATTGTATCGTGCTTGCTGCAAAGCTTTTCCAGCGCTTCGTCACCTGTTTCTGGCTTAAAGCATTCTGCAAAATCTCCTGCAAAAAGTACTGCATCGGCCTGCTTGAAAATATCATCCATTTTGTCCAGCACATCATTATGCGCATGCAAATCGCTTATTACTAAAAGTTTCATATAATCTCCTCAAATACTTTTTTAAGTCCTTCCATCTGCTCTGCGGTTCCTACTGTGATGCGCACAAATTCTTCTATGCCCGGTGTAGCAAAGTGACGGATTAAAAATCCTTTTTCCTTTACGCGTCTGTAAAGCTCTTCGCCTCCGATTGACGGATGACGGGCAAACAAAAAGTTTGTCTTGCTTTCCAATACATAAAAACCACGAGACTTTAAAAAGTTATAGAATTTATCGCGTTCCTGGGCAACTTTGCGGGCACATTCTGCGTAGTAGTCTGGGTTTTCGCAAGCCGTACAGCCTGCAACCTGTGCAACTGCATCAAGCGGAAAGTGATTTACACTGTTTTTTACTGTTGTGATTGTGTTTATAAGCTCCGGAGAAGCAACTACATAACCAAGGCGCATACCTGCGGCACAAAGGCTCTTGGAAAAAGTTCGAACTATAAGCAGGTTTGAAAATTCCTTGAGCAGCGGAATACAGGACTCGCCGCCAAAGTCTACATAGGCTTCGTCAACAATAAAAATCTTGTCAGGGTTGGCCTTGAGCAGCATCTGTCGTACCTGTTCGCGGGTCAAAGCAAGGCTGGTAGGTGCATTTGGATTTGCAAAAATCATTCCGCCGCCGTTGTTTTTTACGCGGACAAGCATTTCTTCTGTATTGAGTGTCCAGTCTTCATTCAACGGAACCTGGTCCATCGGAATATCATAAAAGCCTGCATAAACCGGATAAAAGCTGTAGGTAAACTGAGGCATTACAAATTTTTTGCCGCTGTCAAAAAAGGCATAGAACACAAAGGAAAGAACTTCATCACTGCCGTTACCGGTATAAATCATGTCCGGAGTTACGGTAAAAGGAATGCGGTCACTTTCATCGGGAGTAACTGAGCCGTCTGGTGCAACGTGAGCACGGCAAAGCACGCCGCCTGTTTTATTAATCATATCTGCAATTTTGGCATGCAGCTCGTTGGAATCAGGATCCGGATAAAGAGCAAGCTTCTGCGGGTTTGCAGTTATAAAATCTGTTACAGCCTTAATCACCTTTGGACTAGGCGCATATGGATTTTCATTGGCATTTAATTTTGTATACACCCTGTCCTTTGGCTGTTCGCCCGGAACATAAGGATGCAGTGCACTCATTCTACTTGAAGTTATCATACCTTGATTTTACTAATTTGCACTTTTTTTTTCTATCATTTTTTATTTTTTTGGTGTACAATTAGTGTATGGCTACATCTTCCAATCTTAGTTCCATAATACGGTTCTATGCCGAAAAACAAAAGTCTCCGTTTATTGACCTGCGTGAATTCTGCACCTGGATTAAAAAGTATGCTGAACATCACGTTGAAGAACAGGCTGAACTTGTAAAATATCTGGGAGATCCTACAAATACGGTCAACGCTGAGCTGCAGGGACTTGAGCAGAAGCATCTGGCTTCGGTTATTCCTAACGGCAGCAAAAAGATGATCGTTTCCATTGCCTTCTTTTCTGCAAAATATGCAAACACATACAGTGAGCTTTTGAAAAACGAAAGCGTGCCTTACCCTACCGAACCGGATCTGCCTAAAAAGTTCCCTACTTCAATTCTGGAACGAAAGGCTGCTTCGGAATACATTGTAGAAAATATCGGTAAAGAGCCTTCTAAATCTCAGAGTCTTTATGTTGTTGTTTTTGCGCGCGAGCTTCCTCCTCTGCTTTTGCCGGCCTGTGTACCTATTAAGGTTTTGATTGAGTCGGCACAGATGAAGATCCGCAAAATATTGAAGAAAGAAGAATATCACGACTACTTCATTAAAAAGCTCCGTTCTGCAAATCCTTCCAAGGAAATTTCGGTAAAGAATTTTTACAGTTCATTTGTAGACAAGGATTACACCGGCTATATTGATGTGACCGACGGCGACCAGTATTACCTGTGGAACCAGCTTTGTTATTTTGTACGCCAGGATTTTGAAAAGATTCAGGACAGAACTGCAGACGATACAAGCCTGCTCCAGGCAATTTCCATTACAGAAATTCACAGTACTTATCTTAAGGAAAAATTTCATACAGACAGAAAACGCGAAGAAGCACTTAAGGAGCTCCAGTCAAATCTTGGTGCACCTCCATACTTCTTCTCTACACCGCAGATTCTTAAATTTCAGGATAAAAACGGCAAGCTTTTGTTCGGCCAGTATTCCGAAGAAGATCTTAAGGATACACTGCTCAAGCTTTCTACAGAAAGTGAAGACAATACCCTGCCAAAGCTTGTTGTATTTAAGGTTGCCTCGGGAACCCGTTATTACATCTACAAGAACAAGGTTATTTCGCTCATCGTAAGGCTTTGTAACGAAGCTCACGACAACATCAAGGAAATACTTGTTAACAGCTGGTATGATGCAATGATTGAATATACAAGGCTCCCCGAAATGTCTGACCGGCTCAAATTTGAAACAAAGCTTGAAAAGCTTGTAGAAGAACATTCGCCGGTTTTGTATGCCCTGCTCAACGCCAACTTTATTACCCTGCTTGCGGCAGAAAAAAATCTTGACGATTCGCTGCAGACCTTCCAGCTTTTTGTAGACGGAAGGCTTTTACCATACAGCGAACTGCTCATGCTTAAAAGTGATGATGTTATGGCAGATGCCAAGCTGCGTCTTCCATTCATTTATACAATTCCGATTATTTCCTGGATTATAGGACTTTTCCGTTCTCACAAAATCGAAAAGCAGAAGAAAAAGGCAGCAGAAGAAAAAGCCAGACAGGAAGCTTCCGACCCTATGGAGATTCTGGAAAATTCAGAAGGCGCAAAGAAGGGAAAGAGCAAGCATGAAGTCCTTGCAGAAAGAGCAAAGGAACTTGCTTCGGAATATGTACCGGAAGGCTCTACTGTAGACCGCGAGCTTAACTTCCTGACCAAGCAGTGGAACCGCATGATTTCCAAAGAGGCTTACAACAATCTTACCGAAGACGTAAATTCACTTATACGCGATTACACAAGACGTGTCTGCAATACATTGACTGCACAGACCTTTACAAAGGACCGTATAGAAAACCTTGCAGATGCACTTGTACGCACTCCAAACATGCAGAAAATAAGCGACCAGCGTGCCCTTACAGATTATGTACGTCTTTACATGATAAGACTTTTGAGCAATCCGCCTAAAAAATCGTAGTTTTACGGCGCAAAAACAGCTTTTTTCACAAATTTTTAAAAATTTTTTATTTTTTTCTCCAAATTTTTGTAATAAGTCCCTTTTTTTTTGCAATATATATATGTGAGCATTTTAATTGACTCACATGTGCTCCGGCCGGGCGCGATATTCTATTTAAAAGCGAGGCTGATATGAATCATCTCAATTCTATTATTTTAGAGGGGAACGTTGTAAAGAAGGCAGAATTGTCTGAGCCAACGTCGGGTTTTATTGTATGTAAGTTTCCTATGGCAGTAAATCGTAAAACAAAATCGCCGGATGGGGAACAGCACGAGGAAGTTTCTTATTTTGATGTAGAGACTTATGGTCAGGTAGCAGAATCATGCTCAAAGTACTGCGAAAAGGGAAAAGGTATAAGGGTTGTTGGCAGACTTAAGCAGAGCCGCTGGGAAGAAAACAATGTTAAGCGTTCCAGGATTTATGTAGTTGCCGAGCACGTTGAATACAAGTTTTCAAAACCAAAGGGAGAAGAAAGCAAGGGCTCATCACCGGAGGCAGATAACAAACCGGAGGCAGCTCCTCAGGAGGCAGTAGAAGCCAAGGTTGAACAGAAGGAGGAGGCAGTCTTTTAATTAATCTGCGGGTTCAGGAAACTATCGTCCTTTTCTGCCTTTGCCGGAACGGGCGTTCTTTCCTGAACTGCGGGCTTTTGCCTGAGCACGACGTTCATTTGCTGCCTTGTATTCTTCCATCTGCTGCGGAGAATAAAAACCGTCCTTCCAGTTAAAGCGGGAAATGCCATTTAAAGGCTGGCCCTTTGCCATGGAAACGGTTATGGCTTTTATCTGGCTTCTTGTAACCTTGGTCTTTGAAAAGTCCAGGAGGATTTTCTTAAAGCCCGAAGATTTAATATAAGCCGCCTTGTCTGCAATGCAGAATGGTTCTTCTGGCATTACAAATGAACCGTCGGCCGTAGAGTTTACCTTAAAGACTTTTTCTTCCTTATCTTCAAAATAGGTAAAATCATAATCCGAAGGAAGCTTAAAGCGCATGCGGAAAAGTGCAGGATATGCAAAAACAGGAACTAAAACCCTTGAACGCACATTCTGTTCCCAGGTGGCCTCCAGGTTGCGGCGCGAATTTTCGTAAGGCATGATAAATGCACCAAGACCCTGGTTTTCGAGCCAGGAAGCGGCCCAGCGGTTAAAGGTATACAGATATGGACCGGCTACAATATTTACATTAAGGCCTTTAAGCATCTGTATATGGGCAATATTATTCAAAACAAAATTCTCATAACCGTCTTTTACCAGTGTTTCAAGCTGCTGCTTAAGCTCTGCTTCTTCTGACTGAGAGCAGAACGGGTCCAGCGAAATGAACAGCTGCTTTTTTGAAAAAGGAAGTACGGTCTTGTGGTTAAGCAGATCATAAGAGGTTTCGGAATTGTATTCCAGAATTGCACGGACAGGATTAAGTCCCTGAACTGCAAAAAGGTCTGCCACCGAAGAAACCTGAACATAAACACCGTCAGGGAAATATGAAAGCTCCTTTGGTGCAACAGGTGTAATATCAAGAATCGGGAGCCTTCCGTCACGAGGCTGCTTTCTGTAGCGGCCGATATCGTTTGGTAAAACATGCGGATATCTTTTGTTTCCGGTTTTATACTGAAGAAGATAAACTTCATCACCTTCTGAAAAGCCGGAAGGAATATCAATCCATCTCTTTTCAGTTTTTTCGTCCATCTCTACAGAACGGATTTTATGGCTTACACGGCCCGAATCATCTTTGCTGTGAATACGGATTGAGTCTCCCGGATCCGGCTCATAGGTACCGCCCTTAAGACAGCACATCTGAATACGGAACTGCTTCGGAGGTGTATCCGGTGAAGCCGCCTGCTTGAGGGCTTCGATAAGACTTTTGTCTGCCGGTTTTGTTGCCGCAATTTTTCCCAGATAAAGCCCCGTTCCGCCTGCCTGGTCCGGATTAAGAATCTTCTGCGCAGCCCCGTCAACTCCCTGCGTACGGTTTTCAAACCCATACCAGTAGGTCGTCTTAGAACGCGCAAAATCCGAAGCCAGAATGCGTTTACCGGTAGCGAGCGCTCCTTTTTTATCTTCCTTGTAGTGGTCAATGACATAGCGGTAGGCGGCAACAACGCTGCCAACATATTCGGCGCTTTTCATTCGCCCTTCAATCTTAAAGGAATCAACGCCTGCTTCTATAAGAGCCGGTATATAATCAATGAGCTCAAAATCACACGGAGAAAAGAAATATCCCTGTCTGATTCCGCCCGGTACATCTGCAGAATAGAGTCGACGGCATGCCTGGGCACACATACCCCTGTTTGCAGATTTGCCTCCAAGGAATGAAGAAAACAAGCATAGTCCTGATTCGCTTACACAAAGAGCGCCGTGTACAAAAACTTCAAGGTCGGCACCGGTTTCTTTTTTAATCTGTGCAATTTCGTTTAAGCCAAGCTCGCGGGCAAGTACTACACGCTTTACACCGTTTGCCTGCAAAAGCTTTACGGCCGAAGCACTTTCCACGTTCATCTGGGTAGAAGCATGAATCTCCAGCTCCGGGAAAAATTCCTGAGCCATGCGCATAATGGCATAATCCTGAACAATAATTGCATCAGGACCAACATCCTTAAGATATTCAAGGAATCTGTATAAACGTTCTGTTTCTCTTTCTTCGCAGACAGTATTTACAGTAACATAAATTTTCTTATTCTGCTTATGAAGGCTTTCTACGGCAGCTTCAAACTGGTTCCAGGCAAAGTTGGTTGTACGCATACGGGCATTAAAGCTTTTAAGCCCAAGATATACGGCATCTGCACCTTCGCCGATTGCAGCATCAAGAGATTCTATATTTCCCGCAGGAGCTAATAATTCTACCATACGGGAAATGTACCACAAAAAATCCTTTTTTTAAAGTGTACCAGGCGACGGCTCAGGAAGAAGCTCCCACGCCAAAGGCCCTGACGCAACAGGATACTCAACTGCTTCTCCGTTCAAGACCTTTTGCTGAAGCTCTGCGGCACCCATACGCCCGAAGGTTTTGGTTTTGGTAAGTCCGTCGGTTACAAAGGCATTGTCCGTATCCCCCGAATCATAGATTTTGCTTTCGTCTACCAGCTGGGAATACTCAATCATTGTTTTGGTCCAGGCTTCTATATTAGAGGCTCTGTACATAACCGCATCCAAAAGCTTTCCGTCTGCACGGTTCCTTAGGATTATTACGTCGGTTTTGTTTCCAAGTGTTGTCGTTTCTACATCGGTCCATAAATCGCGCACCTGACTGCCGGTATAAGAAGCAAAAGCCTGATCCAGATTATCGGTTACTTCGCTTATACAGCCTTCGCCGCGCTTACGCATATGCACTACAAAAACTTCTCCCGCCTGAACATCAATAGCAGGAAAAACATACTTTTTGGTATCTCCGTCGTAGCCGCTGCACAGCTCAAGCCCCGCAAGGTTTCCGCCCTTGAGTACCAGGATTTCTACAAATTCATTACGGTATATGCCGGCGTTGGATTCCGTTTTATTCTGGTCGCAGCTTTCGGACTGAATTTCTGTAAGCAAAAGCTGGGGCACCCGTGCATTAAACCCGGAAAAAGGAATTACAAGAGTAAGTGTGTTTCCTGCAGAGTCACTAATCTTTGAATAAAACTCGTAGGTCTGGCCAATTTCCATCTGATTATCACAGCGTACCGTTACTATGCATCCGCTTTCATCAACCGAAACAGAACAGGGCACCGAACCATAAACTCCCGACGCATTTTCCAGAGCCGGAGACAGGTCCAGCGTAGAAGAATGCTCTTCGGAATCAAACAGTTCCTCCTCTGCCCTGGCCACAACACAGCCGTCAACTCCAACCTTTTCGGAAAACTCAAGCTGTATGGAATATTCATCCTTAACCGTAAAGGAATTTAATACCGGCGCAGTATAATCTCCGCTCAAAATCTTTATGCCCTGCTCGGTAATTTTACAGGAAACAGGGATTACTGAGGCAATGGTTATACCGGCCAGGAGGACAGACTCCCCCGCCACAACAAGCAGCTGTCTAAGCTTTGAATTAATCATTTGTTACCTCTGATAAAAAATCTATATATAGTATAGAAAAAAAAACGGACTTATTACAAAAATAAGCCCGTTTTGTTGATTTTTTTTCAAAAAATTTTTGATTTTTTGAATTATCAGAGGTTTTAAGCCGCAAAAACTGATTACTCTATTTTAGCAGCCTCCACCATATATCTGATGGAAATTCCTGTATCGTCTTCCTGAATCTTTTCTACTACAAAGATAAAGTTCTTCTGGCTTGGGTCGCACATAATGCGCTCAATCTTGTAGTTGCTTATTCCTGAACGAACAACATCAGGACTTCCAACCTTTGTCTTGGAAATTGTTCTTCCTTCCGAATCCTTTTTTTCTACCCAGATATAGAATGAAGATTTTACGTTCTTGCCTTTTCCGTTGATTGTCGGAACCAGCTGAATATGATATGTGTCGGGAGCATCTACAGTTGAATTATTGAAGTCTGTAAATACAATTTCGTCTGTTCCGCTCTTATTTACATCATCAAGAATATAAAGCACGTGATCCGGATTAGCAGGCTTGCACTTAAGATCTCTAAGATAATAATAATTCTTGCCTTCAAGTGCCTCGTAAACCTCTACACCGGCCTTGTCTGCAGTTACGGCTGTAGGTTTAATCTTGAATACACCACCGTCTACCCAGTCGTTTGCAGCAATATCTACCTGGTAAATTTCTGCCCAGCCCTGATATTTTTTGTCTGTACGTCCATATTGACCAAATACATAGTATTTTCCATCTTCGGAAAAACCTTTGTCCACAAAAGATGCTACATCACCGGCATTAAGAACTGCTCCAAAAAGGAAGAGTGCCATTGTAAAAATTACAGTTTTCTTCATTTTCCCTGATCCTCCCAAAAGTTCAAGTAAATAAAAGGTTTCAGTTTAATTGTCGGTTTATTTTTTTAAGTCTTTACTATTATTTCTTAACCCGATAATATTTGAGTATGACCATAAAAACCCGTAACAGGCTGAATATTTCGCTTTTCTTTTTTTCACTGTTCTTTCTGGCTGTGAATGTTGCTATCCTGCTTATTTCTCTGTACAAATATCCTTATCTGCTTATGCCTGATGCATCGGCCCTTACCGGTAAAAATCTTATTACTCAGGACAATCCGCTTATTGTCCTTATTTCGCTGTTTTTTCAGATTATTTATGTGTGCATTACAAGCTTTATGCTTTACCGCGTATTTGAAAAAACCCAGGCTACAGATATTTCCTTCTTTTTCCTGTTTCTTGTAGCCCTGCTTACCAATTCCTTCAGAATCTGGATTCTGCTTTTCAGCATGGCAAACACTTATTCAAATCTTCTTATTTTCTGCGGGAATACGGTTTTGTTCTCCAAGCTTCTTGTTCCGGTTTCGCTTTTCTTTTCGGTTGCAAAAAGCAGCGTTGACCAGCGCCAGGATCTGGAAAAAAACATTTTCATACTGCTTTTGGGCTGCATTTTCTTTTCGCAGATTATTCCGCTTAATACGGCAAACATCTGCATCAATTTTGAAGTAGATTACAGCTTCCGTAACGTAATAAGAATTTCTTCTATGCTTATACTGCTTGCTACCCTTATTGCCTTATTCTTTAACAACAAATCAAGATATTATACCCAGCTTACAACTATAGGACTTGCATTAATCTGTACGGGAACCATTATTCTGCTTAACTGCACAAACATCTTAAAGCTTATCCTGTCCTTTGTTTTTCTTTTGACAGGTAACATTATGTATCTTAAAGAGCTGCACAAGCAGTATCTGTGGAATGATGTCTAAACTAAGAGCCAGCACACACCGCCGGTAATTGTCGGAATAAGCATATTATCCCAGTCTCCAAGCGGCATTACTTCTATAAACATTGCAGTAAAGGCAACTGCCAGACTTATCAGTATATTTTTTGTTGCGCAAAGTGTAGAAATGAACACGGCTGTAAAACAGGCAAGGCTGCCTTCCAGGGTTTTTCCGCCGGTAAAAGGTATTTTTATTCTTCCAAAGATTTTTCCTACAAGGCTTGCAAGTCCGTCTCCAAAGGCAAGTGCAAAAATTCCAACGGCTGCGTATTCGGGTGGCAGTACAAGAGCTGCAAAAACAATTCCCAGAACAAGGGTAACAGGACCTAAGACAAATTTATATTCATCACGCTGGCGGGAAGCAGTTTCTGTAATCAGGGAAATAAGCAGGACAGGATGTCCTTCCAGTCTTGCAATTTCGCATAAATAATAGATGGAAACTATGATTAAAAGACCGTAGATGGTATACCAGTAGTACGAGGCCAGTAAAAAAGGAACTGCGGAGCTGCAGATGTGAATTGATTTTCTGAACAGCTCCTTAAGAATTGTTTTAGAGTCCTTCATATTCCGTCAGGTTCTTTGGTATATCAAGATAGATTGCCGGTTCAAATTCTGAAACAGGATGTGTCATGTATTTGATGTTTTCCTGAGCCAGATTGCTTCCGTCAAGACGAACAAGTGTCTTCTGGTTACGTGTAAGAGAATCCCATGCACGCAGTGACTGCTGGAACTGTACGATAGCCTGTGCGTTCTTCTGGCTGTTTCCGGTTCTCTTGGCAAGGCGGTACAGTGTAACACCATAGTTATTTGCAGCATAAAGATAGGTTGTTACAAGGTCATAACCTGCAGCCTCTGACTGAGGGAATACTGTGCCTCCCCTGTCGGCAATTTCGTTATCAAGACGAGAGATAAGCTGTTCGTAGTAGCCTTCTGCAGCATAGTCATCATTACGCAGGCTCAAGGTGTTAGCCATTGCAAGCAGCAGGTTGCGTTCCTTGTTGTTTGCTTCTCCGGCCTTCATGAATGAACCAAGGGCTTCCAGATAATTCTTAGACATATAGCTTATATATCCAAGTCTGTAGCGGATGCGTGGATTATCATAACCAAGAGCAACAGCATTCTTGTAATTCTTGGAAGCAGAATCGTAATCTCCGGCTATAGTATAGTTGATATTTGCAAGGTCTGAATAAAGAAGACCAATGTCTTCGTTTCCTTCAAATCCGGCATTTTCTTTTTCTGTTGTATACAGTGTAATACCGTTTGTAAACTGTTCCTGAGCCTGAAGATAATCTTTGGTGAGCAGGTAGTTTTCGCCAAGGAGACGGTAAGTATCTATATACTTGTAAATATCACGCTTTTTAAGCTGAGGAGCCTTGTTAAAGCATTCCAGAGCCTTTTTGAGGGAATAATCAATATTGTTTATGCTGTCATTTGTCTGAACATAGTAGTTTCCAAGGTTGTACCAGGCTATAGGATTTGTTTCATCCATTCCGGTAGCCTTGATAAGCAGCTTAAGCAGTCCTTCAATTTCGTAGCGGAGATATTCTTCTGAAGGAGCAATTGGTCCGTAGAGCTTGCTGAGGAGATAGCCTCCAAGCTCTGTCCAGTCTTCTGCACCAATTTCGCACTTCTTCTGTGATTCAAACATCTTGCGGTAGTTAAGAACCTGCTGGAAATTATCGCTTCTGATGTAGTAGCGCATGAGTCTTGAGTTATACAGGTCGTTTGCCTTGTAAAGCTGAATAAGATTCATGTACTGTTCCTTTGCAAGGTCCAGCTTTGAAGGATCTTTTTCGGTACCCCACTCAAGGAAGATATCGCCGAGCATAAGGATTCCGTCTGCATCATTTACATGATAGTCCAGAATTTCGCGTCTTGTTATTTCTTCTGCCTTTTCGTAGTTGGCAAGATCATTAAGCTCCATACCGGCATATTCAAGTCCGGCCTGCTTATCGTGATTAAAATATACTAAAATCTTTCCATATATATCTGCTGCACGCTGATACTGTTTGTGTTCCCTGTAGCCGCGGGCATACTTAAAGAACCATTTTTTCTTCATCTGCTTTTCGGCGGCGGCATCAAACTTAATCTGAGCCTGAACATATTCATCTGACTGCAGGAGAATATAACCCTGCTTGTACAGACGTGAAGCCTGAGCCGGAATTACGATGCAGTTCTTGCTGAATTCAAACAGTCCCCATGAAACAAAGGCAAGGAGAATTGCACACAAAAGTCCAGGAAGGATTTTATTGCGCAGCTGATATGAAAGAGATTTTTTATAGGCTTCGTATTCTTCTGCAGTTCTGTGTTCAAAGTCGCGTGGTACCGGAATTGAGGTATCCAGCATCTTTTCGAGGGTAGATGCAACCTGACGTGCAGGAGCTTTTTTGAGGATTTTTTCTATAATCTCAAATTCTGCATCGTCTGTAAATTCATCCTGAACAATAAGGTCTTCAAAAGCAAGACGTACGTTCAGAGGATATTCGTTAAGATTCTTAAGGAACTGCTTGTACTGTTCGTCGCTGAGTGTATTAGGAGGAAGCTCTTTTCCAGGAAGCGCACCGCTAAAGTCAGGTTCATCAAGTCCCTTAGTCTTTTTAGAAGCTTTTGGAACTGCAGGTGCACTCTGAACATCGGAGAATCCCGGAATTTCAAAGTCAGAACCCTCCATGCTGATATTACCTGAATCAAACTCAAAGTCGTGGCCGTCTTCTGAAGAACTGAGCTGTGCATCTGTATCCTGGATTCCAAAATCCATGTCATCCATGGCAGAAGTATCAAAGGTTTCTATAGGACCGGATTCTTCTGTTTCAAAATCCATATCTGCATCGGCTTCTCCGTCTGCAGCAAAGTCGTCTGCAGCAAAGTCGTCTGCGCCAAAGCTTTCTTCTCCACCCTGGTCGCCGGCGTCAAAATCAGGAATATCTTCCATAGTAGAGTTCATATCCGGAAGCTCTACATCGCCTGCATCAAACAGGTCAGAAACAGAAGGTTCTGCTCCTTCTTCCATAGAAGTAGATTCATCAAGAGAGTCAATATCTTCAACAGGGGCCGGTTCGTCAAGAGAATCAAGGTCTTCCATAGGAGCAGGTTCGTCGAGGGAATCAAGGTCTCCTTCTGGAGCGGCTTCATCAAAAGCGCCCAGATCTTCTGCTGCGGCAGGATCGTCAAAGCTGTCCATGTCTCCCGCAGGGGCCGGCTCATCGAATGAATCCAAACCTTCTACGGCAGCCGGCTCGTCAAAGCTGTCCATATCTCCGGCAGGGGCCGGTTCATCAAAGCTGTTCATGCCTTCGGTCGAAGCAGGTTCGTCAAAGCTTTCCATTGGCTCCAGTGCATCATCAAAGGATTCTGCCTGGTCAAGCGCTTCCGGTTCTCCCAGAGATTCTACATCTTCGAGCGGTTCTATATCTTCTAATGGTTCTGCATCTTCAAGAGGTTCTGCCTCGTCCAAAGCAGCAGGTTCTTCTATAGGTTCTGCTTCTGTAAAGGCATCTGCATCCGGTACAGGCTCTGCTTCTGCAAAAGGATCAGGTATTGCAAATGGATCCGATGCTGGTTCTGCAGGGGCAGCCGGTGCTTCGTCTGCAAAAGGATCCGGTACGGCAAATGGGTCCGGTTCTGAAGGAATTGATTCTTCAAAAGCTTCCGGTTCCGGTGCAGGTTCTTCTTCCAGCGGTACTTCTTCGCTGATTTCCGGTTCCGGCTCAGGTTCTTCTCCAGTTCCTTCTGAACCATCAAAACCGGCACCTGCCAGGAGAGCCTCAAGGCCCATATCTGCTACCGAAATTTCTTCCGGTTCTTCTTCTACAATCTGCTGCTCTTCTTCTTCCGGTTCGTCCATAAACTGAGACAAATCCGGCATTGCTTCTTCTCCGGGAGCTCCACCACCCAGATCTACAGGAGCGAGCAGTGATGACATATCCGGTGCTTCAAAAGAAGGGGCCTGCTCCTCGCCAGATGAGGAACTTGTTTTGCCAGAGGAAATACCTGTTATTTCTGAAAGGTCTTCGTCAACATTAGAATTGTCAGCAATGCGTGGATTATCCGGCATTCCAAGAACAAAGTCTTCGGAATCATCCTCTACCGTAATTCCTTTTGGAATAGGAACAACTACTGGTTTTTCCCCACGAGTTGCACGTAATGTGATTTCGTCACCAAGAGACTGAATATCTTTGTTGAATTGTTTGAGTTGACTTAAGCCTGGCATACCTTTTTATTTTACCCCTTATATCCACCAAAATACAAGTATACTACTCTTCTTATATGTACGGAAAAAAAAGGTAACTACTTAAGGAAAAAAACAACTTTCTTCATATAAAATTTCCAATGTAAAAAAATATCGCGAGGGAACAAAACGGGTGGCAAAATGACTCTGACTGTTGATGCCGCGAGAGCGGCATTTAATAGTTCCACTACAACAGTCAGCGTCAAGCGGGCTAGCCCGCGCTTTTGACACCCGTTTTGTGACCGGGAGCTATTTTTTTATATAAACAATTTTTTTTTTATGCCGATAGTGTTTGTATGAAGAAGTGTAAATTTTTCGCTGTGCTTGGATGCCTCATTATGTTTACAGGCATTCAAAATGCATTTTCTAAGGAAAAAGAAATTATTTACCAGCCGTACGAGCTGGATAAACTCATTCATGAAATTGATGAACCTGGGGCGCCTGTCATTACTGAAGATTATATAATCTTTACTGCAGGAACAGACCACAGAAATGTCGGAATTGCATTTGATTTTGAAAACTATCAGACTATTCATCCGTTCCAGATACTCATGCGCATAGATGAGGATGGAAATAAAACTCCGCAGCATATGTTCTACTGTTATGAACGCAAGCACAAGATTGAAAGCATTCGTTACAGGCTCATTATGGACGGATTGTGGAGTACAGATCCGTTAAATCCGGACAAAGTCTATGATGACAGCGTAAATCTTTATTTTTCACGTGTAAATAATCTTGGAAAAATCTATGAATATACAGAACAGACCAAGGATGATGCCGTGCGCTTTATCTATAAGGGCGAATCAGGCCTGGATCTTCATCTTGCGGGAAGCTTTACCAACTGGGACCCATGGATTTACGAGCTTAAAGAAACTTCTCCGGGCTTTTACGAGCTTAGTCTGCCGCTGCCTACGGGAAAATATTACTATAACTATTATATAGGGCTTACGCCGATTTTAGACAACACAAATCCGGATAAAGCCTACACGCTGGATGGCCGAAGCGCATCCGTAATCGTAGTTAATTAAAGAACAGCTACTTCCTCAAAACCGGCTGTGAGCATAATCTGCTGAATAACCTTACGGGCGTTTTCGCGGGCTTCTTCCATAACTTCGTCGGTAATCAGTTCTTCCAGGGTTTTGTCTTTAGTTTTTTCTATTTCGGCAAACACTTCATCCAGCGTAATCGGGACAAAAATGCTGTGGGACTCGTCAAAAACTTCCTGCGAAGTTATTTCGTTTCCTAAAATTTCAATTTCGGGAATTTTTATCCTTACAGACTTGCCTTCGTTATAAAGATCTATATCACTTTTAGTAATATCTGCAATTCCTATTCTTATCAAACCGGAATATTTTATAATGCTGTGACTCTTTGAAAGTGCCCTGGACTTTTTTATTGCAATAACATCGCTGTAATGATACTTTGCCGTTACAAGCTCCTGACAAAAAGAAAGCTGGTTCATTACAACCGCAATGTTTACCTCTGTTTGAGGAGTAATCCTCTTTGTAAGGGCATAGTAACCGCCTCCCAACAGCACAATAAGCAGAAAAAGAATAATAATCAGCTTGGTAAGCAGGCCACCAAGGAGTCCGCCTCCCCTGGCCCGCCTTTTTTTAGGCCTGTCATCATTCATTTTTTCTGCCTCGCGCAAGAGCGA
>JAFZOJ010000029.1 GCA_017550685.1 Treponema sp. | reverse complement strand
CGATGTTGTACGCCGAGGTAAGTCGCTTTAGCACCTCATTCAGAACTTCAAAGCCGAGCTCTGTGTGAGCAAGTTCACGTCCGCGGAAACGGATTGTGACTTTAACCTTGTCACCCTCGTCCAGAAATTCCTGTATATGTTTGGCCTTAGTATCCAGATCTCCGGA
This sequence comes from Treponema sp., assembly GCA_017550685.1. GTDB lineage: Bacteria > Spirochaetota > Spirochaetia > Treponematales > Treponemataceae > Treponema_D. The sequence continues at coordinate 15,969 of JAFZOJ010000029.1, read as the reverse complement.
GCCGATTTTCGGCTGCATGCGGATTTCCTTAAGCTTCAATACCTTCTGATTCTTCTTGGCGTCACGGAGCTTTTTTTCCTGTTCGAATCGGTATTTGCCATAATCAAGTATTTTGCAAACCGGCGGGTTAGCATTAGGTGAAACTTCAACAAGGTCCAAGTCTTTGTCTTTAGCCATGTTAAGGGCTTCCTGCGTTGCAACAATGCCCAGCTGATTTCCCTCGTCATCGATAAGACGAACCTCACGGACGCGAATCATTTCGTTAATTCTCTGTCCACCTTTGTTGTTTGTGTTATTCACGTATGCCAATTTTCCTCCTGGAGTTACAAAAACTCTCTTTAAACATATAGCGTGTAATTTATTATTATAGGGATTTTTATGTTGTATGTCTAGTCGGTTTGGAGTTTAGAAAACAGGCTTTCAGGACTTGTGTATTATAAATATAAATAGATAAAAAGTGGCTCCCAGTCACAAAACGGGTGTCAAAAGCGCGGGCTAGCCCGCTTGACGCTGACTGTTGTAGTGGAACTATTAAATGCCGCTCGCGCGGCATCAACAGTCAGAGTCATTTTGCCACCCGTTTTGTTCCTTCGCGCCACCATATTATCTTTGAATATTTATAGTACAGAAGCCAACTCTGGTACCGGGAACCTGACACCCCTTTACTATTACCTATACCCTAATCTATAATCAAACTAACCATGGCAGAATTCATTTCTACATTTATAACCGGTTTCTCTGAGGTTGTAAAAACAGACCTGGAAAAACGTTTTTCTAATATCAAAATCCTCAACCTTTATGACGGGCTTGTTCATTATAAATTTGACGGGGATTCACATCAGCTGGAAAAAATTACTTATTTTAATAATACATTTTTTGTGCTCAAGACTATGAAAGGGAAGGGGCTTAATTTTCCTTCGCTGGTGGGGGCGGTGTGCAGTTCTAAATCTTATTTTCTGGTGAATAAGGGAAGCTTCAGGGTAAGGTTTCAGCAGGAAAATCAGTTTGCCAAGGTAGATAAGAATATTACACGCCGGGTAGAAGAATATGTTCTCAGAAATTCAAAGCTGCAGCTGGACAGGCTTTCGCCAACAAATGAAATCTGGTTTTGCATAAGGCGCGAAGGCTTTGCATTCTGTGGAGAACTTATATCAAAGCGCGAGTTTACAGAAAAAAACTTGAATCAAGGCGAACTCAGACCCGAAATTGCCTATCTTATGTGTTGTTTTGCAAATCTTAAACCACAATCCCTTGTTGCAGACCCTTTCTGCGGATTCGGTTCAATTCCGGTTCAGCTTGGAAAAAAGTTTAATTGCCAAAAGATTTATGCAAGTGATATTAATGAGGAAAAAATAGAGAGATTGAAGCAGGGGGCCCTTCGACAGGCTCAGGGACCGCAGAAAGCTCAAGGACCGCAGGTTGATATCAGACAGACTGATGCTTTTGAACTTCCTCAAATATCGGACGCCAGTCTGGACGCAATCATAACTGACCCGCCATGGGGACTTTGGGAAAATATTCCGGATATAAATGACTTTTACAATAAGATGTTTGTTTCTTTTAAACGTGTGCTCAAAAAAGACGGTACTATGACAGTTTTGTCTGCACGCACTGCAGAACTTGAGGCTGCCGCCGCATCACAGGGTATTGCAATTCAAAAATCGCTTCATACCCTGGTAAACGGAAAAAAGGCAACTGTGTATGTAATGCAGTTATCTGTATAAATAGGCGGGGTAAGTATTAAAGCCCTGTAAATCATCCATTACAGAACGAGGAAGGCCAAGCTTTGCGGCTGCTTCCTGGTTTTTAATATTACTGAACATACCTAACAGAGATTCGCGGAAAGTCTGCTTGTGTTCATAATGGAAGGTAACAACCTTGCAGGCAGGATCAGAAAGTTCATTTCTAAGTTCACTAATCATTCCGTCCCAGTTACCAATCTGATCTATAAGGTTAAGCTTTAAAGCCTGGGCTGCGGTATAAATTCTTCCGTCAGCAAGCTCGCGGACCTTTGCAACAGGAATGCTTCGTCCTTCTGCAACAATGGAAACAAACTGGTCATAACATTCATCCGAAACCGACTGAAGAATTTTTCTCTGTTCATCTGTAGCAGGCTCGTAGAAGTTTCCCATAAGCTTGTTGCGTCCCGAATGAATTGCTTCAATTTTTACACCGACATTATCCAAAAGCTCGGTGGCGTCAATCAGCTGGCCGGCAATTACACCAATGGAACCGGTCAATGTATTTCTGTTTGCAAAAATCTTATCTGCCGGACACGAAATGTAATAACCGCCGGAAGCAGCCATAGGCCCCATAAAAACATAAAGCTTTTTGTCCTGACGCTTGTATGCCTGAAGTGCAAGGTAAACTTCATCTGCCTGGTAAACGCCGCCGCCTGGAGAATTTACATAAAGTGCAATGGCAATATTATTATGGTCGTTTGTAAGCTTATTTATTGTAGAAAGCAGCCACTTCTGGTTGTAGGTAGAATTTTCATCCTCTATAGTTCCTTCTACATAAAGTGCCGCAATATATTCTTTTCCTGCGCTCTTGTCCTTTACTGCAGTTTCAGAAGAAACTCCGCTGGGGTTACCGGTTGCATTGTTATAATAAGAAAGCTTGGATTCAATTTTTTTGTTTTCATAAATTGAATAACCTATACAGCCTGCGGCAATCAGGATAATTATAATAAAAACTGTAATTCCGGATTTTGCATTTTTAGTCATCAGTTTAAATCCTCCGGAAGTACTTTACCTGTTTCAAGCGCATCCTTTAAAAGTGCGTGATAAATATTTATGTAGGTCATGTTTAGATAAGGAGAAATCCACAAAAAGCCAATAAAGAAAGTTACTATTCCGACAATTACCCAGCCAATGAATGTAAGGTATGTAATAAAGATTTCCATTCTGTGTCCCTTTGTGATGAGCTTGCTTATTGTCAAAGCCTTTCGAATGCCAAGCTCAGGGAATTCTGCAACCAGATAAAACAGGTGAGAGTATTCAATGGATTTAATAAGTAACGGAATACAGCAGATTATAAAGAGCAGGGGAGAAATAGAAATAAACGCTTCTGAACTTTTTATGATAAACGCAAAAGGAAAAGCCACTGCAATAAAGATTACGCAGCATAAAAGTCCCCAGATTATAAGCCACAAAAGCTGCCACAAGCCTGCAAGAATACCGCGGCCCCATTTGTTAAAGCCTTCGAACAAAACCTTGAGCGAAACAGGATCAGGCGAGCGTGAATAAACCAGCCAAAGGTGTGCAAGGGCAATGTTTATGATAAAAGAAACCAGCTGACTTATTACTGAAAAAAGAAACTGAAGAACAGCGGTTGTTCTGGTCATGCCAAAATATTCCATCATCTGTTCAAGGCTCATGCCTGCAAGATTCTGCAAATCTTCGTAAGAATAAGAAAACTGTGATTCAGGGATGGAAAAAACCATGCCTATTGCAAGGCAGATGAGAGTGCCCAGAACTGCTGTCTTCCATCTTCCATTAAGCTGCTGTAATGCAAACTGCTTATATTTAGGTCTGTCAAATACCATTTTTTGCTCCTGTGGCGTTTATTATAGCATAAACACGCAAAAAAAAAAGATGAAAGACCTCACACGCCTTTCATCTTTTAAAAAGTAAACAAAATATTAGGGCAGGCAACAGGTGCCTGGATGTCAACAAATTCACCCGTATTGTGCCACCTATTTAAATTATCGACATATAAACATGCGACTTTATAAAAAAAATCAAATAATAAAAAAAATGCACTCGCAGGGAATCAATCTACAAGTGGCTCCCGGTCACAAAACGGTGGTCAAAAGCGCGCGATATCGCGCTTGACGCTGTCTGTTGCAATGGAACTATTGACTGCCGCTGCGCGGCATCAACAGACAGAGTCATTTTGCCCCCCGTTTTGTTCCCTCGTGCCACAGATGAGATTATAAGTCTTCGCATGCTTTTTTCTATAAGTGCCTGTTTTAATAGATACTGTTCTATATGGCAACAATTATATTATTTGGAAAATAAGCGGGTGTATATATTGACTAATAACCCGTTTTTTAAGATTATATTTGCTTATGGAAGATGAGAAAATAAACCGTGCGTATCTGGAAACGCTTTCTTTTTCGGATTTGGTAAAACTTGCAGACGAATATGGCGTAGATGTACCGGAAGATCTGGACAGACGTTTTCTTATTACGGAACTCCTTGAAATTGTTGAAGAATTTAAGCAGGACAGCCAGGTTACAATGCATATTTCTTCCGATGACGCCGGTACAAACAATACAAATCTTCCAAAATCTTATAACGAAACACAAATTTCGTGTGTATTGCGCAGTCCTGTATGGGCTTTTGTCTTCTGGGATATTAGCGAAACAGACCTTTCTATGTTAAAAGCCCTTCATGATTATTCACTTGCTTTAAGGGTGTGCATTTTAGAATCTCAAAACGATCTTGCTCCTGTAGAATCCTTTGAAATTGATATAGCTTATGGTGTGAATGAACAGTACCTGCTTATTCCTGCCGGAAAAAAGAATATCAGGATAGAGCTTGTTTATTCAAGCGGAAGTACAAGAGAAGTGCTTGCTTTTTCGCCTGTTGTTTCTCTTCCTGAAAATTCTGCCTTTGTTGAAAATTTTGAACCGGGTGTAAAGACCGATTTTTCTGAAATTGCAAAGCTTTCCGGAATAGAAGAAATTCTTATGGATCAGTATAAAAATTACAGGCAGTCGTTCAGTTGATTGGGGAAAACAGCATGATTAAAAAACTAGTATTGATAATAAAAACCTATCATGATTTTATAAGAACCGGAAACGATGACTGCATAAGTCACAATGCTTCCAGACTTAACAATCTTTTTGAATCAGTATCAGAATCTTATATACCTTTGCTTAATATGTTTGAACGCCTCGAAAAAGACGGTGTAGAATTTAAGCTTGGTTTGGTGCTTCCTCCAGTGCTTTGTTCAATGCTGGAAAATCCTGTGATTCAGGAGCTTTATGTAGATTTTCTGGACAAGCGCATTGCACTTGGTAAAAAAGAACTTAACAGAAACAAGGAAGATAAAAAGGCAACTGCGATTGTTGAGCGCACAATAGAAAAATATAAAAGCCTTAAAAATGATTTTACCCAGAAATATAAATCAAACATCATTGCAAGCTTTGCCGAATACCAGCAGAAGGGAATTATAGAAATTCTTGCAACCTGTGCTACCGAAATGTTCTTCCCTCATTACTGCGATTTACCGGAAGCAATTTCTGCACAGATTGAAATTGGACTTCAATCCTACAAAAAATGCTTTGGCGAAATTCCGGACGGCTTTTATCTTCCTGAATTCGGCTATTCTCCCGGAGTTGAAAAAATCATCCGCGCTTACGGCTATTCATATACCATACTCAATGCACGCAGCGTGCTTCTTACAGATAATATTCCTGCAAACGGAATTTTCCATCCTGTACGCACAGAAAATTCTCTCATGCTTTTTACTGCAGATCCTGTTGTTAAAGAGCTGGTAGAAAATGAAGAAGGCTACTTGAGTGCAAGCGTATACAGAAACGAAAACCGCGACATTGGCTTTGAGCTTGAACCAAAAAGACTTGCCCCTGTCCTGGAAGAAAAATCTGCCCGCTGTCCAACCGGCTATAAATACTGGAAAAAAGATTTTGCCGAAAGTGATTCTGTTTCTTATGACGAAAAGGCAGCTTTGCAGCAGGCACAAGAGGACGCACAGGCTTTTATTGATAACCGCAACGAATGTCTTTCAAAGGCAGCAGACTGTTCTAAGGATGTAAGCTTTGTAAACTCTGTATGCGTGTTTGATGAAAACGTAATCCGCCGCCAGTGGTCAGAATATCTTAGCTGGCTTGAAAATGTAATCAGAAAAGCAGGGGAGGCCGGACTTGAGCTTGCCTTCTGCAAAAAGATGGTAACCAAGCCGTTTGCCCTGGACAAAATTGTTCCTTATTATTCTGCAGGAGCCGGTAACGGTTATGGAGAAAACCTTCTTTCAAGCAAAAACTGCTGGATGATGAGATATGTACGCAAGGCAACAGAACGCATGATAGACCTTGCAGAACGTTTCCCAAGCGATACAGGTCTTAAGACAAGACTTTTGAACATCGGTTCGGTAGAGCTTCTTCTTGCACAGTCCAGCTCTCTTGCCAAAATGATTGATGCAAATGACGATTCAGCCTTTGCCGACGAAAGATTCCGTTTTTCAATAAATGCATTTACCTCTGTTTTTGACGCACTCGGTTCAAATACAGTAAGTACAGAATGGCTTACCACTCTGGAAAATCAGGACTGTCTTTTTCCGTGGATTAATTACAAGGTATTCTCTAAGAAAAAATAGGATTTGCAGAATTACTCTGCAAAGAACATGCTTTCGCGAACCTTCTCGTACATTTCTATCTGAGCGCGCGCACTTTCAATTCCAATTATTGCAGGATCGTATCTTTTGTTAAGCTTGAGGATTGCTTCCCAGGTTTCGATAGCTTTTTCCCATTCAGAATTTGCATAGTATTCAAGCGCCTGAGAATAAAGCTCGTCTATAACCTTCTGGCGTTCTGCACGTCCGCGGTCTCCCAAAAGTACTTTTGCCGAAAGACTTATTCTGTTTACAGGGCTGAAGGAACTTGTAAGGTCGAGTGTATAGTTAAAGTTAATTCGTGATTTAGAAAGCTGCAGCTCCGAGCCGACTGAGAATCTTGGGTTACCACCCTTTAATTCTGCTCCTACAAGCAGACTAAAGGTTTTTGTAAATGCAAGGATTGCACCGGCACTAACCGAGAACATCTGGTAGTCACCAGGTGCCAAAAGATTAACCGGCTGTTTAATATCAAAGGTAGCAGTAATAATTGGCAGGAACTGACACGAAATGCCTGCAGCAAAGAAGGTTGGAAGCGGGTCGTCAAGCTTGATTCCGCTTGAGCTTCCAAGACCGGTAAGAGCCACACCAAGATTCTGTGCAGAAATACCAATCCTTACGTTAGGTGTTCTGGATGCAAAGAACTTAAGGAAGTTAAACTGCATCATAATTCCAATGTCGGCCATTATACCAAGACCGGACTGAGCGAGTCCCGAAAAGGATTTGATTGCATCTGTATCATTATCTGTGTAATCAGGCACGCTGCGGAATGCAGATTTTATTGTTGCACCGATTGCCAGTCCTTTAAAGTCATAGCCTGCAAGGAAGTTATACGAAATATTTGCTGCAATATTTGTTTCAGAATAATAGCCTGCGTTTACGCGTTCGCCGAACATATTGTATTCAGAGAACGGCAGATAAAGACAGCCTGCCTGAAAACCAATGCCCATGTTATCTATGCGGGTAGTGTAGACAACTGTGTCAAATTTGGAATCGGCAATCCACGAGTTGTGGAAAGCAGATGCCTGTGTGTCTGTAAGGAGGCAGCTGGCGGCCGCGTTAAAGTTGATATAGCCTGCGTCGTCGCAAAGGCCTGTGTAGGCGGAGCCAAGGCTTTCGGGGCGGCCGCCTATTGGAATGAGCAGGGAACGGAAAGAAGTCATACCTTCGTTCTTGCTGCTGTCAAAATAACCAATTTCGGTAAGTGCGGTGTCTACAGCAGAATAATCCAGTGCAAAAAGACCCGAATTTGCGGCAAAAAAGAGGATATTTAAGATAAAAATACAAAATCTGCTGTTTTTCATTTAATTCTTTTGTAAAATACTACTATATTGTCGGTTTTTTTTCTCTTATATATAAGAAGAAATACCGAAAATATAATATAATGGTAAAAAGACGATGAAACGGAGATTCCGCCTTTTTCTGACATTACTGGCTTTCCTCGCAATATCACCTCTTTCTGCTCAAATTGTAGACGAGATTGAGCATGATGACAATGGTGGGGAGGTAATGTCTTTATTCGAAATTGAACGACTCATAAGGCAGACTGACTATTCCGAAGCTTTGCGTCAGCTTAATCTCTACATCGAAAAAAAGCCGGACTATTTTGACAATGCACAAAGGCTCATAAGAATTATCATGAACCGCCGTAAGCAGTATTCGGTTCTTGCAGAAAAAGCCATTAAGTCCAGTACAGACAATCCGGAAGACCACGAAACTCCTGCCAAGATTATTCTTCAGATGCGTCGTCTGGAAAAGAACCCGCCTGATGAAATCAAAAGGATGATTGATATGCTTGAGGAAATGCACCTTTTCAAGTATTACGCATTCCTTTACAACAGTATTCTTGAGCAGTCATCAAATCTTTCTTCTGCGGGTCAGTATTCTGCGGCCATTGCAAGGGTCAGGGCAGACGGTTTTGATATTTACAAGGATGAATATTACGATTCCTTTGAAACTACCGTGCCTCAGATGGTAGAAGATTCCGAGGCTATTGTTGCTTCGCTTGATGAAAATATTTTAAAGATTGAAGAGCCTGCGCTTATCAAGGAGTTTGATGATATTACTCAGCAGTTCTTAAAGGCGGTTAATAATGACGACTATCAGACTGCCAATGTGCTGCTCCCAATCTTGAAGCAGACTTATACAAGATATGCCCAGATCCGTAATTCCATTTTTGCAGACGGACAGCATATCAAGGATCTTTATGCCCGCCAGAGAGAGCTTGACCCTGAAATTACCGATGCTTCTTATCTTCCGTTCATCCAGCGATTTGTGCTTGGTGTAAGTACTCCTAAAAATTCGGGAATCCTTGGTGCCGTAGACTGCAGGTTTAATGATAATGTAGAAAGACTTAAGGAAGCCGTGCTCAAAATGGTAACACAACATTCTGACGAATATATTGCGGCTTTTCCTGAGGATGTTCTTGCACAGGATGCAGATTATGAACATCTTGCAGACAAGGCTGTATTTGTTTCCGGAATTGACCACTTTGGCGAGCTTGGAAAAAGCATAAACGGCTTATACGCACTTCTGGATACAAACGATGCTGCTCCTTACGAGCCTTATCCGCTTTACGATATTTCAATTGATTACGAGCGTGGACTTGCAGCTGCTACTGCAGACCTTATGCAGAAAACTTCGCTTTTCAGCAAGGAACAGAAAACCCAGCAGGGACTGCTTAATTCAACCTCTTCTAGTGCTGTTGGAGAACTCTTTGATTCTGTATTCCGCATGAATACAATACTTGGAAATAAGAGTGAGCTTGCAATTGCAACATTTGACTGGGCCGACTCTTCAAAGCTTCCTCAGGATTTTGCTGACTGGACAGAGCATACTCAGCTTTACAATGCATACCTGGACAGCCTGTTTGAGCTTTCTGCACAGGCCATGACAGATTCCTGGAGTATCATTACAAAAAGCTATACCGATGATTCAGATCACTATGTTTCAGAGGTTAATGATTATACAAGGTTTGCAGAAGTTTATTCTTCGGGCTTTGACGAGCATATTCCTCAGAATATTTATGACGAAATGGCCGGTAATCCTCTGGCCCTGCTTGAATATGCGGGCTCTGCTTCAACCGGAAAAGAAAGCCTTTATCACTATCCTGAGCTTTCTGCCGTTATGTACCAGCATTCTGCAGGACTTTCCGACAGCTATAGTCAGGACCTTACCCAGAAGCAGGGTATTCTTTCTCAAAACCTTAATGCCCACGAAGACTGGCTTGCAAACCAGGCACTGGTACAGGTTGTAACAAATGCCGTTGAATACATGCAGGGCAAGAAAACAGAGCTTGAACTTAACCGCCTTAAGGCAATGCAGGCTCAGGAAGACAAGAGACTTTTGCTTGAAGAAGCTTCTTACAACAAGAGCTATGCAGACTCAATTCTCGAAGAATCCAGAATTGCACTCGAAAGGGGAGACCTTGCACAGGCCGAAGCACTCCTTCTTGATGCAAGTGAAAAATATTCAGACAGCCTTGCAATTGCAGATGACCAGAAGCTCCGAGCTTCTTCGGATTCGGCAGTTTCTGCACTCAGTGTAAGGATTATGGATGCAAAGAACGAAATTGTAATCCGTGAATCGCGCGAAATGTATACACAGGCCCGCGAGGCTTTGAACTATGACCGCTACGAAGATTCAGAAACCCTTATAAATGCCGCAATCAATAAGTGGGCCGAAACCCATACCGAAAAGAACCCTGAATTTGAAGACTTCCTGGAGCTTGTAAATACAGCCGTTTCTATGAAGACCGGTCGTGTACTGCTTCCTTCAGATCCACTTTATTCAGAAATGTCTCAGCTTTTGAGCATTGCATATCAGTATTATGACGAAGGTGCAAGACTCAAGGAGCAGGGTAACCAGGTTCAGTCAGAAGCTGCACTGGAATCTGCCGTAGAAAACCTTAACAAGTTTAAGACTGTATATCCTTTGAACCAGGAAGCATCACTCCTGCTCTTAAAGATTGACCGTCTGCGCGATCCTGCCAAGTTTGATTCAGAATTCTCTCAGAAGGTTCAGACTGCAATTACTCAGAGCCGCAAAAAAGATACAATGGCTCAGGCTTATAATACTCTTACAGACTATTACAACCTTGTACCAGATTATAAGGGCCTTAAGGATGTACTGTACAACCTGGAAATTGAACTTGGAATGCGCCAGAGACCTGTAGACAACAGCGCCGCCGCACGTTCAACAAGACTTACAACACAGGCAAGAAATCAATTCAACAGTGCAGGCTCGGATGTTACCAAGCTTAACAGGGCACTGGACACAGTTAACGAAGCGCTCAGACTTAATCCAAATAACAGGGATGCCGTAAATCTTAAGGATAGAATTTCATTAAAGATAGGTAGTAGTTCAATCATCGTACTTTCAAGCGACGACCAGAACCTGCTTACCCAGGCCAAAAAAGCATATCAGGTGGGTAATATTGATGATGCCAACACCTATATGTTAAGGCTTTTGAATAATAATCCTGATAACATAAAGCTTAAGGAAGTAGAGGAACTTTACAACAAGATTAAATCTCAATTGTAGTGTAGAATATATTATGATGAATTTGTGGCAGAACAAAAAAAGCATATTTTCTCAATTTAAAAAGCTCCTTGCCCTTATTGTCATCTTTATCTGTGCAGGTTCCGGACTTTTTGCCGCAGAAAAATATTATTGGGAAAATCCAAAGGTTTTTACATCCGGTGATTCAAGGTTCCCGGTAACAATCAATACAAAGGATGCTTCCTACATTTTCTGGCAGGAAGTAGAGCCTTTGAAAAACCGTATCTGGCTTTCGTGCCGTACCTATACAGACAATACTCATTATACAGAAAACCTCAAATTTGCGGGGCCGTTCTTGTATTCGGGTGATGTTCCTGATATTTATTCTGCAACTGTGGGAGCCGACGGAAGTGTTCTTGTAACCGTACTTTCGGACAAGATGAAGGTTTCGGTTTACAAATCCAAAAACCAGTGCCGCAGCTTTACTCATACAGATATAGATTCAGACATCATCTTTATTGCGCCTCGTGTATATACTTCGAGCGACGGAACCTACAGGCTTTATACCTCTGCCTCTCAGAATGATGTTTTCTATATATATTATTCAGAATCAAAGGATGGCGAACGCTGGACAGATTTCCGCATGTTTGAACCTGCACGCGGTATGAGAAACCCGTTCGTTCCATATCAGATAAATGCATTCGGCGGAGATCTGGTTGTATTCCAGGCCTATTATTCATCCTCGATTACAAACAGGCTTTCTTACCAGCTTTACAGCACCTTTACCAGCGACGGCGGAAAATCCTGGTCAACTCCTTCATTATTAACCGGCAGAGATTCTCTTGCCTATAATGAAAAAAGAGATTTTGCACTTTTCCAGAACCAGCGACCTTACCTTTATCTGTATAATTCCAAGGTTTATATGGTCTGGGAACGCATGGAAAGTGTGAGTGCCGCAATCTGGTCTGCCGAGCTTACAAGCACAGGTCTTTCACCTCGTTCTTCAGTAAAAATTTCTGACAAGGGTAACTCCAACCGAGCTTCTCTTTTTGAATATAACGGCCAGCTTTATGCACTTTGGTTTGATACAAGAACCGGTACCGAATCTATCTATATGGCTCAAAAGGCCGGAAATGACTGGGAAAACATAACTGTTCTGGAAAACTCAAATTCAAATATGTTTGTTTCTCCACTCATTGTAAAAAAGCCTTCCGGTACGCTTCAGCTTAATTTTGTATGGCAGCAGGTAACCAAAAAGGTTTCTGTACTGGCAGTGCTTCTTCCTGATACGACGGTTTCTCCGCCAAGACTGGCCGCTTCTTCCTACCGCGAAGGAAAACGAAGCCGCGAAAAAAATGTCTACATTCAGATTGTATTCCCCGAAGATTCATCGGGTATAAACGGTTACTCATTTACCTGGGGCAAGGATAATAATTCTGAGCCTCCTGCGCGCGTTCAGTATTTTACAAATATCAAGACTATCAACGTTCAGGCTCCTGATGACGGTATCTATAATCTTCTGGTACGTGTTCAGGATAAGGCCGGAAACTGGTCAAAGAGTGCTTCCATTTCTTATCACCGTGACCTTACTCCGCCTGAGCCACCGCGCCAGATTAACATGAACTGGGATTCCTACGGCTTTATGAATACCAATACAGAATCCTTTACCTGGACTAATTCTTCTTCATCAGACGCAGCAGGCTATAACTACGAGCTTGTATATCTTGGTCCAATTCCAAAGGGCTTTGTAGAAAATAAAACTCATAGAATTACCTGGTCAGCAGACCGCGTAAATGCCGAAAAGGATGCCCTTCTTAAAAAGTATTCTGACGAAGTTAAAAAGGAAATTGTGCTCAAGGGCTCGGCCAAGACTTCTGCATTCAGAACTAAAACTTACAATAACCAGCAGAATGGTGTCTATCGTTTTTCTGTAAACGCAATTGACGAAGTAGGTAACATCGGTAAGGCTCTGTCGGTTCTTGTAATCTTTAATAAATACCGCCCGCAGACCTTTATTTCTTCTGCTTCTCAAAAGCTTGACGAAATGGGCCAGCCTGTACTCGAAATTTTTGGTGGCGGATTTACCTACGAAGGTACAATTTCTACTATATATATTGATAAAGATGGAGTTGCTCCGTACGACATGACATTAACCCGTGCCGCAGGACAGTATAAGGTCTTGTCGGATGGAAAAATTGCTGATGTACAGATTGGTACGGAGCTTGATGAAGGTACTTACAGGGTAGGGCTTGTTCACACAGACCGCGGTTTGTATATGAGTGCCCAGATTCTGTCCATCCTTCAGAACGGAACAGTTAAGATTCAGCCTGAATTTATCAGGAAAAATAAATATAAGGTCGTTACCGATTCAGTAAGATTTTCGCTTACAATAGGAATGGTGCTTGCTTTCCTTGTAATTCTGTTTGCATACCTGTGCATTCAGTCAATCGTTGTAATAAGCCTGGAGCGCAGAAAAGAAAAGAAGCTTCTGGCTATGGAAATTAAAGCACTTATTTCGGGAGAAGCTATGCCTGTTACAAAACCAAAAAACAAGCAGGAAAGGCAGAGAAGCCTTCGCGCAAGACTCGTTATGTTTACAATTGTCCTTGTAGCAATTGTAGTTCTTTTTGTTACCATCCAGAATGGTAATAATATGATTTCCACTCAGGAACAGACGCTGGTCAATGCCCTTCAGAACAGAATTGATGTTCTTATGGAAAGCCTTTCTTCCGGCGTAAGAAACTTCCTCCCTACAGAAAACGACCTGGAGCTTGGTTCACTTCCTTCGCAGAAAGATGCAATGAGCGAGGTAAAATACATTACCATTCTTGGAACAAAAAATTCCAGCTCAACTGCCGCAGAAGAAGAACCTGCAAAAGATGATGTTGTTTCCAAGCTTTGCTATGTATGGGCTTCTAATGATCCGGCCATAAGTCAGAAGGTTACCGGCTTTGGTGAATATGGTATTGTTGCCGGCGAAACCCGCATGATTGACGAGGATGTGCTCAATATCCTTCAGAGGTTCAGCGGATTAAATGCAAGGGTAGTGCAGAAGGCTTCTGAAATTTCAAACCAGATTACATTGTTCTCTCAGGAAAATACAGAGCTTGCACTTAAGACAGATGAAGAAAGCAATATGAGGCGTCTGGTTATTTCTGATACAACTACAAAGCTTAGAAATGAATTGAACAGTCTGCTTTCATCTATTGCCGGCGAAAACAGTTCTTCTTATCCGGCCTTTACAAATAATATGCTCGAAAGCGATGTAACAGATTATCTTTTCTACAGGCCTGTTCTTTATCGTGCCGGTAATACAGATAACTATCTGCATGGTGTAATTGTCATGGAGGTTACTGTACAGGAGCTTGTAGATCAGCTTAAGGCAGAAGTAAGAAAGATTTATATTGCAGGTGCTTTGTATGCTCTGCTTGCCGTTATCCTTGGTGCATTGGGTGCATGGATTTTGGCAAGTCTTATAGTTAAGCCGATTAAGCAGTTGGAATCTCATCTTGTAGAAGTCGGTTCTTTGATGACAAAATCTGTACGTGAACGACAAAAGCTCGAGAAAAAGCATATCAATATTAAGTCCAGGGACGAAATCGGACACCTTGGCGAAGTAGTAAATAAAATGACCTTGTCTGCAGGTCTTGCTGCGTACGAAGAATTCCTTCAGCTTGACGGTAAGGCAGTTCAGGAACGCTTTATTCCGCTGATGGACGGTGAAGGTGGACGCAAGCTTCCGGTAGTAAAACTTAACGAAGAAAAGCTTGATCTTTATGCATTCTACAAGGGAGACTCTGCCGTAAGCGGTGACTATTTTGATTACAAAAAGCTTGATGACCACTGGTATGTATTTATCAAGTGTGATATTTCGGGTCATGGTGTACCGGCTGCGCTGCTTGTATCTGTAGTTGCAACTAAGTTCAAAGACTTCTATTATTTCTCAAACTGGAATTATAATAAACAGGGTATAAACCTCAAGAAGTTTGTTTCTGCCGTAAATGATTTTATTTTTGATTTGGGAACCCGCGGAAAGTTCAGTACAATCAATATTAGCCTTTACAATAAAGATACCGGTGAACTTTATGTATGTAATGCCGGTGATAATAAGATTCATATTCTTGACGGCGTAACAAATACCTTAAAGGAAATTACTCTTTCAAATACACCTACGGCCGGTGGTGTTTCTACAGACCTGGTAGAAATGACTTCGGGTGGTTATAAGGTTGAAAAGCTTACATTGAACCATGGCGATGTTCTGTATCTTTACACTGACGGTATTGACGAAGCAGAACGCCTTGTGCGCGATCCTGATTTTGTTGTAAGACAGTCGGTTAAGGAAGATGTAAGCACAGATCCACGTACCGGAAAAGAAACCAAGACCGTTCAGATTCTTGATGAAAAAGAACAGTTTGGAGCTGATCGTGTCCGCGATGTAATTGAAGCCATTACACAGCGCAAAAAATATGTGCTCAAAAAGCTTGATGATCCTGATAAAACAGAAGTTCTGGAATTTGATTTTTCTAACTGTACTGGAACAATTGATGAAACAATTATCGGACTTGCCGCAGTTGAACGTGTATTCCGTATGGTAAAGACTCCGGATGTCCGCGCCGATGACGAAATCGAAGTTGAAAAGCTTGTAGATGAATTCCTTAAGAATCACTTTATGCTTTATTCAAGATATTGTATTCCAAAGCCAATGGAAGCCGAGCCACAGGAAAAACCTTCAAGACGACGCCGCCGCCGAAATGCCGAAAGCGATGACAACAAACAGAACCGCTCCGACGTAGAAAAGCAGCGCGCCCTCGAAGACCCTAACATGACCCGCTATGCCTTCGTTACAGAAGACAAACAGGCTGATGATATTACTTTGATTGCCATCAGAAGGCCATAAATCAACGAAAAAAAAATAAAAAAAAATCTCAAAAAAACGCGGGACGAGCTATTGACACTTTTTTTATGGTGGTATATATTAAATACCGCACGTCGCTCCATAAGGGTGACGGAGCGTCAGGTCTTTGACAGAACAGGGAAGGAAACAATCAAAACATTTTAAGTAGTTTATGTCAAAACTACCCCGACGGATTCCTGCGGGGATCCGGATTG
>JAFZOJ010000028.1 GCA_017550685.1 Treponema sp. | reverse complement strand
GAGTCACCACCACCAACTACAGTCATAGCACCGCGGCCAGTAGCATCGGCAACAAGCTGAGCAACAGTAGCAGTTCCCTTAGCAAATGCGTCAAACTCGAATACACCAACAGGTCCGTTCCATACAACAGACTTAGCTGTAGAAAGAACTTCCTTGTAAGCTTCGATTGTCTTAGGACCAACATCCATAGCCATAAGATTGTCAGGAATATCAACACCGTCAACAGCAACTGGAGTAGCGTTAGCGTCGAACTTATCTGCAGCAACGTGGTCTACAGGAAGAACAATCTTAACACCCTTAGCTTCTGCATCTGCGAGGAGCTTCTTTGCTGTGTCAATAAAGTCGTCTTCTACTAGAGAAATACCAACTTTGTGTCCCTGTGCCTTGAGGAATGTATAAGCCATACCACCACCAATTACGAGTGCAGAAGCATTCTTCAAAAGAGATTCCAGAACGGCAATCTTAGAAGAAACCTTAGCACCACCAATAATTGCTACCTGTGGTTTTGGAGGATTTTCTACCATTGGCTGAATGTATTTAACTTCTTTTTCCATGAGGAATCCGCCAACAGATTCAACTGGCATGAACTTAGCGATAGAAGCTGTAGAAGCCTGATCGCGGTGAGCTGTACCGAATGCATCGTTTACAAAGATGTCTCCGTATGTAGCCAATTCCTTAGCCATTACATCGCGTTCTGCAGGGTCCTTAGATGTTTCTTCCTTGTGGAAGCGAACGTTTTCGAGCATTGCAACAGCTCCTTCTGGAAGAGCGTCAATAGCAGCCTTCTGTCCGAGTGCATCTGGAAGGAATGTAACATCCTTTCCGAGCTTTGAAGCAAAGTATTCTACAACCGGCTTCATGCGGTTCTTACCGTTGATGAACTTTTCTGCATCTGCATCAGTCCATGTTTTGCCGGCCTTTTCAGCCTTTTCCTGAGCCTTTTTTACGTCCTTTTTAGGGTCACCAAGGTGGCTCATAAGAACGAGTGAGCGTGGGCTCTGTTCAAGAATGTATTTGATTGTAGGAAGAGCAGCCATGATACGAGTGTCGTCCTGAACTACTCCGTCCTTCATTGGTACGTTAAAATCAACACGCATAATGATGCGCTTGCCTTTAAGGTCTACGTCTTTTACGGTCTTAATCATAATAAAACTCCTGTGTGGTTTATTTCTTTTAAATATAATGATAATTAACTATAAATTCAATATATTTTAAAAGGGCTCCCGGTCACAAAACGGGGTGCAAAAGCGCAGCCTAGGCCGCTTGACGCTGAGTGTTGCATAGGAACTATTAAATGCCGCTCGCGCGGCATCAACACTCAGAGTCATTTTGCACCCCGTTTTGTGACCTCGCGCCAGTTTTATCTATAATTATTTACATTAATTTTAAAATAAAAAAACCACACAGTGTTATACCGTGCGGTTTTATATATCCAAAGATTTATAGGAAAGAACTATTGCTTATTTTTCGTCGTAATAGCTGTTCTCTACCGGAACATACTGAAAGTCGATGTCTTCGCCTTCCGGAAGAAGGATTGTTGACATGAGTTTTTCAGAAAGAACTTCCTTAAGGAATACAGTCTGATCATCATTGTCCTGAACATCATCCATAGCCTGTCTAATCTGGCGTTCATACAAATCCTTGTCCAATGTATATACTACATAGTAAGTGTATTCGTAGTTATAGTCAGTTGCAAGCTTAGGATTCTTAACATCTACCTTTGGTGTACGTGTCTTAATCCAGTAATAATCTTCTTTAGAAAGACCATTCAAAGTTACGTTTGTCATAGTTGCAGAATAGATTTTTGCAGCCTTTGTCTTAACCTGCTGATCTGCCTGGCGAACTTCCATTTCTGACTGAACAGTCTGTGCAATTGTCTGTTCAATAGAAGAAGCGATTTCTGCACGTGCATCAACCTGATCTGTCCAAGCCTTTAAGAAGTCAAGGTCATTACCCTTGTTCTGAAGGATAAAAATCTGCTTGCTGTTTGGAATGTCCAGTGATTTACGAACACGTTTTTCAGAACCATCACCAATTGCAATTACCCAGTCAGGAATCTTTGAACCAAGTGCAAGTCCCTGATAATCAATTACTTCTGGAACACCTGTATTCATTACAGGATCTTCGCCCTTAAGCTTAAGTGTTGAACCGCAGGAAGCGAGTGTTCCAACCAATGCCATTGCAGTCAAAATAGAAACAATAAATCTTTTCATATCAAATCTCCTTGTTTGTTATGTTATCTATATAAAAAAACATCCAGCAGAAAAAAGGTAACAAAAAAAATTAAATTTTTTAATTGTATATAACACTTTCTTTTTTTATAATAAAAGTATGAAAGAAAAAGGTTTTAATCCCCAGGAAATCATTTTTTCGTGCACAACTGCCTGTAATCTGCACTGTGAACATTGTTTTGTAAACAGAACACCGCTCAAACTTGATATTGACCAGGCCGTAAGCTTTTTACAAAGCTGTGCCCAAGGCGGAAACATAGACCGTGTGGGATTTACCGGTGGGGAACCTTTTTTATACATGGATTTTCTGCTTGCACTGACAAAAGAAACCGTGGCTCAGGACCTGCTTTTTGACCAGATTATGACAAATGGCGACTGGTGGAAGGACCAGACAGACCTTAAAAACACCCTCCAAAGCCTTTACGATGCCGGTTATGACGGAAAAATAGGCCTTAGCTGGGATGAATATCACGGGCAGAGTGAAGAACGGATGAATACGTTTATTAAGACTGTGCAGGATGTTTTTGGGGAAGGAAGTATTAATATTCAGGTAGTTTCAACTTCTGGGGTCCCTGAGCCGAATGGGGTCCCTGAGCCTGTCGAAGGGCCACCTGGTGTACAAATCCACACCCTTCCCCGCACCTACCCTAGCAAAGACCCCAGGGCCTGGGAAAGCAAACGCTGGTTTAAGGAAGACTACTGCCAGGGACCTGGAAACATTCTTTACGTACATGCAGACGGAAACATTGCACCGTGCTGCGGCTTTGCAAATGAAAACCCGGCTTTATTTATAGGAAAAATTACAGACAGTTATGAAACAATACTTAAAAATGCCGGGCAAAACAAGATGATTCAGCTCTGTTTTTATTGTGGGCTTAGCAGTTACCGTCGGCATGAATTAAAAAAACAGCTTAAAGAACAGGGTAAAAAACTCCCCGGCAAAACAAGTGATATCTGCAGCTTGTGCGATTTTGTATGCAAGCTTAATTAAAAGGGCGCTTATCTACACTTCTACGACGCAACGCTCATTATATCCCCTGAATAGCGGATCGTGTGTTATAAAAGTAAAGCCTTCTGCTATAGCCTGACAAAGCATTATTCGGTCAAACGGGTCTGAATGAGGCGGAGCAGATTCATCACGCTTGAGAGTTTCAAGTTCCATAACATGAAGGTCGTCTACAGGAAGCTTGTGGTAACCAGCCATTTCGCAGTAATGCATAAACTCCTTACCAGAAATGTTTATCTTTTTTTTGTCATACTTTATCTGAATTTCCCACATGGAAGCGATGCTATAATAAATAGAATTTTGAGGCTCCAATATTATTTTCTCAATTTTTTCAGTTAATCTTTTATCTTTATTCATAGCCCATACAATTATATGAGTATCAAGAAGTATCTCATTTCTCCGCATAAGTACATCCCCCTAATCTATCATACCAAACATACGTGCTATATCATCATCCGGTTCATCAAAATCATCAGATATCCATATTTTACCCGCTGCAATACCAATTCTCTTGGAAGTATCTTCGGGTTCAATGTAAATTATTTTTACAACCGGCTTTCCTGCGCGGGCTACAATGACCTCTTCTTCTTCTCCGCGCTCCAGCATGGCAATAATTTTGGAAAAATTTGTTTTTGCCTCTAAAACATTCATCTGACACATAATATACCTCCTGACAAAACTTAGTCATATTAGTCTTAGTCAACTTGACTAGATTTTATATTAAAACTACTGTGCTGTCAACAAAAAAAAACAACCCTGAAAGAATGTCTTTCAGGGTTGTCTGTGTATAAACTTAAGTTTGTTTATATTGTGTAAAGCTTACCAGTTGAAACCTACACCAATTCTTGGTTTGATTGAAAGGTTCTTGTATTTTGTTTCATAACCTTCAATATAGCTACCATAATTAAGCCAGTAAGCATAATTGAATAAATCCCAAACTGTATCACCATATCTATCCATACCCCACAAATCGTAACCAAAGCCAAGACCTGCAGAAATACAGAAGCCTCCAAGATAGTAATTGAACATTGCTTCTGCACCAGCTCCAAGATAAAGTCCCAGATAGCGTTCATCATTATAATTCTTAAATGATAAAGAATACATTGAAACATGAAAACCTGGGGCAAGCACAAACTGTATCGTACCATTATCAATAATATTAAAAGGGAAACCGATAAGTGCATTACAGAACATCCAGGTTGCATTACTATCCTTTGGTGTAGAAGTAGAAGGTGTAGCATTAAAAAGTGTAGCTGTAGTTTTATTAACAAATGACAAATCAACTGTAGAAAAAACACTATCCTGAATAGAGGTAATACCAAAACCTATGCTATTATATTTAAATTTAAAATCTCCAAGTTTTGTACCATATTGAGAAATAGTTTCAGTTACCATATTAGTTGGTATGGACAAAGAAATTGCTGTAAAGTTAGATTTTGCAAATGCTGCTGTTCCCAGCAAAACCATTGATGCAAGGATTACTGCTACCTTTTTCATCATTTTCATAATTTACTCCTTCCGAACAAAAACTTTTTTTAGAAATTGTCCGTTTTTGAAATATTTTCTTCTATATTACCCCCCCCCCGCCCCCATTTGTCAATCTTTATTTTTTTAGTAATATTAATAAAAAAAGACTGTCTGGAATATTTTCAGACAGTCTTTTGTAAGTATATGGTTCTTCCTATATGGAGTAAAACTTAGTATTCAAAACCAATACCAATTCTTGGGATGAAAGAAATATTATTATATTTCATATAGTCAGAATAATTAGAGAACGCTGTGTCCATTCCCCAGAAGTCATAAGCAAATCCAAGACTTCCAATTACACTTAATGAACCACTGAAGTAGTATTTAAATACAGCATCTGCTCCTGCACCAAGATACAATCCAAGATTTCTTCCACTACCATATGAAGTATTATATGTCTGAGAGTACATAAACATATGTACACCAGGTGCAATCATAAACTGCATAGTACCGGTATCAACTATTTTAAAAGCATATCCACCAAGCATGTTCGCAAACATCCAACTATAACCAGCATTCTTCCAATCGCTTCCAGTAGAAGATAGTGATTGCCCATTGGCATTAACTATTGTATATTTTGTCAAAAATGACAAATCTGCACTTACATATGTAAAGCCTGTTACATTAATAATACCTATACCAATAGTAGAATACTTTTCAGTCTGTTTAGTAGAAACACTATTTACAGTCATTGTATCTGTTACTGATTCCATTGGCAAAGATAATGTCAGCCCAATCGAAGTATTCTTTGCAAAAGCAGCAGTTCCCAACAAAACCATTGATGCAAGGATCACAGTTACCTTTTTCATCATTTTCATAATTTACTCCTTCCGAACAAAAACTTTTAAAGAAATTGTCCGTTTTTTAGATATATTACTATATATAATAACCCACGCAAACAGAATTTGTCAATCTTTTTTTCAAATTCCCCCGAATTTACTTCCTATTTTCATTCATTTTTTTGAATACTATATGTAGAGAAATCATTCTCGCCTCTGGCACTATGTCCAGTGGTATTTTATTAAACATGGAGGTTCTCATATGGAAGAACAGTTTTTCGAACCAAAATATCCGGCCCAAGATTACACTAAACGGCCAAACCCAACAGCACTTTTAAGTCCCCTGTATGACTGGACATTTAAGGCAATGTTTACCCAAGAAACAGAAGAGTCAAACCTTGCTCTCAAAAGCTTTATTTCTGCAGTCCTTGGTCGTACAATTACAAAGGTTATACTCAAATCAACACAACCACCAAAAGAAAGTCATAACCAGAGAAGCATAACCTTTGATGTATGTGCAGAATTTGATGACGGTGAAATTTCAGAAATTGAAATGCAAACCTGGCAGCAAGGATATTACTATCCATCCAGGGCAGAAATTCAAGCCGCAAGACTTCTTTCCAACAATGTTCGGAAAGGAAAAAATTGGGATGGGCCAAAAGTCTATCAGATTTCTGTTCTTAATTTTCATTATAAGAAAGATGACAATCGGGAATTGTCATGGTATACTATGAAGGACGTTTCAGGTAAAACACTTGCGGATAAACTGAATATTATTTTCGTAGACCTTGTAACAATACGACAAAAATTTGGAACGCCAATAGAAAAACTTACTTCTATTGAAAAATGGGGTTTGTTCTTATCCTATATAGACGACTTAAGTAAGGCTCGATATATCGAAAATTTAATCAGGAGTGAAAAGGGTATTATGGCTGCAGGAAAAACAGTAAAGAAGATAAGTAAATCCGATGATAACTGGTACTACCAGAATTCAATTTTCATAGCAGAATGTGACCGTAACACGATTCAGGCAAATCTTAAAAAGAAAGCCATAGAAGAAGGGCGTGCACAAGGTCTTGCAGAAGGTATACAACAAAAAACTATAGAAGATGCCAGAAGTTTTTATGCTAATGGCGTATCTTTAGAACTTATCTCTAAATCTCTTAAAATACCAATTGCCGAAGTCAAAGAGATTGTTGGAATTACAAGCAGTACGCAGCGTTTATCGGGCGTGTAAATAGCAAGAACTATTAAGTATTTCTCATAAAAAAAGCCGCATGGCTTTACCACGCGGCTTTATATCAAATAGTATTAACTATTATAATTAGCAATTCTCTGAGAAGTACTTAATTGTTCTTACCATCTGTGATGTGTATGAGTTTTCGTTGTCGTACCAAGAAACAACTTCTACCTGGTATGTATCTTCGTCAATCTTAGATACCATTGTCTGTGTAGCATCAAAGAGAGAACCAAAGCGCATACCGATGATGTCGCTAGATACGATCTGATCTTCGTTGTATCCGAAAGATTCTGTAACAGCCTTCTTCATAGCAGCGTTTACAGATTCCTTTGTTACATCCTTACCCTTTACTACAGCGAAAAGCATTGTTGTAGATCCTGTAGGTGTTGGAACACGCTGAGCAGAACCAATGAGCTTTCCGTTCAATTCAGGAATTACAAGACCAATAGCCTTTGCAGCACCTGTTGAGTTAGGAACGATGTTAGCAGCACCGGCACGAGCACGGCGGAGGTCTCCCTTGCGGTGTGGACCGTCGAGGATCATCTGGTCACCAGTGTAAGCGTGGATTGTAGACATAATTCCAGACTGGATTGGGTAAGCATCATTCAAAGCCTTAGCCATTGGAGCAAGACAGTTTGTTGTACAGCTAGCTGCAGAAATGATGTTGTCGTTCTTTGTAAGAGTTTTGTGGTTTACATTGTAAACGATTGTTGGAAGGTCGTTACCTGCAGGAGCAGAAATTACAACCTTGCGGGCACCAGCGTCGATATGAGCCTGTGACTTTTCCTTAGAGCAGTAGAAACCTGTACATTCAAGAACAACGTCTACCTTGAGTTCGCCCCATGGACAATCCTTAGCATCTTTTTCTGCATAAATCTTAAGAACTTTTCCGTCAACTGTGATTGTTCCTGCATCATCATCAGCTGAAACAGTGTGGAGGTTTTCACCAATCTTACCACAGTATCCACCCTGTGCTGTATCATACTTCAAAAGATGAGCGAGCATAGAAGGCTTTGTCAAATCGTTGATAGCTACGATTTCGTATCCCTTTGCGCCAAACATCTGGCGGAAAGCCAAACGACCAATACGGCCGAATCCATTAATAGCAACTTTTACATCTGCCATGATTATATCTCCTAAATATTAGATTAGAATTTATTACCTATAAAATACCGAATTTTTAGGGAATAGTAAATAGGGAATAGTAAATAGTACGCGGTCCCTGAGGTCCCTGCGGTCCCTGAGCTTGTCGAAGGGGTCGAAGGGCCGTTACATAGAGGACTCTTTCTTGCGATTGTCAAAGTATCCACCGTCTTCCAGGTAGCGGCGGCGGGTCATGAGCAGGGAAATGAGCTCGTTGTACATATTAAAGTCTACTTCCAGAGCCATTGGGAGCAGGTAGTATTCGGTTTCGTCGCAGTAGCGTTCGATGAATTCGGGGTCGGTTACGTAGCCAAGGCTGATCATGTTGGAAATGCGGTCTGCACATTTCAGGATTTTTGCTTTCTGGCTGCCGTAGTCCAGGATACGGCGAAGGAACTGTTTTTTATCTTCATTCTGACGGCGGGTTACTTCAAGGACTATTTCAAGAACATCAGGACCTTCACTGTCTGCATGAATAATCTGATTTTTATCAAAGCCTTCTATATCTTCTACTGTGTCGTGAACAATTGAAGCCTTAAGAAGAACTGAATCTATATAGCCGTAGTCAATAAGAATTGCAAGCGTATCCATCTGGTGGCGGAACATATTACCACCGGCATGGCGTTCTTTACCAATAAGGCCTGTTGCAAGCTGCATATATGGGGCAAAGCACATGTCTGCAAGCTGCTGCATCTGTTTGGTGTCCATTTTTTTGGAGCGTTCAGTTTTCATCTCGTACTTAGGTTTAGCCATCTAACTCTCCCTTCTCTACCTTTATAAAATCTTCAAACTGATTTCCAAAAATATCTGAGCCGTCGCCATAAAAATAATTATTCGGGCGTATAAGCTGTAGATGCCATCGTTCTTTACCCTGTTCATCGGCAAGTGGAGCCGAAGAATAAAGGAATTCTCCGTTATAAAATTTTATAAGCTGACCTGCATTGTAGTTACCAACCTTCTGACCGTTTTCGTAACGCTCGCAGCCGGTAAAATTAAACTTGATTTTTTTTGGGCTGATTTTGTATGTGCCGCTCCACACGATAATGTTTGATGAATCTGCGTAAGATACACGCAGCATTACCTTGTGGCCCGGCATAAGGATTAAATGATGATAGTAAAGGTCTGCATTGTCATCCAGATTCTGCATTACCCATTCGCTGTTGTAGAAAGGAGAAGCCTTTTCGTTGAAGCAGGCGGTCAGGGTTAGAGAAATTAGGATTATGAAAAATATGCAAAGTTTCTTCATAAATGCAAACTAAAGGGGCCCTTCGACAGGCTCAGGGACCCCATATTAATTCTATTTCAGCTCCTTGATATAGCTTTCAAGGGTGGCTATTTTTTTCTGGCTTTCTGCAAGGCGGTCGCGTTCTTCCTGGACAAGGTTGGCTGGAGCGTGCTGGGCAAAGTTGCCGTTGAGCTTGTTTTCGCTCATGCGGGCGTAGCCCTGTTCCTTTTCCAATGCCTTCTGGAAGCGGGTCATAAGCTGTTCCTTGTTGATGTTTTCGTCGACAAGAACAAATACTTCAAAACCGGCTCCAACTGCACCGATTGAGCTTGCAGGCTTGGCGTCTACAAAGTCTACCTTGGCAACACCACCAAGCAGCTGAATCATTTCTACCTTCTGGCGTGCAACCTCGGCTGCACTTCCCTTTTCAATCTTAATAGCAATATTGATTTTGATTGCAGGGTCAATTCCGCAGTCAACCTTTGTAGCACGAACCTTGCTTATCAAATCCTTGAGGGTTTCAAAGCGTGCTTCGATTTCTTTGTTTTCGCGGGCAGCAGTAACTTCCGGATATGGAGCGTTAATGAGCATGCCATTATATGTAGAAGTTGTGATTATTTTACCAGAGGTGGTTTCGACAGGCTCAACCACCGCAGATTTTCTTGTAGCAACAAGTTCAGCAAGAGGCAACTTCCCATAAATCTCTTCTGTAACGAATGGAAGATATGGGTGAAGCATACGGATGCTTTCTTCGAGGATATCCATCAAAACTGTTGCCTGTCTGTCCTTTTCTTTTTCGTCACCATTCTTAAAGTTGATCTTTGTTGCTTCTACGTACCAGTCGCAGAATTCATTCCAGAAGAATTCCATAAGGGCGCTGGCAGCATCGTTGTAGCGATAAGTATCAAGTGCTTCGCGGGCAATCTTAACGGCGTTGTTCAGGCGGCTGTAAATCCACTTGTCAAGCTCGGTAAGGTCGGCATCTGTTACTGGAATAAGGTTACGGCCTTCAAGGTTACCCAAAAGGTAGCGGCTTGCGTTCCAAACTTTATTACAGAAACGTGAACCAAGCTTGAATGAGTCTTTATCAATAAGCACATCCTGTCCCTGAGCACACATAAATCCGAGTGTGAACTTAAGGGCGTCGGCACCGTACATGTCAATAATTTCAAGAGGGTCCATTCCGTTTCCAAGAGACTTAGACATCTTGCGTCCCTGCTTATCGCGAACAAGTCCGTGAATATAGATATCGTGGAAAGGAGCCTTACCTGTAAATTCAAGACCGGCCATAATCATTCTGGCTACCCAGAAGAAGATGATGTCGTAAGCTGTAACTAACGCAGTTGTAGGATAGAACTGCTTCATATCAGGTGTATCTTCCGGCCAGCCTAAAGTAGAGAAAGGCCAGAGCCATGAGCTGAACCAGGTATCGAGTACGTCTTCATCCTGCTTAAGGTCTGCTGCCCCGCAACCGCATTTTGGACACTTGTCAGGATCTGTGCGGCTAACAATAACTTCTCCACACTTCTGACAGTACCATACAGGAATACGGTGACCCCACCAGATCTGACGGCTTACACACCAGTCACGGATATTTACGAGCCACTGTTCATATGTATTTTCCCATTTCTGTGGGAAGAACTGAATTTCTCCAGCCTTCCATGCAGCTAAAGCCTTGTCTGCCATAGGCTTCATTTTTACGAACCACTGGTCGCTAAGATATGGCTCAACTACAGTCTTACAGCGGTAGCAGTGACCTACAGAGTGAACCATTTTTTCTTCACCCTTGAAAAGGCCTGCTGCTTCCAAATCTTCTATTACAAGTGAGCGTGCCTGCTCCGGTTTAAGTCCGCGGTATTTTTCAGGAACGTTTTCGTTCATGCGTCCGTCCGGAGTAAGAAGGTTTACAACTTCGAGGTTGTGTCGGAGTCCTACTTCCCAGTCGTTAGGGTCATGAGCAGGTGTGATTTTTACCATACCTGTTCCAAACTCTTTATCTACATAGTCATCTGCGATGATTGGAATTTCTTTTCCGGTAAGCGGAAGCTTGAGCATTTTGCCTACAAGCTTTGTATAGCGTTCATCACTCGGGTTTACGGCAACAGCAGTATCACCAAAGAAGGTTTCAGGACGGGTTGTGGCAACTTCAATTTTTCCGCTGCCGTCTGCGTATTCATAATAAATATGATACATTGCACCCTGTGTATCTTCGTGGTCTACTTCATCATCAGCAAGAGCTGTACCACAGCGAGGACACCAGTTTACAAGGCGTTTACCACGGTACATAAGTCCGCGCTCGTACAATGTTACGAATACATCACGAACTGCGGCACTAAGTCCTTCGTCATAAGTAAAGCGCTCGCGGTCCCAGTCTGTTGAGTTACCAAGCTTTTTCTGCTGCTTAACGATTGTATTGTGATGGTCTTCCTTAACTGCCCAGGTGCGTTCCAAAAACTTTTCGCGTCCAAGGTCGTTGCGGGTAAGGCCTTCTTTTTTGAGCTGACGTTCTACTACGTTTTGTGTTGCAATACCGGCATGGTCTGTACCGGTAAGCCACAAAGTATTATCACCCTTCATGCGGTGATAGCGAACTACTATATCCTGTAAGGTGTTGTTGAGTCCGTGACCCATATGAAGAACACCGGTTACATTTGGAGGAGGAATGACGACGGAATATGTATTGGTTTTCTTGTTACAGTCTGCACACTGGCACTTATACTGTTCATGTACTGGAGAAGCCTCATCACTTGCAGGCTTAAAGTACCCTTTGCTTTCCCATTCGTTGTAGATACGATCCTCGAAACTTTTCGGATCGTATGCTTTTTCAAGTTCAATTGCTTTCATATTCCTTCCTCCATTTTGGTAAAAAAGCATTTAAAATATTGCAAAAATTATAATGGAAAAAGGAATTGTTTTCAATTAGTGGATTGCCACGCTGCGCCCGCAATGCCAGCGCTATTTCTTGTGAGGGAGCTCGTCGAGGGATTTTATATCTGTTGAAACTGATTTAGTTTGATTTTTTTCTTTTTCTTCTTCGTAGGTTTTCTGCTTGTGGACGTACATTATGCTGTCGGCCTGATTGATGTAATCAACAAGCGACTGAGAAGATTTTGGATCTGTAAAAATATAACCGCAGCTGATTGTAAGCGGATACGGAAGGTTCATGGAATTTACAACGGTAGAAAGCGTTTTATTCAGGCGTTTTACGTAGTCGGAAACCATTTTTTCACTGCCGCACTCGCCTACTGCAATAAATTCGTCTCCACCGTAGCGGATTCCTACCCAGCCTTGTGGCATTTCCTTGAGCAGAGAAGAAGCAACCGTACGGATTGCAAGGTCTCCGTGAAGGTGGCCAAAGTTGTCGTTTATATGCTTCATGCGGTTGATGTCTGCAAACATAACGGCACATTTTTTATTTTTTTCGTGGGCATGCATAAGGACAGGAACTGCATTTGCTTCCATACCAAAGCGGTTATTAAGACCTGTAAGCTGGTCGGTGTTTGAAATATTGCGCAGGGCTTTGTTCAGTTCATCAAAGCGGCAGTTACGTCGGTACTGTTCAATATTATAATTCATCTGAATCATATAGTGATTAAGAGAAGTATCGCTGATGTGATCAATTGCATCGCTCAAAACTATATAACCAAACAAGGTATCGTCATAGTGCATTGAAGTAAATGTATAAACCTTTGGCTTTTTTCCTTTTGTATAACCGGGGAACAGGTCCTTGCGGTCAAAGTCTCCCACATATTCAGCCTTGTCATTTTTTACTGCAACAAGACAGCACATTTTGTCCGAATATTTTTTTTGTGCCGGGAACGAGCTGCTCATCAAGTTTTTTCTGGCACTATCATCAAGGACAAAATAAAAATCATGGCCCTTAAAATTGTTGCTGTTTGTATAAAAGTTAAGGATATTATTTTTGAGAGTATCGTAATTAGAACCATTGAAAATCTGATTTGTCATGGAAGCGGAATCGGCCTGGGTAATAAGGCTTTCCATTTCGTTTGAGTAGGCTTTGATACAAAATTCATGACGAACCTGCTCGCCTTCTTCGGTGCTTTTACAGCCGCAGCTTTCGTTTTTTACAAAGGATGAAGAAACTATAATCTGATCTGCATGCGAAGTTCCTTCTACCTTTTCCATGAGCTGCCAGGCGGCAATATAACCTATTTTTTCAAAATCCTGATATACGGTTGTGATTGAAGGGAAAAAGGTTTCGGCGTGTGTGATTTTATCAAATCCTGTTACAATAAAATCCTGAGGAACCTTGTAGCCCATTCGCTGAAGTGCAATACAAACTGCTATTGCGTTGTGGTCATTGGCGCAGATAAAGGCATCGGGCGGGTTATCGCTTTTTACAAATTCTTCGGCCTGCTTCATTGCCGTAAGATATTCCCAGTTTGTATAGCTTATGCGGTCTTTCTTGAGCTCTATTCCGTTAAGGGCAAGAGCCTGCTTGGTTGCGTCTATACGTTCGTTTGAATCGGGATGATCGCTGGTACCGGCAAGAAAAACAGGATTTTTTATGTGATGTTCCTTTACCAGATGGTCTACCATCTCGAACATACCTTTAAAATTGTCTATGCCTACAAAGTCCAGACCTTCAAGCGGCCAGCCTACACTTACGCCGGGAATTTTGTTTTTTACTATGACTTTTGCTATTCTTTCAGGAGTTTTCTGGGAATTGAGCATGCCGGAAAAAACTATTACTCCGTCAAATTCAGAATAATCGGTAAGGTCAAAAATGGAGTCTTCTCCGACATTACGTTCCTGAGACTGGGCAAAAGCAGCAAAACTTAAAAAGAGAAAAACATCAATATTGAGTTTATCCGTAACACTTCGGATACCTTTGAGCGCACTTGCAATACCAAGATGATTCCATCCATTCGCAAGTACCGCAATTTTCCGCTTCATTATTATTCCATTATAACATGAGATTTTGAATAATTAAAGAAAAAAAATGAGAGGTTTGGGGACCCTTCGAGAGCCTCAGGGACCCCACCAATTATTCATCCAGCGTAATACGATTTCCTGTGTACAGGAAGTAATAGCGGCCTTTAGCGGCGATAAGCTGGTCGTGAGTACCGCGTTCTATGATTTTTCCGTGTTCAAGGACTATAATTTCGTCGGCATTGCGTACTGTAGAAAGACGATGCGCAATTACAAAGGTTGTACGGCCCGACATAAGAGAGTCCATACCCTTTTCGATAAGGGATTCGGTACGGGTATCGATAGAAGAAGTAGCTTCGTCCAGAATAAGAACCGGAGGATCTGCTACTGCGGCACGGGCAATGGCAAGCAGCTGGCGCTGACCCTGACTAAGGCTTGCACCGTCTCCCGTGATTACTGTGTCGTAACCGTTTTCAAGGTGGCGGATAAAGCTGTCGGCATTTGCAAGCTTGGCGGCTTCGTAAACCTGGGCGTCGCTGGCATTTAAGTTACCGTAGCGTATATTTTCGCGGATTGTACCTGTAAACAGGTGTGTATTCTGCTGAACCATTCCAAGTGAGTGGCGGAGGGAATCCTTTGCAATCTGATTCAAAGGTATTCCGTCGTAAGAAATCTGACCTTTATCGTGTTCTACATCGTAAAAACGGGTAAGAAGATTGATTGTTGTAGTTTTTCCGGAGCCGGTTGAACCTACAAGGGCAATTTTCTGGCCCGGTTTGGCGTGAATGTTTATATCGTGCAAGACAGTTTTTTCCGGTACATAATTGAATGTTACATGGTCAAAAACAACTTCTCCCCTGAGCGGCTTGAGTGAACCGTCGGCAGGATTTTTCCAGGCCCAGCTTCCGGTATTTGCAAAGGACTGAACCCAGCGCTTCTGACCGTTTTCTTCGGCTTCGTAGGCATTTACAAGGATATATTTTCCTTCGTCAGGCTCAGGTTCTTCGTCGATGATTGCAAAAATGCGTTCTGCACCGGCAAGGGCGTTCAAAATACTTGTTGCCTGCTGGCTCATCATAGAAATTGGCTGGCTGAACGAGCGTGTATACTGAAGGAAGGCTGCAATTGTACCAAGGTCCAGGAGGCCTGTAAACCAGTTAAGGTTTATCATTCCTGTTTTGCCCATAATCATTACGGCAGCACCTGTAATTGCAACAAGCGCATACTGAATGTGTCCACAGTTACCCATGAGCGGCCACATAAGTCCACCAAAGGTCATGGCGGCAGTTCCGGCTTTGCGCAGGTCGTTTGCAAGAGCGTTGAATTCTGTTTTTGCATGCTCTTCGTGATTGAAAACCTTGATAACCTTCTGACCTTCAATCATTTCTTCTATAAAACCGTTCATTTTTCCTACGCACATCTGATTCTGGCGGAAGGCATTAGCAGAGCGCTTACCTACAAACACCATAAGGCGGGTAACCAATATCATAGTTACAATCATCACAAGAGTGAGCATAGGACTGAGTACGAGCATCATTACAAATACAGAAATTACAGTAATAGAAGATGAAAACAGCTGCGGGATAGTCTGGCTCATCATTTCGCGCATTGTATCTGTATCGTTTGTAAAGCGGGACATAAGCTCACCGTGAGTATGTGCGTCGTAGAATTTTATAGGAAGCTTTTCGAGCTTGCTGAACAAATCACATCTTATGCTGTACAAAAGGTTTGTAGAAATATAGAGCATAAGGCGTGAGTTACAGTAAGAAGCAATAACTCCAAGCAGGAACATTGCAAGAACGCCGGCAAGAAGGCGTGCAAAGCCTGTAAAGTCGGGGTTGCCCGAGCCTATCATAGGGATGATGTAATTGTTGAGAGCAGGCTTAATAAGATAACTTCCGATTACACCGCTGAGTGAGCTTACAAGTACACAAAGAAGTACGACAAGCCACAGGGCCTTGAAGCGTCCCATGTATCCTATGATTCTTTTTATTGTATGTTTTGCGTTTTTTGGTTTTTGGAATCCTCTTCGTGGTGGCATTAGTCTTCACCTCCTGCAAGGTCTGCGTCTCCGCTACCCTGCTGCTGCGATTCAAATACTTCGCGGTAAATCTCGTTGTTTTTAAGAAGCTCGTCGTGAGTTCCAAAGCCGCTGAGTGCTCCGTCATCAAGAACAAAAATTATGTCTGCATCTTTTACAGAAGAAATGCGCTGTGCAATAATTATTTTTGTAGTTTGGGGAGCAATGTCGCGCAGGGCTGTACGGATTCTTGTTTCTGTAGCTGTATCTACTGCAGAGGTACTGTCATCCAGAATAAGGATTTTTGGATTTTTTAAGAGGGCACGTGCAATACAAAGGCGCTGTTTCTGACCGCCACTTACGTTTACACCACCCTGACCAAGCATTGTTTCGTAGCCATCCGGGAAAGAAGTAACAAAGCTGTCTGCATCTGCTGCCTGGCAGGCTTTTTTAATCTGTTCTTCGGTTGCATCAGGATTACCCCAGCGTAAGTTTTCTTTGATTGTACCGCTGAACAAAACGTTCTTCTGGAGTACCATTGCAACACTGTCGCGCAAGACTGAAATATCATAGTCGCGTACGTCTGTGCCGCCTATTTTTACAGAGCCTGAATATACGTCATAAAGTCGTGGAAGCAGCGAAACGAGAGTTGTTTTTGAAGAACCGGTTCCTCCGATAATTCCTACAACCTGACCGCTTTTGATTTTTAAGTTTATATCACGCAGGACGCAGTTGTCAGCTTTTTTGTTGTAGGAAAAGCTTACATTGTCAAACTCAACTGAGCCGTCGGCAACAGTCATCACTGGGTTTGTAGGGTTTGCGATGTCCGGAACTTCATCAAGAACTTCAATAATACGCTTGTTGCTGGCCTTTACCATGATGATAGAAACAAACACCATACCAAGCATCATCAGCGAAGAAAGAATCTGAGTTACATAAGTAAAAAAGCTTATAAGCTCACCGCTGAGCATTGTGCCGCCCACAACCATCTTACCGCCGAACCACATAACTGCAATCATACTTATGTACATTACAAGGGTCATAAGCGGCATACTAAAGATGATTACTTTTTCGGCTTTAACCTGAGCAGTGCGGACATCATCTGCAGCCTTGCGGAATTTTTCTTCTTCGTATTCACCGCGGACATAAGCTTTAACAATTCGGATACCAACAAGGTTTTCCTGAATTGCAGCATTAAGTCCGTCAAACTTTTTCATCATTCTTTCAAAGCGGGGATGTGCAATACTTGAAATAATCAGAATACCAATTGCAATAGTCGGAATTGCAATAAGGAAAAGAACGGCCATCTTAGGATTAATTCTAAAGGCCATGATAGTTCCCGCAATAAGCATAAACGGAGAACGAACACACATCTGAATGAGCATGCGGTAAACGTTCTGCGCCATATTAATATCTGTAGTTAGACGAGTAACAAGAGATGCAGTGCTGAATTTGTCTATGTTAGAAAAAGAAAAACCCTGAATCTTTGTGAAAATTCTTTTTCGGAGGGTACAGGCAAAACCTTGTGCACCATAGGTAGAACAGAAAGTTCCAAGTACACCGCACAAAAGCGAAATACAGGCAAGGCCAATCATTAAAAGGCCATAACGGATTACAAACTGAAGGTCTCCGTCTCCACCGTTTCCGCCGATTCCATTATCAATAATCTTAGCCATAATGAAAGGCATTACAACTTCCATTACAACTTCGCCAATCATAGCTACCGGAGCCATTGCAGAAGAAAAAACATATCGTTTTTCCAGGCCGGTAAGAAGCTTCTT
>JAFZOJ010000027.1 GCA_017550685.1 Treponema sp. | reverse complement strand
GCAAACGATATCGAAGCAGCAAAGAAAATCATTGCCGGTACTGCACGCAGTATGGGCGTAGAGGTGGAGCAGTAATATGAAACATGGAAAGAAATATAACGCAGCTGCTGCAAAGTATGATCTTTCAAAGAAATATGATGTAGCTTCAGCTTGTAAAATGGTTCAGGATATGAAATTTGCTAACTTCGACGAATCTGTTGAAGCACATATTTCTGTTCGTCTGGAAAAAAATGCTACTGTACGTGATACACTGGTATTCCCAAATCAGTTCCGTGGTGAAAAGAAAGTTCTTGTATTCTGTAAGGAAGACAAGGTTCAGGAAGCTTTGGATGCTGGTGCTGCTTTTGCCGGTTCAGATGAATACATCGAAAAGGTAAAGGACGGATGGCTCGACTTTGATGTTTGTGTTGCTACACCGGACATGATGAAGGACGTAGGTCGTCTTGGTATGGTACTCGGACGCAAAGGTTTGATGCCTAACCCTAAGACTGGTACTGTAACTCCTAACGTAGGTCAGGCTGTTGCAGAACTTAAGAAGGGTCGTACAGAATACCGTGCCGACAAAACTGGTATCGTACACATTGCTGTAGGTAAGTGTTCAATGGATGCAGACAAGATTGTTGCAAACATCAATACACTTCTTTCAGAAGTAAGCAAGAAAAAACCTGCTGGTGCAGCTGCCGGATTCATCCGCTCTGTATCAATCAGTTCATCTATGGGCCCAGGCGTTTGGGTTGATTATAAGGAAGGCGAATAATGGCAGTAAGAGCAAAGAAAATTCAGCCGGCTAAGGCTCAGGCTATTGAAGAAGCAAAAAAGACCTTTGCTGATTACAGCGACTTCATTTTCGCTGATTATCGCGGTCTTACAGTAGAGCAGATTACTGCTCTTAGAGATAAACTTCGTGAAAAGAATGCTGTTCTTAAGGTTGTAAAAAACAACTTTGCACGCATTGCTTTTGAGGATATGAAGGTAGAAAACGTTGCCGATTACCTCAAGGGTCCTACTGTTGTTGCTATGGCAAAAGAGGATTCAAACGAAGTTGCAAAAGTTCTTTTTGACTTTGCAAAAGATACACCGGCACTCAGTGTTAAGGGTGCAAGCATTGCCAACGAAATCTATGATGCAGCTAAGATCGAAGCTTATTCTAAGGTACCTGGCAAGAACCAGCTTATTGCTATGCTTATGTCTGCAATGAACGGCCCAGTTCAGAAGCTCGCCGCTACATTGAAGGCTTACGCAGATTCAAAAGCTGAATAGCATTGTCATTGCCGTGCTTGACACGGCAATCTAATATAAGATCTCCGGGTCAAGCCCGAAGATGACATAAAACACAGTTAGGCTTCATAACTGCTGACTATCTGTGTTAAAGGGTAAGAAGGCTCAGTAGAGACCGGATGACCGCCACGAAAGTGGAATATTTCAATTTATAAGGAAGACAATATGGCAGTTACAAAAGAAGAAATTCTTGACACAATCGCTTCTATGTCAGTTCTCGAAGTTTCAGAACTCGTAAAAGCAATGGAAGAAAAATTTGGTGTTACAGCAGCAGTTGCAGTAGCAGCAGGTCCAGCAGCAGCAGGTGGTGCAGCAGCAGGTGGTGAAGAGCAGACTGAATTCACAGTTACTCTCGAATCATTCGATGCAGCTAAGAAAATCCCTGTTATCAAGGCAGTTCGCGAAATCACAGGTCTCGGCCTTGGTGAAGCAAAGGCTCTTGTTGAAGGCGCACCTAAGACTCTTAAGGAAGGCGTAAACAAGACTGAAGCTGACGACATGATCAAGAAGATTGAAGAAGCTGGTGGTAAAGCTAGCAAGAAATAATTGCTTTTTGCCTTGTGCATAAGCTATTTGATTAAGGGGATGCCCGTTTTTAGCGGGTATCCCTTTATGCGTTTTTTAGTACTTTTTTTATCGGCGGCTTCTGTGCTGTGCAGAGTTTCTAGCATGTAGCAGAAAACCCGCTGAACCTACAAATAGAGGGGTAACTGATGTTCGCAAAAACTCGAACAATCAACCGTCAGTACATCGGTAAGAACATTAAGGACTTCATGGAAGTTCCTAATCTTATCGCCATCCAGACGTCATCTTATGAAGATTTTCTTCAGGCTGACAAAACCAAAAAACATGAAGAATTGTTGAACCAGGGACTTCAGGAAGTATTTAACTCTACTTTCCCTATTGAAAGTCCAAATGGCGACATGGCTCTGGAGTATGATTTTTACGAGCTGGACTGGGATAACATCAAATTCTCAGAAATTCAGTGTAAACAGAAGGGACTTACTTACGCAGTTCCTTTGAAAGCCCGCATAAGCTTGAATTTCCTCCAGACAGGTGCCATTCTCCAGAAAGACATCTACATGGGCGACATTCCTCTTATGACAGACAGAGGAACCTTTGTTATTAACGGTGCAGAACGTGTAGTTGTTTCTCAGATTCACCGTTCACCAGGCGTAATTTTCTGCCACGACAAGGGTGTTTACTCAAGCCGTATTATTCCATACCGCGGTTCATGGCTTGAATTTGAAATTGACCAGAAAAAAGAGCTTATTTTTGCAAAGATTGACCGCAAAAAGAAAATTCTTGGTACAATCTTCCTGCGTGCTCTTGGATATAGTACCCGCG
>JAFZOJ010000026.1 GCA_017550685.1 Treponema sp. | reverse complement strand
GTCGGCAGACTTGACAGTCTTCTTGGTGCTCTTCTTGAAGGTGTAGGTTTCCGGCTTGCCCTTCTTGGTGTTCTTGTCGCAGAATTCAGAAGAAGCAACGTCGAGAGCGATCTTGATGTCGGTACCGAACTTGTAACCGGCCTTTTCAGTAGCGGTCTTGAGGGCGGCGAGAGCCTTTTCGAGGGTCATCACGTCCTTGATTTCGTAACCGAACTTGTTCTTGGCGGGCTTGATAGCAACGCCCGGAGCAAAGCCACCTTCGTCACCGACGGTGGTGTCGAAGCCACCGTTCTTCAGCACGGACTTGAGGGCGTGGAAGATTTCGGTGACCATCTGGAGGCCCTTGGAGAACGTCTTGGCGCCAACCGGGGCGATCATGAATTCCTGGAAGTCGATCGGAGCGGAGGAGTGAGCACCGCCGTTGATCACGTTGCACATCGGGCACGGGAGCGTGAGCTTGGTCGTGCCATGGAGCTTGGCGATGTACTGGTAGAGCGGAAGGCCAGCGTCCTTAGCGGCAGCAACGCAAACAGCCATGGAAACGCCGAGGATGGCGTTTGCACCGAGCGTGTTCTTGAGCATGCGGTTGCCGTCGAGAGCGATCATGGCGTCGTCGACTTCGGTCTGCTTGGACGGATCCATGCCGACGATCTTCTTGGCAATCTTGGTGTTCACGTTCTTGACAGCAGTCTGCGTGCCCTTGCCGCAGTAAGTCTTCTTGTCGCCGTCGCGGAGTTCGCAAGCTTCGCGTTCACCGGTGGAAGCGCCGCTCGGAACAGCAGCGTGACCAACGATACCGTTGTCAAGAGTTACATCGACCTCGAGAGACGGATTGCCACGGGAATCCAGAATCTGACGAGCCCAAACTTTAGCGATTTTAGCCATTTTGTTAACCTTCTGTTAGGGTGAAAAATATTTGTTGCGCGAAAATATAGCAATAGAGAATAGGGGCTGGGGGCTAGAGGCTGGAGATATTCCTAAAAAAGACAGCTCTTTTTTTCTAGACAAGGGGGGATGCCTCCCCCTCGTTCGCACTCCGCTGGCTCCGTTGCTCACTACCCCCTCTAACGGGTGCTCAAGCGCCGCACCCGTAACGCCCGGCTTATTTCTCCACGACGTGGCCGGAGAGCTCCCGGAAATCGTTAGCTTTATACAAAGTAACACCTGGGGAAACCAGGTGGTACACCGACTGCACGGCGAGCGCTTCCAAGTTGAACTCGAAGGAATCCAGGCGGATGCGGTAGCTGTCCGTAGAATTGTCGAACGACACCATGTAGGGCGGGCGCGGAATCTTGCCCTGGTTCGCAAGCGACATCAGCTCGACTCCGACCCTGTCATTCGACACCACCCACGCATCCACAGGCGGGATTCTCTTCACGAGCGACATTAAAATCTGCCTATAGCGAGCGTGCGCATGCGGTTCCAGCGAAAAGTCATAAGGGCTCGCATGCGATGCATCGGTCGCCTCGAACACCTCGAGTCCCACCTTCTTGAGCCCTTTCAAGCGGTCCCTCGACCACATGCTCATGTGATACGGAGACACAAAGGCAATTCTCGTCAAACCTTTTTTCTTCAAAAAACGCCCGACAGTGCGCCCCGGGAATTCACCAAAAGCGAGATTAAAAAACGCAAATCGCTTCTCTTTTTTCAGCGCACGCGGGATATCGTACAGCGGGTGTTCCCACCACACCGCCACCGGAAAGCGCGTACACGCCAGCTCCGCAAAAAGGCGATTCACGTTGAACACCAGCATTGTCGAGACCACCGCGCCAAAACACCCGCGGCAATCTTCCATATCCACGCGGTTGCCACCCGCATCCAAGAACACGCAGCCATCTTCGAAATAGCCGAGCAGCTTGACCTTAAGATTGTTGCGGTGCGCCTCCGCGTACACCTTCTGCATGAACGTGAGCTCGCGTTCGCCGAGGCAGCTGAAGTCCCCGCCCGGGTTGCAACGCATGATAAGCAGGATCTCCTTTAGTCTCGCCTCCGACATGCGCCGCGCATTCGCGAACCAGTAACGCCCACGCCCCTTGCGTTCGAGTATGCCCTTGCCCCGCAGCGTCTCGAGCGTGCGCCGCAGCGTGCCCGTCGAAGTCTCGAAAGACGCGCACAGGTCCTTTATGGAAGGCAGCGGGCCATCCGCAGAAATCTTGCCGGACTTCCAGGCGTCCAGCAGCAGGCGCTCCAGACGCACACCCTCTCGCTCGTGGACCGCAACCGCGATTTCGGGCTTGCGGCCCCAAAAGTAGCCGTTGCCGTGCTCCGCAAAAATCTTCCCCTGGGCGACCAGGCTCTTGTACGCCCGGAAAACCGTGAACGTCGACGCCCCCGAAGACGCCGCCACCTCGCGCACCGAAGGGAGCCGGTCCCCGTCCTTGAACCCCGACGATTCAATCCACTTGCAAAAATCCTCGACAGTCATGGCAAGCCTCAAAAAGAACAATAGATACAGTTTGGAAAAATATAAAAAAGGAGGAGCGGACGAATTTTTCGACCGCAAAAATTTGGCTACTTGACCGGCGATGTCGGAATAATGTCGGAATTAAAGTGTATATTAAAATCCAGACGCCAAGGAAACCCGCCATGACTCAAAAACTCTGGAATACCTGCAAGAAGTGCGGCTGCGACAAGCCCGAAGACACCGAGAAGCTTTGCGAGCAGTGCAAGGCTAAGCAGCGGCAATTCTGGAGCGACCTCAAGAAAGTCGGTGGCGTGGCTGCGGGAGCACTCTTGGTGGTATTTGCCGGCGGGAAACTGAGGAAGAAGGTACTCAAATGAAGAATATCATTATAATCAGCCTCTTTGCCATTCTTTTTTGGGGATGCGCAGCAACCGAATATAACGATCGATTCTATCCATGGTATAAAGACAACGTCTTTCCACCAGAAGCATATTTAAAGGATAACGAAGAACCTGTAATAGCAGGACCTGCTAATTTAAACGCAAAATTTAGAGAAATCACATCGCACTGGTACTGGTGCGTCGGACAAACTAGTTTTAGTGGTGAATACTCAAGCTACCAGGAAGTACAAGAAAGACTCGCCAACATTTGTAGAAGATATAAATTAAAGGTCGCCATTTGGGATGAAACACTAGTTGATACGGAACATGAAACAATTACTCTCCCCCATAGAGACCATCATTCATTTTACGCCCATGGTCAATATCATTCTTTCACAACAAAATCTTATAGAACATATTCATTTGATATCGATACATATGCTTATCATGCATTTTTTTTCATCCCTATTCCTAAAAAACATCGAATGCAGTACGCACCAGGTTTTTCTGTCACTAATTTGACTCCGAAAGATCGAGAGACATTCAAGCAAAATACAGGCAGCCTCATAACCGTCGTGTACGATAAAACGGTCGCGTTTTATGCGAATCTTTTTCCCGGAGATATCATTACACAAATCAATGGTAAGACGATATACACAACAAAAGACCTATTCGACGTAAGGGACGCTTCCAAAATAGGCGACATATGGGACATAATCTTTGTTAGGAATGGTCAATTGTATAGAGTCACATTAAGATATGATCTTTATTATTCCAAAGAATAGTTAGGCTTTTATCAACGAGATTCATAACTATTTTGGGAATTTCACCTATGGTATGGCTAAGATACGCTAAAGATCGTCTTGGAAACATTATAGACATTCACAATGTAACCGATTCATATATTGCCGAATACGGCAATGATTCTTTCACATGCCTAGGATGTGGGAAAGCGGTACTGAGCAAACGGGGAAAAATAAAAAGGCATCACTTTGCTCATGTTGCTGAGCAAGAAGGGACTTGCTCCTTCGAGACCTATCTTCATAAAATGGGGATTAGTAAATTTATTGATGTTTATAAGAAAAGAATAAAGGAAAACAAAGAATTTCTACTTGAGGTAGCCAAAGGCGAAATCTGCTACAAAAGCGAGTGTCCCTATGGCAGGAAAAACACCTGCGACAATATAACTGGCTATACGAAAATACCTCTATTACCAAAATATTCATCATGTGAACGCGAAATAAGAGATGGCAGATTTATTCCAGACATATTATTATCCACTGAAAACGGACAAAAAATCTATATAGAAATCACCGTTACACATCCTGTCCAGGAAAGTAAAATTGAATCCGGCATTCCCATTGTTGAAATCAAGCTCAAGTCGGAAGCCGACGTCACCATGTTTGAAGAAGGGTTTCTTTCCCAACGCAACAAGCACGTGAAAATGTATAATTTTCATCAATGCACAAAACCTATTAACGATTCTTGTGAATCACAACTTCAAATAGAAAAAAATGATTTCATACGAACATTTCGGGATCATCGTCAGAATAATTCCCCATTCAAATTAAACTTCAATATTCTTTCCGTTTGTGGTCAAGATTGCCCCTATATGGAGGGGCATCCATGTACAGAAAATAAGAACGCAGAATATGACATAGCCAAAAAATGTACAGAAATTGAAACCGCTTCCTCAGGCAGATTCTCTCCAGATTTTTATATCCAACCACCCAAGGGAGCAAAAATCCGTTTTAATTTTGCGTTTGAATTGTTTCCAAAATTAGACTCCTTCAACGGAGAAAGAACCATTCAGTTTGCAAAAGATAAATATAAACAAAAGCCTTGGAGACAAGGAGAAATAACGGATAATAATGATGATACACGATTTTTCAATTTTAAACCTATAATTAAAGACCTTTGCGCTGACGCCCCCAAGCGATTCCAAATAATAACTCTTCATAAAAATGGGACACTAAATCGTTCCCATATCAAACCAATTGATGAAATTTACAAGGAAATGATTGAAGAGATTGACCAGATTGCCGACTACATACTTCTCCCCGAAAGCGAATCCAATCCCACTCAATGCTATTCAGACTATATTCTCACAAAACTTTTAGAAAGAAGTTGCAAAAGTTGTACTTATTTTGATAAATTAAGACCACAGTGTAAACCTTATTCCACAAACAATGCGCTATTGTGCGAGCATTTCAAACGTAATTTTCAAGCGGACAAGAAACTTGTAGACCTTTTACAATCCATAGACAAAGGATACGAGAACCTTCTCAATTATCGGGAAAGATTCCGATTAAAGTTTCCAGAAACAAATAAGTAATTGACTTACAAGAATGCGTTCAGCAAAGCGACCGCATGGTAAGTAGCAATGAGCATCGGCGTTAAAAACACGCAAAAAGATTCTTATTTCAGATTAATTTTTTTTCGCCGAACTTCTTATAGTTTCTTCGTGATTTTATCCATAAAATCATCCAAGGAATCAAAGTAGGCGTTTTCACGAATCGTGCGATAATTACTATAAAGATTCATTAAATCATTCTGCAACGAATCATTTGTATATTGCTTTTCATAGGCACTACGCTTAGCCATAGTCCAAAGTTTCACGACAATCTGGTTCAAATAGGGTTGCTGTTGAACCATCGCATATTTTTCCATTCGCTGAATCGCAGAAAGCAACGCGACATTTGGAGCCGGGCTAAAAATGGCTTCAGTCACATGAGCCGAGAACTCGGCATCTAAATTTAAAGTCAATTCAGGATGTTCAATCTGATCTACAATATGTTTAGCTTCATGTATTGCGGTATTCAGTTCTTCCACCCGCTTTATGTAGGCAAGAGATTTCCCTTCGAAATCCTTTTTCATAAGCTGATTGTATATTTCACTAGCCCGTTGCAAAGACAAATCCAACCCTAGATAGCGCCAAAAACGTTCAAAACGCTTATCAGCATATTTCCTATAAAACTCTCCCTGTTCCAGTTCCAACGAATCTGATTCCGCCCGAACAGCAATCATATCATCAAGGACGACAACATAACGCATTCCTATGGTATAATAACCCGACTTCGAAGGCATCAATCCAGGAATAAAACGTTTGAGTTTTATTATCGCCAAAGAATCGCCTTTATATGGAGTCATCGGCAAAAGCGAGTCTTGTACCTTCAAAATACTTGCCATGCTTTGAAGTTCGTAATCTAAAAATAGACCGTACTTCAGCAAATTTCTATTGACTGCATTCTGAAAATCTACATTGAAATTTTCCCCGCCAAAATAGCTCTTTGATGAATTTATGAATGCGCTTAATGCTTGTGCTGCATCATCTCCTGGAAAAAATTTTTCATAAAGTTGACAAATCTCTCGTTCAAATGATTCATTTTCCGGTCCGGATTTATAAATCTGATTACGGCTTAGAGCATCCAAATACGGAGCAAGGACATTGATTACAAAATCCTTTTGAGCCGATTTTCCATCCCGCTTTTTGAGTTCAAGAATCTTTCTATGAATTGCAGCCTCATAGTCGTCCTTCATTCTATCAGTCGTCTTCTTTGACAGAATGTGCTTTTGGACTGCAACAATTTCGTCATCACTCATCCCGAAGGACTTCGCAAGCATCATCACATATTCCTTATTTGAACTTCCAAGTTCAATTGGATTCTGCGAGTAGATGTGCTGCGCAAGAATATCCGGTTCCATTTCCGGATACTCCGAACAGGCAACCAGACATAAAGCGATGAAAATGAGGAACAATTTCATGATGAAGTCAATTCTCCCTATAAAAAAGCATCGAATAACACATAAAAACTACTCATCCACATCGACTTTGACCATCTCGCGGATGTGCGTAGCGACAAGTTTCACTACGGAAGCATCATAGATTTCCTTTGACCGTTGGAAAGCGCTCACAAAGGACGATTCGTTGAGCAGCCAATAATCCTTGAAATTTTCTGAACTATTGATGTACGAACCAATCAGAATGGCCACCTTGATAACCGGCAATTTGGTATCGGTACGGCGTTCAATCTCGTGTTCAATAAATCGGGCTTCGCCGTCGATTTGCGGCAACAGTTTCGGGCACAGGAATTTGCGACCATCCTTCATAACGCGATAAATCATTGACCCGTCGTAATAAAATTCCTGACATTGATTGCGATTAAAATGCTTAGTCTCTATGACGAATATTCCGCGCGTACTCACAATGATGTGGTCCACGTTGAACCGTTCTCCTGGAATATCGTGGAAGACATACGTTGATTCGTTACTAAGCCTATTCAGAGATTCCCCAACAAGACGCTCGCCTTCAAGCCCTTTGCGGTATCTTTTCAGCACCTCTCTTAACTTTCTCACCTTTACAAATGCGCGAATTATCAACAGCAAAGAAATTACTGTAAACACAATCGCTTGAGGGAAACCAAGAGTTACCGATCCAATATAAACATACCATACGAATAATGTCATGGCAACGAAAAAGGCCGGCAGCATAACTTGTTCCATAACCTTAAATTCGTAATCACGGATTTTCTCTTGCAGAGACTCACCCTGGACTCTTGTACGATATTTGTGCTTCA
This sequence comes from Treponema sp., assembly GCA_017550685.1. Lineage (GTDB taxonomy): Bacteria > Spirochaetota > Spirochaetia > Treponematales > Treponemataceae > Treponema_D. Next base: position 21,666 of record JAFZOJ010000026.1, on the reverse strand, counting down.
TAATCAAATTCTATTTTTTTCAAAAGGCAAATGCGTCAGCATCTCTTTTTCTGCTGTTTCCATAGCCGCGCGAAATTCTTCAAATTTTCCTTTTGTTTCAGGAATAACGAACGGCACAACAGTCAACTTTACAAAATCATCGTTATAAAGCGTCATTGTCTTGGGATCTTGAGTTCCATCGCCTTTTTTCACAGGATGAATTAGGAATCCCTGCTTAGACTTAAAGCGGAACAAATATGCGAGCATCTGAAAAGAATCGTCTCGACCGATTTCGCCTCCAAGCGGTTTGTACTTAGCATCAATAATTGCTTTTGCAGAATCAATCTGACCCTTCATCTTGTCACAGCCAACCATAAAATCAGGAAATACCCAACGCCGATTCTCGCTTTCATCGTTTTTGAACAAATATTGAGCGCCTTCGTGTGTTCGATTGTTGGGATGTTTCAAATCAACTTTCAATCCTTTCTTCAACACACGATTCAAGTATTCTTCCCACAAGCTTGCACCATCAAATAAAATTCCGTTTATCTGATTGGTTGAATCCTCACCATAACTCAATTTTTTATGCATTAAGATGGCTAGGCATAGCTTGCGAAGCGGTTCATAAGCGGTATAATAAGGATGTGTTATTGGGCGAAGATTTTTTGAAATAATCTGTTGTCGGGCATTCCTATTATAACTGGAAGTTGCGCTCTCAATCGATTTTACATTATCTACGGAATCAGAAATTAAACTGCCATTTAGGACCGAATCCCCAAATGAAAGTGATCTAATATACTCAATTGTATGGCGAACCAGTTGTGTTACGGAATTGTCCGTGGTATATTCACGAGTATGGTAAGCAATCTTCCCATTGAATGGCATGTTGCAGCGAATATGACGAGCAACATCAATTGGCCCACGAACATTCGCATCATTGTATTCTCGTGTCACATACGCACGATAGACACCCTGTTTCATCGCCACACTCAAATATGCAGGGAACAAGTAATACAGGAAGTCAAAGAAAGAATCTTCACCAGAATGAGTTCTTGGGGTATATGCCACATTGCAGATTTTCTGCAACATGTAATGCAGAAAATAGTTCTTGTCACCTGAATCAAATCGAGATGTTATATTGATGCGGACATCATTCTTAAGGCTCATAAAGCCCATGATATTGCCCGTTGAAAATTTTGGATTATCTTTATCAGAATAATCTACATCAAAAACGACATCTTTATCATCTAAATCAACTTCTTTTGAAAGAGGCGGATAAATAATAAATCCAGATTCCTTACTGGACAGGAACTTTAGATTTTTCCCATCAATAGCATCTAGGGTCTCTCGAAATTTTTCGAGAGAGCCACTAAACTTCCGTCCTTGGGATTTTTTGTTATCTTCTAAAGAGATTAACATTGTTATTTGGATTCAGATTCTTCTTTCTCGGAAACTTTAGTTTCTGGATGGAAATAGGCGTTCTCCAACACATCAAGCTTTTTCCCATTTTCATCCATACCACGTAAATACTCCGTGACAAGCCCCTTTATGTGATAATCCCAAAGCATCTGAAAATCACCCTTGTAACCTTTTAATTTCAAGAAATATGCAGGGCCAATATCATATGAATGAGAAAGACCAACTGTTTCAGAACCAATGGCTTCATTCAACGCATTCATTCGCTTTTCAGCTTCATCGGCGTATTCTCCAATGCCATTTTCAGAATCTTTTAGCATCGCAATTCGATCTTCAGCCTTAATCTCTTTAAAAGCAAACCGACGACGCATCGCAAAATCCATACTTTCAACGCTACGGTCAATATCATTCATTGTACCGATGATGTAAACGTTTTTGGGAACAAAGAAGCCCTTCGCAAAAACATCTCCATTCGGCACAAGATTTTGATACTGCGTCTTTATACGGCCCATTTCTCCGCGATACCCAGGATCTATAGAAAAGAATAGTTCGCCAAAAATCTTAGACATTTCACCACGATTGATTTCATCAATGATGAAGACAAATGGTCGATCATTGAGAGAAATAGACGTCTTGTGCTTATTGACGATTTTGATAGCATCTTCTGCTGTTATATTTGATTTATAGATAGTTGATAATGTGAATTTTCTGTTATTGTTAATTGCAACAATATCTTCTTTTATGTTTTTTACAAGCCATTCTACATTTCGAAATCTTGGATAATCACCAAAACGGATTTCATCGTAATTATAACTACCTGTTACAATGCCAATCGCATCAGTTTCATTTTCTGAAAAACAAGAGACAACAATATCGCCTTCTTTCATTTCATTCTGGAAGGCACGTAGAACATTTTTTCCACCATTTATGTAATTATCAAAATCATTAAAGTTTTCAACATCACCATATTCTTTCCAACCTATACGAATATAGCCATTTTCTAAGCAGTCCTGCCGAATGGGATTATCCCCTGTTCCCGCAAGAGAAACCTTCCAAACTACAGGATTGCTATTTAGTTTACCTGTAGTTTTTGAATCTGACGAAGATTTAATCATCGCTTTAATGCAAAATTCCTTAAACACGCCGTCTTTTCTTTCAAAACCAATCTGATTACTTTCTTGGTTGACAGGCCTCAGCCCTTCTACAAAATCTGTGTAGTCATAGGATTGATGGAACTGAACAAAACCAATCTCATTTTCTTCGCAACCCATAGCCTTGGCAATTTCTTTTGCAAGATACGTTTTGCCAGTTCCCGGGGCTCCATGGAGAATGATGTTATGATTTTTCAGCAACAGATTTTTAATATCATCTATCATTTTTTCACTCTCCTGTTTCGTTCTATTAAACTGTTCATCCAACTCTTTCATTTTATCACCAGCCCATTTAGAATCCTTAACTTGAAAAATTGAATTTACGCTTATATCAGCGGCTTTTCCAACTCCAGCTGTTGTCACTTGAGAATCCTCGCAAAGTGATTTCCATTCTTCAACATTAATAAACTGACTCCAATCCTCTTCATATCCTTCATATCTTTTTTCGTAATACACATCGCAATCTTCAAAGATTACATAACCATCTTCCTGAACATCCTCATACCTCTTATTGTCGATTGTATCTTTTAAAGAAAGGACATTCTCCGTATCATATTCTACTTGTTTTACTTTTCCATATGCAAGCAAACGATTCTCATCTCCTAAAAAAAGAATGTCGCCAGTTCGCATTTGTAGAATCGGTTTGAGATTGTTTGTCACTGCAGATGGCTTTTGCACGCCATAACGTTGTTGCATCGCCCAATATTTATTTTGAATTGCATTTTTCAAAACATTTGGAGCATCTGTTATTTTTCCAATAAAATATTGCGGTTCTTTGGCTTTCCATATTTCAAGCAGTTCTTTATAATATTTCCATAAATCAGGATTTCGACCAGAAACATTCAAAAGGTATTTTTGAATTTGGGATATTTCAGCTGATTTAACATCACTCATTCCCTTTTGCGATGCTATATACTCTAACATCTCTCTGTCATATATGGGAACCAATTTCTTTTCTGAATACAAAAAAGCAACTTTCCATTTAAACATTGGAGAAAGTTTACTCTTATCAACGATTTCAAAATTACCATTTCGTGCGGCCTGTGCAACCTGTACAAGTTCTTCTCGAACGGTTGAATAAACCTCATCACGTTTTTCTCCAAATTTAGAAAGCCATGCATATTCCTCATCATACATTCGTCCACTTCTATCTTTTGGAAGCTTTTTATATTTATAAATTCCGAACTTAAATGAAGTAGCGCCTTGGATACTTCCTAATTTTTGGGTTTTGCGTTCAACCCAAGTGCAAAAGTAGTCTCCATCAAGATTAGTGTATTGTTCTAAAGGAATCGACTCTAACTTTTCTATAGGGAATCTTTGGTTAAATTCCTCATATAATTTATCGAATTCACTTAGTTCATACAATGGCTCATATTTACTCAAATCAACTTGCTCTAAAGCCGCTTTTAAGTTAGGTTTTAATATCCACAGAAAAGAGCCGTCAACATCATCTTTGTGCGAAACATTTTTGCCTGTAAATAAAACTGGCCAGCGTCTTTCAGAACCGTCATCACGTCGTTCTAGTTCTATGTTTTTTTCCTCTGATATCCGTTTTGCAAGTTTGGAACACATGGAATTATAATATCCCCATGCTTTGCCATAACGCCCAGACAATTGGGAACAAGTCGCCGCACCACCAATGTCGAGAAAACGGCGCATTATCAGCATATTTTCATCTTTGAAAATATCTTTATTCTTGAATAAATCAAGCCATTCTTGTACGGACAAATCATCCATAATTCAGTCTTTTTTCCTTGATAAATTTTCCTAATGAAAACTAGTTATCACGCCTTGTAATCTGCCTGCTTATCTGCAACATTACTGTATTGCATTTCAGGCGCAAAATACAGCTGGTTATTCGCCGCGATATTTTCGGCAGTCATTTCGAAATCATCCATGTTATCCGTCCACATTTCGCATTGGCTGATGACAGTTTTTAGTGCGTCTTCTTGGCCTTCGGGCGGATACTTGTATTTCTTGAGTAGGCGTTTGATGAGCCTGCGCATGTTGGCGCGGGCGCTTTCTTTGCGTTGCCAATCAATCGTCCTGTTCTTGCGAAGTAGTTCCGTTAATTCACGAGTCATGGCGACTAGCTGATCATTGCTATAGAAATCTTTTGCGGCTTCAGGCTTGGTGAGCGCATCGTAAAACGCGACTTCTTCTTTTGTCAAGCCTAGCTTTTCGCCAGAGAATGCGGCTTCCTTAATTTGCTGTGCCAAATTGAGCATTTCTTGAATAACTTGTTCGTTGGTCAGCATTCCGTTCAAGTAACGGTTCATCGCGCCTTGGAAAAGTTCAGAGAATTTCTGCGCGTTTACCACATTCGTGCGCGAATAAACCTTGACCTGCTCTGCAATCAACTTTTTCAGGATTTCAACCGCGATGTTCTTCTGCTTCATCTTGGCGATGTCTTCAAGGAATTTCGGGTCAAACAGCGAAAACTTTTCACCGACATCGCTAAACAGGTTCAATACGCCATCTGATTTAACGCTCTGTTTCAAGAGTTCGTTAATGCGCTCGTTGACTTCCTTTAGGCTGAACTTTTTATCGCCGCGGCCATAGAGGAATCGCATGATTTGCACACGGACCGCTTCAAAGAAGTTCGCCTCGGCCTGCATGTTCTTTGGCACAATCGAAGAACACAGCGAAAGCGATTGATGCAACATCAACCCTTCCTTGATAAACGATTTTTTCTGTTCTTCGCGGCTCGGGTCTAGAATAAAGTTCAGCGCATCGGTAATGCACATGCCAATTTGCAGTGCGGAACCCGTAAAGAATTTAGCGTTATCGAATCCGTGAAACAGGCTGCGGCAAATTTCCAATTTTTCCTGGAACTTGGGGAACGCTTCCTTGGCAATATCCATATCACCGTAGTGTTTCCTGTCGCGAACGGTATAGTCGTTCATCGCGCGCTTGAGCGCACTTGCAATTCCAATGTAATCAACAACGAGGCCGCCTTCCTTGTCCTGATAAACGCGGTTCACACGGGCAATGGCCTGCATCAAGTTGTGGCTTTCCATCGGCTTGAAAACGTACATCGTGGCAAGCGACGGCACATCGAATCCAGTAAGCCACATATCCACTACGATGACGATTTTCAAGGGACTTTCATTATCCTTGAAACGGACAGCAAGTTCTTGGCGATGTGTCTTGTTGCCGACAATCGGTCGCCATTCTTCTGGATCCTTGTTGCTTTCCGTCATCACCACGGCAACTTTTGCGTCATCCCCGGGGACTGTAACCAGCTTTGAGCCGATTGTCACTTGCGATGTTGTCCCCGCCCATTCGGGGCGAAGTTCCAAAATACGCTCGTAAATTTTCATTGCGATGCTGCGAGAATACGCAACAATCATCGCCTTGCCCGTATAAAGATGAGCGCGGTGTTCTTCGTAATGCTCGAGAATGTCATCCACCAGCGAAGCTATTGTCTTGTCATTTCCGAGAACGCTTTCTAGCTGACCCAAATCGCGTTTGCTCTTTTCAATGACTTCCGGGTCTGCGTTACCGGCGAGCAAATCATATTCATCATCAATTTGCTTGAGAACCTTATCGTCTAACTTGAGCTTGACAACGCGGCTTTCATAATAAACAGGGCGAGTCGCACCATCTTCAACCGCCTGCGTCATATCATAAATATCGATATAGTTGCCGAACACTTCAGTAGTGTTGCGGTCGTCGCGGCTGATGGGCGTTCCAGTGAATCCGATAAAACTAGCGTGCGGAAGGCTGTCGCGGATAATTCGTGCCGTACCCTTGACCCTGTGCGCAATCAAATTGCCCTGGTCATCCTTCGCTGTCTTGATTCTTTCGGTCAAGCCGTATTGACCACGGTGCGCTTCGTCCGCAATCACGATGATATTGCGGCGGTCAGAAAGCGGCTCGTTCGATTCTTCGAACTTTTGCATCGTCGTAAAGATGATGCCGTTAGCCTTGCGCCCGTTCAGCAACGATTTCAGATGCTCGCGCGATTCCGCCTGCTGCGGAACCTGTCGCAAAAAATCCTTGCAGTTGGCAAATTGCGTATAAAGTTGATTGTCAAGGTCGTTGCGGTCGGTAATCACCACAATCGTCGGGCTTTCAATCGTTGATTGTAGCAAGTGCGCATAAAACACCATGCTGAGCGATTTACCCGAGCCTTGCGTATGCCAGAAGACGCCGATTTTACCGTCGCCCTGCACGGCCTGTTCCGTGCGGACAATCGCCTTGCGGACTGCAAAATACTGATGGTACCCAGCCAGAATCTTGTAACTTTTCAGCCCTTCGTTGTTGAAGCAGATAAAATTCTTGATGATGTCCAGCAGCCGTTCTTTCTGGAAAATTCCTTCGAAGAAAGTCGTGAAATCGGCAAGAGCAGTCGTTTCCTTGTTGCCGTCCTTCGTCTTCCATTCCATAAAGCGGTCATCGCCGCTCGTAATCGTGCCCGCCTTAGAAACAAGCTGGTCCGACATCACGCAAATGCAGTTGTAAATGAACAGGCTCGGAACCTCTTGCATGTAATTGCGAATTTGCAAGTAAGCTTCGCTTGCATCAGTCTCTTCGCGGCTTGGAGACTTGAGCTCAAACAGACAAATCGGCAGCCCGTTCAAAAACAGCAGAACATCGGGCCGCTTGTTAGACTTCTCGACAACCGTCCACTGGTTCGCAAAAATGAAGGAATTGTTCTCGACATTCTTGTAATCAACCAGATAAATAATGTCGGCCTTTGTTTCGCCATTCTTTGAATAAGTGACCTCGACACCATTCTGAATATAATCCATGAACAAGGCGTTCTGTTTTACAAGGTCATTATTTTCGAAATGGCGAATCTTGTTCAACGCCTCTGTGATGGCGTGCGAATCCGCCTTCGGGTTAATTCGGCAAATCGCTTCTTCAAGCACCGGCTCGTAAAGCGGGTCTCGAAAATCCCTCTCTACATCGGGCCCATAGCAATAATCCCAGCCCAGGGTTTCCCTGAACAACTCAATAAGGCATTGCTCGTAGGCGTTTTCGTCGTAGAAAGACATTGACTAAATTCCTTTGTGAGAAATTTAATCAAAAAAGACGTGAAATGCTTAGTTTTGCGTTTCTGAAAGGCTTTTTTCGATGGATTCCAGAAGCTTATAGACTCCCGTAGAAGGATTTCTGCTTTCAGTCAGCGATTTTGCCCTCTGGATTGCCGTAGAACGGTTGCTCCAAAGCAGGTTCTTTTGAGTGGCACTCAATTCGCCCTTTCGGTAGTGATTCCATTCGCTTGCAGAATTTTGCAATGCCTTGACGCATTCTTCAGAACCGAGACTTGCCTTCTGGTCACGAGAATGCAAAAGGAACCACAATTCAACACAAGGATTGGAACAAACCATTGTTCCGTCGCATTTATCCAATTTGACATTTACTTCAGGAACGTCGCGATCGTACATCAAGAACGCTTGGATGCGGTCTGTCGGCGACACCTTCTCTTTCTTTATCTCACGGCAAACAAGTGCGTTCGAAATGGATTGGCCCTCGCAAATAGGCACAATCCTAATCGGAGATCTATAGCGTTGACGCAATTCCTGAACGTAGCATTCTTCCGTTGGACCCTCGCAAAAAACGAGGAACGCCTGCTTCATCTTTTTAGGGGTTCTTTCTTCTCTACCTCTTGGCATGGACTACCCCTCCGCAAGCATTCTCTTCAGGCTTTCGACAGTAGACGTGACAATGGGTATCGCATCGAAGCGGCCCTGCCTGTAAGCCTTCTCGGCATCCATATTTTCCCTAAAGTCCTTGTAGTCGTACAATGACTGAACTTCAGTTGCGCCAGTTTCGTTCTTGGTCACAAAAACAATCTGGTCTTTCCGGAACCGATTCATATTAATCAGGCTCAAATTGTGCGAAGAGAACAAAAGCTGTGACTGCGACGATGCGTGAATCAAGTCAAGCAAAAACTCGGAAATACTGGCATGCAGGCTCGTGTCGAATTCATCCAGCATAACAGACTTCTTGTTTTTTACGACATCAATCATGCGCAAGAGAATACTGAACAATCTTTTTGTACCGCCAGATTCCTCGTCCATATCAAAAGGAACGTCTGGAGCGATTTTATGGTAAGTCAAAAACCTCACCATTTCCTGATTCACGACACGAGTTGGCATCCCGAAAGGGTTTCCTGGGTTAGGTATGGGAACCGGAATCGTTTCAATCTTCTTGGCCACATCGCAAATATCGCTGTCGCACTGTTGCAGAGCAGCAAGAATCAATGATTTATTTGTATCAAAATACGACTCCACGTTCATGTCGTGCAACGGAATCAACCCGAGCATAAAAGTCGACAAGAAATAACGGTAAAGTTTTTGCGCCAACTCGCGGTTCATGGAACTGGCTCGGCTCAAAAAGAGGTTCTTGTCGCTAGTATTCAGGGCGACGTCATTTGGCCTTGCCAAAACGCTTTCAGCAAATTTGTATTCGGAACCATCCCTTTCAAAAACACGGGCACGACGATCGTTGGGGTAATGGAATAGGCTTTCGGAAATAATTTTTGACTGCAACAGCGAAAAAGAATATTCGTATTCCACGTCATCGCAAATGAAGTCTATCAAAAAATTGCTCGGCTTGTTTTTATAGTCGCCGAACTTGAACGGGGCATAGTTGAAGACGGAATTCTCGTTATGCTGGTGCGATTCAAGAACTAGGTGGCAGCAGAAATTTATCGCCTTCAAGATGTTCGACTTTCCGGACGCATTTGCACCAAAAAGGCCTATCGATTTGAGGAGCTTTAAGCCATTCCATTCGATAACATTGTCCGCCAATTTCTTGGATTGGGCCGTTTTGGTGTTCCCGGCCCTAAAATCGATGCAAATGCGGTCTCTTATGGAGAAAAAGTTCTCTAATTCGATTTTTACCAGCATTAAACCCTCGTTTTTGTAGAATTTCTACAAAAATACAATATAAATCCGAAAAAAACAAGGGATAAGGATGAAAATATTGCGTTTAGTCCCCAAGTAAAAAAATGCGTTTTCCGCCCGTCAAACGCATTTTTTGACATTTTTTATATTATTTTCGTGTTCAATCTTGACTTTTTCAGTAGATTAAGCAGAAAGCTCATGTTAAACTGAACTTTTTGGAGGATGGACATTAGAGCAAAAGCCCGTCTGATACCCCGACAATAAAAAATCCTTTATGTGGAGGAATCGTTTTTCTGGAATAATTTAATATCATCCGGTTTTAAACGCTGCTCTAAAATTTTGGTCATTATACGGATATAGCGCTTGGAGGCTGTTTCTAAAATATTAACATCATTTTCATCAACATCTTTTTTTGAAAGATATGCTAAGCCAACGCAGTGGATTATACTGCTAGTGTATCTGTAAATGAATTTGTATTCATTGGACAGATTTGCTTCACTAGCTTTTTTTTGCCAGCTTTCTTGAGGAATTTCTATTAAAGAGGCTGCCTTAGAATCCTGCATTTCTGATGATAAAGCAAATGCAAATTGATGAAAAAAGTCTTTTTTTGCTTTTTTGGCTATTTCTCGTTGTTCCTTTAATAATTGATTGATTTTATCTCTTATTTGAGGCAAAACTTTTTTTTCTATCATAGATGCGGTGAAAGCGTAGCCATCGGAAAAAACTCTTGATGGCGTAAAATAAATTGCTTCATCCAAGAAGTCGTCATCCAGTTGTTTTTCCTTTTCAACTCGATCTGTGCCAAACTTTTTCATAACATCCGATTGAGCACCTTTCTTCTGAAAAAGTTCGTCTGTTAGCAGCTTGGATATTTCAGATTCTTTCTTTTCATATTCTTTCAATATGGCAATTTCTTGTTGGTATTGCTCTAGTTGTGTTTTATATAAGTTAATAAATGTTTGTTTTTGATTAAATTCCATTGCCAGCGTATAAGACTCATTCTGCTCGCATAATCTCATGTCTATCAATGCTTCTAAATTGAATCTTGTCACTGCACATAATTCGTTTAGTGATTTTTCTTCCCTCCGAAATGCCAATTCTGTTTGATACAGGCATTTGTCGAGGATAAAAGAGAAAAAAACATCTTCAAAATTGGGAGATTTTTTTAATTTTTCTAAAGTTTGTTTTGCGCGGTTTATCGTTTCTAACATAGTTGATCCTTTATATGGAGCTAATGTAATCCCTATTTGCAAAATATTGTTTGTTTGGAAAATATATTTAAAAACCTTTTTATATGTTAAATTTTGTGTAAAAATTAGCTTATAAAGATTAGCTAATAAGAGTTTATCAACACAAATCCATTTTATCTGACATTAATTGTGACAGAATTTGCTACTTTGATAAAGTAGTCAGTTTTTCAAGGAATACGTCTACATTACTCGCTTGAAAACAATTTAGTTGGAAGCCCCGTTTATTCATTCGTTCAACGAATAATGCTGTTCTTACATCGACCATAACAGGCATAAAATACGAGAAGGCGACTAATTGTCCATCTACATAAGAGCTAGATTCGATCTTTCTTCGTTCATCTCGCCACAATTCTTTGCAGTATTCTTCTTTATATGCATCTAGGATGTTCAATATGCTGATATCGCGAAAATCTATTGACTCTAGTACATTTAATGGAATATTCAAATTCTCTGAGACATCCTCTAGAATTTTTTCGATTTCTACTAATCGCAAAAAATCTAAAACAGGCATGTCTTGTGGCAATTTTGATTGCAAATCCTTTATATGGTCAAAATGGCCCTGATTTACCATATTTTTAGCTTTATCTGTAATCAGTTCCTTACCGTAAGAAGGATCATTTTCAAATGATTTTTTATATGAACGTGATTCAAAAAGCTCACAAATTTTTTCTATTTGTGATTCCGTAAAAACTTTATCTATCGGAAAATCAGAAATTTTCATTCCCTTTAATCGCAGATCAAACAGCATTGGATTTGCAAGAACTGCATTTTTTCTCTTACTCTTTTCCAAATAAGAATCAAAGGCGTTCAAATAACTTGCAATATCAGTAGTATCACCGAACAAAACAGAGCCCGTCTCAATTCTAATTTTATCTTTGAGAAAATCACTTAAGGAGCCTTTGAAATTAGATACCTTATGAAGATATTCTAAGGATATCAAATATGGGATACTCCCTAGTTCCGGTTCTGAATGGAGTGGCAAAGTAGCTATTTGTGGAAGTTGAGAAAGGTAGGTTAAACGTTTCAGTCGATTACTTTCATCAACATCAACCAATTCTAAAAGAACTTCTAAAGGCAAAAAGGGAACTATGCCACACGCCTCCCACTCTTTATAAGAGATTTTCTCTTTTATGAGTTTAACCCAAATTGAAGTGTCAAATAAAATTGGAGAGAAAGACACCATTTTTATACTAAATTATTCAAATAGCTATAGTAGTGATTCGTCATGGCAATACATTCCATTTCTTTTTTCACCTTCATATTAATTAAACCTTTATTTTCTTTCCAATATACTGAGGCATTCCAAGCACCTCCTCTATATCGCCTATTTGGATCATACATTCCTCCTAAAGAATTTAATTTACGCATTATTTCATATAATAAAGAAGGTTTCATAGAAAGAATAACTTCATCTTGCAATAAATCTAATGCAACCTGAACAAAATAATTGTATTCTTCAAAAGCTCCATTTGCATAAGATGATTTCCATATATCAACAAGGACCTCTCTAAAAATATCACTAACTTCATTCAAATATTTTGGAGGAGCCCCATTTAATGATTCAATGACCTTTTTACGATAGCTTTTTTCAGACTTTAAATATCCTTTATTTTTTATTTCTTCTATATCTGCTACATATTGTTTGTATACTGCATCATATTCTTTTACCTTATATGATGTTTCTTTTAAAAATCTCTTGATGTCTTTTATCTTTAATGTATATAGATTAACATTTTCATCATACAACACTTCATCATCTGCATCATCAAAAGATTGTGAATCGTATTCAGCCTGAACATATATTTTAGGGTATTTTTTTTCAAATTCATCACAAGCTTTCAAATTATATGTTTGTGCACGATTTAATGCCGCACGAACATTTATATCGCCTAAACTATAACCCATAAATATGACAGATGATTCTGCTAGAGATGATGATAGTTTCATTTGGCGATAATCATCAACTTTTAGAAGATCAACATAATCTTTTTCCGAAACAACAATGTTTTGCGAATCCCTAATATGACCATGCATATGAAATATTGTAGTCATTCCTTCTTGAATAGAAAAGGGATTATATGGGCCAATCGTTCTTGAGTTATCTATCAATTGTTCCATAATTAAATCATAATTTGTTGTAATTACCCATTGGGGGTTAATGGTGGATATATATTCCTTCATTTCATGTAAAAAAGATTCATCAACATTCAGAGAACAACTTTGCTCTACAACATCCAATACCTTTTCTCGTCCTTTTTCTTTCTCTATTTTTTCAACCATTTGAGGAAAAGAATGGCCCATAAACTTTTTTGGAATATCTTTCGAATCTGATTCATCGCAGTTATATATTTTCTTAACAAGTTCCTCAAAACTACATGCATCGCTATTCATTGCAATCGAAAAACCCGTTCCAGTAAAAAGACCTAAATTACCACAAAGTGCACGATACGCAATTTGATCAATTAAACCTCTTCTATTTTGTATTTCTTCCATGTTCTCACCTTTTTTTAATTCTTCTCAACCCCATAAAAATGTTACTTACAAAAGATATTCTTTTCTGCATAATATTTAGATACAAATTGTTTTAATAATCTCAATTCATTATCTAACATTTTTTTTCCAGAAATTTCGCACTTTTTTAACAATGCAAGATGAACGGCTCTACCAATAGCATATCCTATAGATTGTGCGATATCTTCAGGTATTTTTGACCTGCTTAAATCTGGGATGCAATTATTGAGTACGTTAATTTTAAGGTTTTTCAAAGCGATATTTGAAAAACAAAATGGAATGGAGATTCTCGCATTATCGACACGAACATTTTTTACAAAAAAATCCATTCGAAAACCTTTATTATTGAAAAAATAACCAGCATCGCACTTTACATTTTTTCGGAAAAAGGAGAAGTCTTTATTATTAACAATAATATTTTGCACTTGCTTTGTAATGAGAAATTTTTTACAGGGATACAATTTATCTATCGCAAAATCCCAAAAAACATTTTTTTCATTTTCATCGGCATCCCAAAAATTACTTTTTTTTTCGTCTATCACACTAGATTCATCATCAGGAACATCAGAAAAATCTTCATTACTTGTGTATATTTTAACGCATTTATCATATTGCTGTAGATCATCAAAATACTCATTAAAACGATCGCTAATGAGTTCACTTTCAGAGCATCGATCCGAATTGTCGATTAAAATTTCTTCTTGCTCCCATGACAAGCCCTTTACAATAATAGAGTTAATACAATCATCTTTGTAAATCAGCTTTTTTAAACGATCGATTGAGTCAAATTCTTTAAATTCTTCACTATCTACATAATGGCGATTTTCAAATACATATTTATCCTCAAAAAAGAATTTATCTTCGGAAAGAATTTTATCTTCGGAAAGGAACTCTTCACAAGGCAAAATATTTAATTTAGTTGACTCCAAATCACATTGTAGAAAGATATCTTCTAGAAATGTACAATATTCATTATCAATGCTATTTAGTTTTATTGGCTTAACAGTATGAGTATCATCATAAAATTCAATTAAAATGCCAGGATTAATGAAATTTTTTTCAATAAAACTTATTATTTCTTTTATTTCATTGAATACTTTTAAAACATCCGACAATACTAATTTAACAGTGGTACCGTGATTTGAAACACTCAAATGTTTTTGTGAAAAAATGACATATTTGTCATTTTTATTCAGTTCTAGAATGATTTGGTTATTCGAATCCTGATGCGATACTGTTTCAACAACAATTTTATTAGACAATAAATAGCTTGATAAGAAACCGATCCCATAATTACTTATTGGTTTATAGTCATAGTGATATTCTTTTGATCTATAAAAAGATTTTCCAATACATAAGAAATATTGTTCTATGTCTTCCAAAGTCATTCCAATTCCATTGTCGGAAATAGAAAGAAACTCTTTTTCTACAGAAATTTTTATTGTTGGAGTATAACTTGCATCTTTTTTTATTTCCTTCATTAAAAGAATTGCATCCATAGCATTTTGTAAAAGCTCCCTTAAAGCCTCCTCTTTTTTATTGTAAAGATGTTCACCAACAAGAATATTGGCAATAGACAAATAATCAACATATTGAATCAATGGCTTAACGTCAAATCCATTTTTCTCAATATGCTGATCAACTTTAGGATTTATGAAAAATTTATATTTTTCATCATTTGGATTAAATGTTTGTATTTCTGTAATTTCCTTTTCAATATAATCAAAGTATTCAAAAAGACTTATGCAAACTGCAGACGAATTAACTTTCGCATCAAAAACTATATTACATTCTCTCTCTTTTCTGTTGTTTTTTACATGATTAAAATTAGTTACAGATAATTGTTTTTTCCACTCTTCATTACTTTTTCTATACTTATCTTTCTTTAGTTCTTTTTCATATAGTTTATACACAATCAAAGGAGTTCTTTGATTATCAAAATCAATTAAATCAGCAATTCTCAGCAAATAACAAATAAATTGACAATGAACAACATCTCTTCCTATATTCTTTTCTTTTTTTATGTTTTCAGTAATCCATTTAACAGATTCATTATGCGATTTTGAAATATTTGCTATATCTGTTCGTATATCAATCCCATCTATTGAAAAAATGTAGTCTTCAAATTGAGATTTATCCTCAACCATTTTAGCAGATCTTTTATGGTGATCCTTTCGTATTTTTTCCAAATCTTCAAATGATTTTACCTCAAAAGAATCATCAACCATCCCCAAATCATGTGTCATCGCAACATAAAGCATCATTATAAGTTCTGTATCACAATAATCACTAATAGACTGAGGCAATAAATCATACATGAAGTCAGCTACACGATAAGAATGCTCTATATCATGATTTGTAAAATTGGGAAAAGCTTTAACAACTTTTGACAGAATGTCTTCACAATTTTCAGAAAGACTTGTCAAATTTCCCAATATTTTTACAGAGACGCCTCTTGTTTTCAATTCCTGGTAGATTTTTGTTTTTTCTAAAGTCATATCCATTTTTTCGTTCCTTAAAAAAGCTATTTAACAAAATATACGCATCACTGCAAATTTGACATTAGTTTGGGAAGTAAATCATTGCGAAGATTTGCTAGACGCTTGTTTTCAAGACGTTTTGATACAATTTGGTCAATAATCGGATTCGTCAATTCATCAAATTTATCTAAAACATCATTTGAAGGCAGCAAGATTTCAAATTTATCAAAATCTTTTTTTCCAATATGGATTACAGTTGTTGCGACTTGGGTTTTCTCGACTTTATCTAATAATGGCTTTATCGTAAAATACAAGAAAGCTTTCCCTTTAGGTCTTTTATTTTCAAAAACACATACACGTTGATTTAGCCAACCTGGTTCTCCTCCCCATAGGTATGGTCTAAATTCGCCATCCATTCCGACAACAATGTCTTTAGGTTGGATTAAATATGCATCTTCTATATTTTCAGGAGTATAGACATCCGAATGTTGGTCTTTTAAATCTCTAATGCGATAAATAGGTTTACCATTTTTTTCCGTATTAAACAATTTTGAAGAAAATGGTGCTCCATAAATAATATTTGCAATATTGTAGATATTTGTTTTTTCCCAATCACTTGGCCTTTTTCCGCCGAACGGTTCAAAATCTACGAACCAGCTCTTGAAGATTGCTTGGGCTTGTTCCTCTAAATTCCTGTTTATCGCATTATTGAGTTCGATTTTGTCGTCGAGGGCAGAAAGGATTTTGGTAATTTCTTTTTGTGTTGCGAGGGAGGGAAGACGGATTGTTAATTTACGAATTGTTTCCATTGGAATTGTTGGTTGGCTACTTCCCCCAACATAATTTGAAACTTGTTTTTGAAAGAAACTACTTCGAATAACGGAGAACACGAAATATGGGTCGGCAATATTCTGGTTAACTGAAATCTTACAAATATTGGGGGCTAAATGATATTTATCATTTTGATCAATAATGGTACAATCACCATACCCATTACCGGTATATGTAAAGATAATATCTCCTTTGAAAAGCTTACTTCGAGGAAGGAGATCCGAGACAGATTGACTTATATGTTTAACATCACCCAAATCAAGAAATCCATTGCGAATGTTAAGCGCTCTCAATGCAATAATTTCGCCAGAATTATTGTATTGAATATATTTGGTAAATTCAAAACCCGCTAATTTGGTAATGAATGCGACATCGCCTAATTTATATTCTTTCCATTCTTCGTTCTTCATACACATTCTCGCATTTGCATTCGGGGCGTTGCGGGGTGTCCCCGCTAGAAAGGGTGACGGAAGACCCAATCCGGTTGGAGATCCCCGCCTTCGCGGGGATGACAAGCGGGAGGGGCTGGAGGCAGGGGAAGGCATTCCCCTTCATCCACTCAATCCGTTTCTTTATAATTTAAATCCGAGGCCCTCCAAGTTCTTCTTGATTTGTTTTTCGAGGTCGTGGCTTTTCGCGAACATTTCGGAGAGTTCGCTCGTGAGGCGGGTCATTTTCTGTTCGAAGGGTTCGTCGTCTTGCACGGTGTCTTCGATGCCGACGTAGCGGCCCGGAGTGAGGATGTAGTCCTGCTTTGCGATGTCTGCGGTTTCGACTACGGCGCAGAAGCCTTTTTCGTCTTGGAGTTTGCCTTTCTGGAATTTCTCGAAGGTGCTCGCGAGGCGTTCGATGTCCTGTTCGCTGAGGTCGCGGTGCTTGCGGTCCACCATGTGGCCCATGTTGCGGGCGTCAATGAAGAGCGTCTTGCCTTTCTGTTTTTTGCCGCGGCTTATAAACCAGAGCGTGACGGGGATGGTGACGCTGTAGAAGAGCTGGGTGGGCATGGCGACTATGCCTTCGACGAGGTCCGCTTCGATGATGCGTTTGCGGATTTCGCCTTCGCCGCCGGTTTGGGTGCTGAGTGCGCCGTTCGCAAGGACGAGCCCGATTTTTCCGCCGGGCGCGAGGTGATAAATCATGTGTTCGATCCATGCGAAGTTCGCATTGCCTGCGGGCGGGAGGCCGTATTGCCAGCGCGGGTCTTCTTGCAGTTGTTCCTGGCCCCAGTTCTTGAGGTTGAAGGGCGGGTTCGCCATGATAAAGTCGAAGCGTTCGTTCGCGTGCAGGTCGTGGAAGAATGTGTCTTCGTGGTGCTCGCCGAAGTTCGCGTCGATGCCGCGGATGGCCATGTTCATTTTCGCCATTTTCCAGGTGTCGGCGTTGGCCTCCTGGCCGTAAACACTTACGTTGTTGCGGTTGCCGCTATGGTCCTGGATAAACTTGATGCTCTGCACGAACATGCCGCCGGAACCGCAGCAGGGGTCATAGACGCGTTTGCCTTCGCTCGGCTTGAGGATTTCGACGATGGTTTTCACGACGCTTGCGGGGGTGTAGAATTCGCCGCCCTTGACGCCTTCGTAACTCGCGAATTGCGCAATGCAGTATTCGTAGGTGCGGCCAAGCAAATCCTTGCTTGCCTCGGTGTCGCTCATGTCCATGTTGCTGAACACATCGACCACATTGCCGAGCACGCGCTTGTCGAGGTCGGGGGCCGCGTAGTTCTTTGGGAGCACACCTTTGAGTGCCTTGTTGTTCTTCTCGACTTCGATCATCGCCTGGTCAAGAATCTTGCCGATTTCGGGGGTGTGGGCGGCTTTCGCGATTTCGGACCAGCGGGCATTTTGCGGAACAAAGAAGATGTTTTCGCTCACGTATTCGTCAAGGTCTTCTTCGTAGCCTTCGCCTTCGGCGACGAGCTCGTTGTAGCGTTTTTCGAATGCGGCCGAAATGTAGCGTAAAAAGATGAGCCCGGTGAAAATTTTGCGGTAATCTGCCGCAGGGATGTGTCCCCAGAGTTCGCAGGCGGCGTTCCAGATTTGCTGTTCAAAGCCGAGAGTTGCTTGGGTTTGCGACGATTTTGCCGATTTCGAGATACGTGCCATGTATTAAAGCCTTTTCTTTTAGATGTAATATAAAAAAGACCGGTTGAATTCATTTTATGGTTATCGCAAAATTTGCGACAACCACCAATTTTTCTCCTATCAAATCGATTTTCGATATTTTTTTATCAATTTTGCGCTTGGCGGCAGGAAATTTTGCGATGCAAAAAGCACTTGACTTAATATAGCATATATGCTATATTACTAAAGCTATGAAAAAGAATCAGGTCCTGGATTTCATGGACACTCTCGAAAAGGGTGACAAAAAGTTGGCTGCGTACGTGAAAACGTACGAGGCATTGTCTGCGTTCCTGACGGATTTCGACTTCTTGAAGGATTCTCTGGGCCTGACTCAGCAGGACGTCGCCGAGAAGATGGGCACGACGCAGAGCGCCATCTCGCGCATCGCATCGCTGAAAACGAATCCCTCCTACAAGCAGCTGCAGAAAATGGCAGAGGCTGTCGGCGGCGAACTCCTCGTCACCCCGATGAAAAGCATGACCGTCCAGGTGCCTTACGACTTGCAAGAGACGGTGTGCAAGCTGGCCACGAGCGAGAAGAAGTCGACTAACGATTACCTAGAAAGCGTGTTGCGCAACGCCATAGAACTGGAACGTTCCAGCTACATGCACCGGACACTTGCCTTGAGCAAGGTTTGCGAACCCAAAGTCGCATACGATTGCCACGGCAGAAAGCCGAAGTGGAAAACAAAAGCTTCTCGCTAGTCCCTCACGACGGGCTTGACGGTTTTCAGTTCGGCGCCGGCCTCGGCCATCGTGCAGCCGATCCAGAACTGGTCATCGCCCGGTCTGTAAGAAATGATAAGCATCGTTAAGAATATACATCAAAAAGGGGACATCTTATGTCATTTCTTTGGATTTTTACAAAATTTATCAAATTATTTCTTTGGATTTTTACAAAAAGTTATATATTTATCTTTGGAATTTTACAAAAGGTGGCCAAAATGTACTTTAGCAGGCTGATTGACAGATATTTAAAGGAATGGGCCAATTCTCCCAGGCATAAACCGCTTTTATTGCGGGGGGCCCGCCAAGTGGGCAAGTCCAGCGCAGTCCGTCACTTAGGCGAAAATTTCGAACACATGGTCGAAATCAATTTTGAAAAGCATCCTGAATTCAAGGCAGTCTTTACGACCAATTTGGATGTATCCCGCATTGTTTCTGAACTTTCCGCTATTACGGGGACTCCGATTGTTGCAGGGAAAACTCTCCTATTCTTGGACGAAATTCAGGGATGTGTGGATGCTATTATGTCCCTGCGCTTTTTCAAGGAAGACATGCCCGATTTACACGTCGTGGCGGCGGGGTCGCTGTTGGAATTTGCGCTTAACGACATACCGACATTCGGCGTGGGGCGGATCCATTCCATGTTCATGCATCCGATGACTTTTGATGAGTTTCTCGAAGCAAATGGGCAAATAGCCCTGTTAAAACTCAGGAACCAATCGTCCCCGCAAAAGCCCTTGCCGCAAACCGTTCACGATAAACTGGTGGAATACTTCAGAACATACATGTTAGTAGGCGGAATGCCCGAATCTGTGGTAAGATGGGTTCAAAGCCATGATTACCTGGAATGTCAGGCAATCCAAGACGACATTTTAGTCACGTACGAAGATGATTTTGCGAAATACAAAAAGAAGGTCGATCCGACCTTGTTAAGAAAAACATTTCAGAGTATCGCATCCCAGATTACGCATAAATTTACTTATTCAAAGGTCGGGGAATATAGGACTGAAAAAGTTCAGGAAGCCCTGCATTTGTTGACTCTTGCTGGACTCGCCATCCCTGTTACACGGTCGAGCGCCAACGGCCTTCCCTTGGGGAGTGAGGCTGACTCGGGAACACAAAAGGTACTTTTGTTGGATCCTGGCTTACAGCTTAGACTCCAAAATTTGAATTTGGGCGATATTTCCGAGATTATTTCGCAGATATTAACTGCGAGCGGAGCCGATTTGGTCAATAAGGGCGCTTTAGCCGAAATGGTTGCAGGGCTGGAAATCCTCAGATATAAGACGCCAAACATTCGTCATGAAATTTTCTACTGGAGCCGAACTCAAAGAAATAGCCTAGCGGAGGTGGATTATCTAGATGCTCGCAATGCACGTGTGACTCCTATAGAAGTGAAGGCGGGAACACAAGGCGGAATGAAAAGCCTTTGGATTATGATGCGGGAAAAGAAGCTGACGAGCGCCTATCGCTGTTCCCTTGAAAACTTTGGCGAATTCGATTATGTCGATTCTCTTGACAATAACGCCATCCGCCATGTTGAAATATGTCCGCTATATGCGCTTTCGCAAATGTAATTATCCTAACTGCCCGGGCAGTACTAACTTTTCCTTCGGCGGGAATTCCGCGTCGTACTTCTCGAATGCCTCGGGGTTGCGCATGGCGACAAAGTACGGTTCGGGGTCGCGGTAGCTGCCGGTGATTCCGTCGAGGAACCCTTCCTGCAGTTCCTTGCAGAGGAAGTAGGGCGCGTCGCTTTCGGGGTCGTCGGCGTAGCGGATTCCCTTGCTGCTCGCGACTACAAAGCCGCTCTTGCCGTAGAACGCGATGTTCCCGCAAATCAGGAGGCAGCCCGCGCCCATTTCGGCAGCAATGCGCATGGAATGGTCGAGCAGGGTTTTCCCGTATCCCTTGCGCTTGTAGTCGGGGCGGATGCTGATGGGCCCGAAGGTCATCATGCGGATTTTGCGTCCGTCGTCGGCGTCGACATGCGACCACGCATACATCACGTGCCCGATGATTTCGCTGTCCACTTCCAGCACAAGCGAGAGTTCCGGCACAAAGTCGGGCTCGCTCCTGTAGCAGTGCAACACGTAATGCTCAGTACATCCGGGACGGTAAACGTTCCAGAAGGCTTCGCGGGTAAGGTTTTCGACGGTCTTAAAGTCGCGCGGTTGTTCCGTGCGGATAGTGTAATTTTTCATTGTTTATCTCCTGGTTGAATTTTTATGACGGGCATAAAAATTGCCTTGGAAGACGGCCCAAGGAATGTCTCCCAAGGCCCTAGACAATGAACCAAGATTTGCTAAACAGCATCCAGTCTCCGTAAGTTGGTACTAGTGG
>JAFZOJ010000025.1 GCA_017550685.1 Treponema sp. | reverse complement strand
TTTCCTCTTTTATCGTTCGCTTGTGCATATTCTCATTTTGCCGTTAAGCGTAAGCACGCCCCATGTTTTCTTAATAGCAGGTGAAGCAGGCGGGATGAAAAATGCGTCTTCTATGACGTCACATTCTGTTTTTCCGAGATTCGTGATGCTGTATCCTTCGGATTTGTCCATATGAAAAAAGTTCTTGCCTATAAATTCAGCTGACTTACTCTCAAATCTACCTCTGCTCGCCATCATGGCCGCATCCAAAAGACCCGGATCAAGAGCCGCATAGCACTGCAATACAAGATAAAATGATGCGGGGTTTCCCGATATTGTGCGAACTTTTTCATGAACCTGCTTTGCTATCGAAAATATATCATCGCTACAATTACTGATTTCAACCGAAAAAGCAGTGGAATAATTCCCCATTGCCCCGGGTTTATGGCATTTTAAAAATTTTCTGATATCTGCTGCTATAACAATCCTTTTTGTGCCAGCTTCAGTAAAAAGCTTTGCAAGAAGGTAATCATTCACTGTAACGCCTTCCATTTTGCACTTTTCTGCAATATCAGCTGTTTCGTCCGCCTGAAAAACAGAAAGATCATGCCGTACTTTATCGTTTTCAAGATAATCATCCGCAAAACGATGGTATTCTTCGAAGGTCAGTCTTTTGTTTTCTTTGATCCATTGCCTGTTCGCCCTGTTTACAAGCATTCTGCTGATAAACGGAAGTCGTGAGTTATCAGGGAATTCCGAGACGGAGGATATAAGCTTTTCTTCCGCATACTCAGGCTTTTTTCCAAGTACATAATACTCCGCAAACTCTTTTGAAAAATCCAGCGCGGCGCGTCCATCTGCAAGCAAATGGTGAAAAACCATCAATACAATTGTTTTGGTTTCCGATGGCCAGGCAGATATTTTTAACATTCCCTCTTTAAAAAGATTAAAATCTCTTGAAGTGATTCTTTCAAATTCTGCTATGATTTCCGGAGAATCCACACTCGTAAGATTACCGGAGCATACTCTAATCTCCGCCTGCGAATCATCCTTCACATCATAATAAAACCTGTTTTCTGCGTCTTCGTGTGAAATAAGCGCCCTGATAAAGGGATGGGCCAACGAAAGGTTTTGCACGGAATCCGATATCCTGTTTTCATTAAACTCACTGTTTATGCATAAAACTATCCCAAAGCACATATTGGGACACATTAAATGTGCTCTTTCAGTAAAAATGTATTCCATATTTCCTCTTTACTTTTTCGGATCTATACCGACAAATCCCGATTTTAAATAGTATTATTTATTCTTCCTTTACAATAATCGTCATCATATAATGATCTTCTTTGGGAAGGTTTTCGGCTCCGATGTATGTTTTCTCCTGCGGCATCCCGCAATCTGCTATCGCATAAATGCCAACAAATGCGCCTTCTGTGCTTTTTTCTTCTTCCAGCCGGATCAGACGATCTCTGACCACTTCCATAGAATTACCGCATTTCATTATAACCTTTGTTCCGGATATCTGCAAAGCCTCGTCCAGATCACTTATATCAGGTATCACATGCAGCTGCGTGCTGCCTTCACAAAGAAAGATGCCCATTCTTGCCGCACAGGCAGTAATAGAATCAACCCCATTTACAATCCGGACTTCTGTCCCATCTTTTCGTGCCAGTCCTGCTAAATATGCAAATGTGGAATACAAAGTAGGATCCCCTATGGTCAGAAATGACACCGTATTCCCACTTTTTAACAGCGGCTTTACCATTTCGTAGATTGCCTGATGCCTTTTTTCTAAAGCATCTTTTTCCTTTGTCATTTCAAAATCAAAGCAAATCGTCTGCTTCTCGCTGATATCCGATACAGCCATACTTGCTATCTGATATGCCCTGCATTTTGATTTATCTTTGTTTGGAAGGCATAAAAAATCAGACTCCCTGATACTTTTTACAGCTCCTATCGTTATCAGATCCGGATCTCCGATACCAACTCCTATCCCCATTAATACTCCATTCATTCATCTGCCCTTCCTGTTTTTCCAGAATACTGCAATCACCTTAAGCATCGTGGACTTTCCTCTTCCGTTCTCACCAACAAAAAAAGTGATGGGCCTGCGAAACACAAACTCATCCATGGCATGCCTTCTATCTTCTGCATAAAGATCTGCAGCCGGGTTTTAAATCTTTCTTTTTTGAAACCTGAACATTCCATCCGGAAACTGATCATCCTGCTCAGACACTTCATTGTCAGGATCATTCGGATCGGGATGATGACTATTGTAAAACTCCAC
>JAFZOJ010000024.1 GCA_017550685.1 Treponema sp. | reverse complement strand
TCAATAACCTATGACTCTACTACGGGAGTCAACGGACTTCCGCCTACATACTCTTTTAAGGGACTAAATGCCGAAACGGTAAACGCAACCGCGCCTGCCGCGCAACGCTGTAAGGATACGGTTATGATGATTTATCCGGCAGTAGCGGGCAGAGCATATATAAAGATGTATAAAGCGACCGGTGAATGGAAATATTTAGAGGCCGCAAAACGTATTGCCGAATATTATGAGAATACAGTTCTCCCCTGCGGAAGCTGGTATCTTGTTGTAGACGTTAAAACGGGTAAAAATGTCGGTGATAATATTTGCAGTCATTTCGGAATACTTTTCTTTATAAACGAAATGGCAGGAATCACAAATAGTGATTCTCTTCGAGTGATTGAAGAAAAATACTTTGCATATATTGCAAAAAAATGCCTTGATGAATACAAATGGGAAGGACAATTTGAAGATATAGTTCCGACAGGCAATTACGTTAACCATACGCAATCGGTGGCAAACGATATGCTTGTATATCTTATTAATAATAAGCTTTCGGAAGCGGGAATGCTCGATAAAGCAAAAACCTTAATGAATTTTATTGAAGACCAGTTTGTAGTATGGGGAGAATTTGATTCGCGCGTAAAGAAGCGGTTCGGTAACATAGATGAAAAATGGTATTCTCCGGCAGGCCTCGAACAGTACGAATGGTATGTTCCGATTGACTCAAGTACTGCCAAGATTATGAACAGTTTCAGAAAAATGTATATAGCCACGGGAGACAGATTGTACCTTGAAAAGGCTCTTGCGCTTGGCAATATGATAACAAAAATGCAAAACAAACAAACAGGGGCGATTCCGACACATTGGATGAAGGCTGATTGCTCTGAGAACCTTGAGAATTTCTGGATAAACTGTCATATAGCTTCGGCACTCTGGCTATATGAATTATCTGAATTTGAAGATTAAAAGGAAAGTGTTTTATATGAGAAAACTAAAAGCAATTGTGGTAGGCGCTGGTAGCAGAGGCGCAACTTATTCTACCGTTATGAGTAATAATAAAGAAAAATTTCAGATCGTAGCGATTGCCGAACCGAAAAAAGACAGGCGCGATTATATTAAGGATTTGTATGATCTTGAAAATAATATGTGCTTTGAAAGTTATGAACCGTTATTTGAACTCGGGAAAATAGCTGATTTTGCCGTTATAGCTACAATGGATAAGGATCACCTGAAACCCGCTTTGAAAGCGATTGAGTTAGGTTATGATTTGCTACTTGAAAAGCCAATAGCTCCAACCGCCGAAGAATGCATTGAAATAAATAATGCCGCCAATAAAAAGGGAGTAAAGGTTCTTGTTTGTACTGTTCTTCGATATACTGATATATTCAAAACGTTGAAGAACTTTATAGATTCGGGGAAAATCGGTAAAGTCATGTCGATAAACCACGAAGAGTGTGTAGGCAATGTGCATCAGTCGCATAGTTTTGTGAGAGGGAACTGGGGAAACAGCAAAAGAAGTTCTGATATGCTTTTGCAAAAATCCTGCCATGATTTAGATATTTTACAGTGGCTGATAAATAAAAAATGCAAGAGCGTTCAGTCTTTC
>JAFZOJ010000023.1 GCA_017550685.1 Treponema sp. | reverse complement strand
TGATGCGGCAAAAGCTCTTCATTCTCCTTTACAAAGATCTATGTCCTTACCCAACATGACGAACTGTTGCCTGGGTTCCGCTGAATCACTTCAGCGTATCACATTACCGCTTGTTCGTTTACCTTTTTATCATGCCTCCTTTGTGTATATGTTTAAAATATAATACTAAATAGTTATTTTGGGGCATTTTTTAATAATATATGTATATGTCTTCAGACGTAAATAAAAACTGTCTTATTTGGAGTTCTTATGATAAAATTAGTTTATAGGAAAAATCGGACCAAAGGAGGTGCATATGCTTTGTTGCAGGCAGTTTTTTTGTAAAAGGCTTTCAGTCGTTTTTGTTCTATTGCTCTGTTCTTTTGGATTGTGGGCACAGGAGGAGGAACCGTTCCGTGTTGTAGTACAGGAAGGGCAGGGGAGTCAAACTATTGGAAAAAGTCCGCGCAATTATGATTTTTCATATACGCTTGGGCTTGAGTACGATTATATGTATGACCTGCCGCGCTATAGCGACATTTCCTTTTATAAGATGTGGCAGGAGGATATGCTTGAGCTTTCGGGCTCGTTGATTGATCCTTTTGGTGCTAAAGGCCATGCTCTTAAGCTTGTAAATGCCTTTGAATGGAGGTGGGATACTTTTTCAATTTCTGCCTTTGCAAATCTTACTATGAATTATCTACCGGCATTTTTTGATACGGCGTTCAACTGGGTGCCGGCGTGCTGGAATGGTGCTCTAAGATGTTTTAAAGCCTGCAACTCTATTATGAAATGGTCTATTTCTGACGGCTGGCTTCTGGTTAATCTGGTTTCAGTCTTTATTGTTCCGGCAGCAGGTGTGCTCTTGTGTGGGCTTAGCGGTGTAGTATGTCTGGTTGCAATTCCTGCTTCTGTTTTGAGTCTTACCATTCCAATGTTTGACTTGGGAGGAAGCGTGGACTATCATCCGTTTACGAATGACAATGTGGATACCAAGCTAAGTCTTGGCCTTAATCTTGACGGCTACAGATTTATTTATCATGCGGGCATAGGAGGCCTTTTTACCCAGGCAGAAGCAAGCCTTAAGTTTAATCACTTTAAGCTTTACGCCCAGGCAGGCTACAGATTTGATATTGTGAACATTGCCGGCTCCATCAAAACCGCCAGCGGCACCGCCCCTAAAGACGGCGAAATCAAATACGTCCCGGCACCTTATGTAAAAGCAGGAATGGGGTACAGGTTTTAGATAAAATCTACTAGAATAAAATCGTCATTTCTGATATTATAAGTTTTCAGTATGGAAACTGAAGCATGTTTTGAAATGACTATTCTCAAGATTTATAAAACAGTTCATACTATTATTATTTGAATTCAATGGCGAGTCTTTTTTAAGGGCTCGCTTTTTTTTTGCACAGTTTATTATAGGAGTGTAAACATATATGAAAAGAACAGACATCAACAAAGTTTTGATTATTGGATCGGGGCCGATTGTTATTGGACAGGCTTGTGAGTTTGACTATTCGGGAACTCAGGCTTGTAAGGCTCTGCGCGAACAGGGATACAAGATTGTATTGGTAAACTCGAATCCGGCTACTATTATGACTGACCCGGTTATGGCAGATGCTACTTATATTGAGCCGCTTAAT
>JAFZOJ010000022.1 GCA_017550685.1 Treponema sp. | reverse complement strand
CTACAAGGTAGACCACGCTACGGCCGACAAGATCCTCGCCTGGATCGAAGCCAACCCGAGTGCAGAACTTGTCACGAGCACCGAAAGCCGTACGCTCAAGATGGGTGACGAAACCATCCAGCTTACGCTCGCTGACGGCCCCCGCGGTCAGTTCCTCGACGGTTCCTGGCACGCCCGTTCCGCCCTCATGGCCAACGCCGACAAGGTGCAGGAACTCGCTAGCAAGCTGCCGTATATGAACTTTCTGAAGTAATGTGAAACGTCATTCCGGCCTCCGAGCCGGAATCTCCCATTACAAAGCGCCCGGTTCAAAGCCGGGCGTTTTTTTAAACAAATGTACACATAGTCCAAAAAAAAAGATATATTAAGATAAGAAAAACAAAACAAAGGACCATTTATGCAATATTTTCTCGATTACGGGAAAGAACTCCTTATCGGCAACATATTCTCAACGAGGCTCTGTTTACCCTTAGTGGTTTATTTGGGAGTATTTTGCATGACTTTGTCGAGCGTAATAAGTTTAAAAGACTCTCGCCTTATCAACTGGTTCATTCAAAAGCTCGGGCCATCCAAAAAAATTTTTTTGGCGCTGTTAATCACGTTCATTGTTTTTATTGTAGAATGCTTATTCAAGCTTGAGAACAGAACCTTTGGTATAACAATATTTGAGGATGAAGCCAGTCTTTTCGCAACATGCTTTGGATGCTCTCTTCTATTTATAAGCTCGTTGTTGCTGCTTTACGCCAAAAACATATTCACAAAACTCCAATGGAAAAAATGGATATCCATTCCACTTTTTATCGTCGTCCAACTGATAATTATTTTCTTTGCGATAGCTTCCATCAGTTGGGAAAACAGTTTTAAGTATGGAGATATCAAGACCCGATATGGCGACAGCAGATTGGTATCGATGGAAAAATACTACGACTATGAAATCATCATCAATACGGAAGACCTCCTTTTCCCCAAAAACGGATCTCCTTTTACGAAAAAGACATCCATAAACTTACGTGTACAGGGCGATTCGGCATGCCTTGTCGGACAAGACGTGCTGGAAGCCCTCTATTCCGACGAAGACACGATATCAGCAATACCAAGCGTTGGAGTTTGCAAATGGTTTACCAAGGGTTCCAAGGAATGGGAAGGCGTAAAGAATTTAGCCCAAAAAATTCGATCCTACAAGCAAGAATATTACACCGGTTTCGATCCACTTAATTCCCAATTTACTGAAGTAATTCTGCTTGATTACCAAAACATCCGGCAAAAAAATCTAATCCTTCCGTTTGCGCACGAACGCGTTCCAAAGGCTTCAGAAATCTTAAGCGCAACCCAGTTCTACATTGACAGCTGGGAACAGTTCAAACCGAAAATCTTAAATAATGACAAGAGCAACGAAGAAACTACAAGCGAAAACAAGGAATAATCCCCAAAGCGCCCGGTTCAAAAGCCGGGTGTTTTTATTATTTTATAAGTATGCGTTTATTCATCATTTTACTGCTCGGCACATCTTGTCTGTTTGTCGGATGTTATTATCCTCCACTTAACGAACTTCCACTATATGGTTACCCCGAAAAAACTATGGAAGAAATCAAAGCCGATTCCATCTACCAAAAAGATCTCGCCTGGGCCCAAGATGTAGACTCCGCGCAAGAAAAAGCAAAAGAACTTATTGCAGAAGGCTTTTCGGCAGGCTATGGATTTTGCATGCCATATTTCAACCGAGCTTGGCTTCTAGACTCACTCAACCCACATATCTACATGGGATACGCCGAGCGCGTAATGCATAAACAAGATACAAAAAAAGCCATTGAGTATTATTCCAAATATCGAGAGCTCTATCAAAAGAACCCCTCTCCCCGACCACGTAGTAAATACGCACCAAATTATGCCGACAGGGCAAACGATAATCCAGCAAATCATCAAAGCCTGATTTACGGGAAACTACTTTCATTAAAGAAGGACGACGGAAGGCATTGGGAAATGACTTGGCCTGGTGTGGCTATATCCGATGAAGATTACGACTTACGTCATGATTTTCTCCAAGAATCAAATATAATCCCCGAAAACGAAAGATATATACTCATCTTAAAATTATTCAATGACAAAAAAAGAAAATTTTATACTGCAGGAAGACTCAAAATCATCGAATTCTTTGATAAAGAAACTCAACAATGGGTTAAAGCGCCAGAAGATTCCGTTTATGAGTTTTCATATGTAGAACATCAAGGTATGTTCTTTAACGAAGAAATGAAAAGTCTTGTCACCTTAGGACAGACTTCTACTCCAGATTCTTCTGCACGGATTTTTCTACTCAAGCCCTATGCTAAATTGGACGGCGATTTAGTGCTAAACAGCTACTCAGAACACATCCCTCATAACGAGCTACACAATTTTGTGCCACAAAATGTACACTTCATACCTTATCAAATGAAATCACCCATTTCAGTTCCTTCTGAGATCCCCGTCCGATCAAGCATAATCCGAGCCCTTGATGAAGGAAAACTCGATTCTTTACGGACATACTTGAATGCCGCCTTAAGACTAGAAAAATATTATGGAGCCATGCCAATTTCTGATTACGAATTTTCCCTTCTCAATTTACTAGATAAAAACACCGTGTCAGACTCCACAGTCTACCACAAAATATATCAAGAATTAAATTCAACCATAACTCCTTGGATAAACCACACCCTACACATTCTTATCGCATACCGTTCTTATCCGTATGTTTTTTCTGACGAGTTCAATAAAAAAATCAATGCATTGCCAAAATCGTCTCTTCTAAAAGATTTTGCACAAAGACCTTACTCAATGAGGGTCCTAGATTTCTAGTTTTAGGTCGGTGCCCTAGACGAGGGAGAGACATACCCCACCCCTTTTCAAAAACATCCAGGTTTAAAGCCTGGGCGTTTTTATTATTTTATAAGTATGCGTTTATTCTTTGCTATACTACTTGGCATATCATGTCTGTTTCTTGGGTGCGCAAATCACCCTCCTATCGATGAAATTCCGCAATATGGTTTTCCAGAGAACAGCATGGAAGAAATCCAAGCCGATTCTATTTATCAAGAAGAATTGGCAGAAGCCAAACAAGCTGATTCGACCCATGAGGCAGCAAATCAATTGATTGCCGAAGGGTTTGCGCAACTCGATCGTTCTCGTTTTCATAACTACCCTTATATAATCAAGTCTTTCAATAAGGCCTGGTTATTGGACTCACTAAATCCGCATATTTATATGGGTTTCGCACTATACGAAATGGCTCGTTGGAACGGAAGCAAAAAAAAGGCTATCGAGTATTATACAAAATACAGGAATCTCTACCAAAAGAATCCCATTCCATGCCCTCACGAAACAAATCTTGAAGAAGACATAACCCCAGACTCATCAAAAAAAGATAATCTTATTTACGGAAAGTTTATTGCATTAAAAAAAGACAATGGGAGGGATGGATATTGGGAAATCAACTGGCCCAGTATTGCCATAGACGAAAGCCTAAATGACGTTGCCTATCATCTAAAAACATCAAATATTCTTCCTGAAAACGAAAGATTCACATTAAGCAACTACCTATATGCCAAAGGAATAAAAGCAAGAGGACTATATATTGAAGGGGAAATCAATGTCATTAAATTTTTCGACAAACAATCCGGAGAATGGAAACAGGCCCCCAAGGACTCTATCTACAGATTCTCATTCGTAGAATACCAAGGCCTTTTCTTTAATGAAGAAAAAGGAGTACTTGTCACTTTGGGAAAAACATCCCTCCCAGACACATCAGCACGAATTTTTAGGCTAAAACCATATGCTATTTTAAATGATGCGCTCATAATGGATAGCTATTCAGAAAATATGCACCAAAATGAATTGCGAAATATTTCACCAAAATACTTGAAACTTCACCCCTATCAAACAAGAAACATATATCCGCGATTTCGCGGCATACCAGTACGTTCAAGCATCATCCGGGCCCTTGACATTGGCAAATACGATTCTCTACGAATATATTTAAACACCGCATTGGAATTAGAAAAAAAATATGGAACCATGCCTATTACCAACAAGGAATTCCTTCTCCTTAATCTCCTTGACCCAAAGACAGAGGTAAACTCGGCAATTATAAAAAAATTAGGTGAAGAAAGAACAAACCTTCTTCATGGCGAAGAAGCGCGACTATACGAT
Organism: Treponema sp.; assembly: GCA_017550685.1. Lineage (GTDB taxonomy): Bacteria > Spirochaetota > Spirochaetia > Treponematales > Treponemataceae > Treponema_D. The sequence continues at coordinate 865 of JAFZOJ010000022.1, read as the reverse complement.
ACTCTAGAACTTCTTATTGCATACCGCTGCAATACGTATTTTCAATCAACCGAATTTAAAAAGAAAATGGACGCTTTACCCAATTCTTCAGAACTGAAAAATTATGCGTCAAAATTCCTCAAATTACTAAAAAAATAGCATAGGGATTCCACATTTCCGGGTTTTAGGTCGGTGCCCTAGACGAAAGGGTAGCGGAAGACTTGCCATGGGCCCTATCGCTCCGCTCCAGGGTGACAGAAGGGCAAGGCTGCAGCGACCTTTGGACACTTGGCCTTTAGGCCTTAGTGTACATGGCCACCTTTAGGTGGTGGGAAGGCTTTCCCCTCCTTTTTTTTATTTAAATTTCATATAACCCATGCTCACCTCACCTATCGACAACATTCTCGTAGAAAAGGCAAAACGCCAAATGCACCTGCGCAACGGCGAGAACGTTGTCAAGACGTACAGAATTTCCTTGGGCAAGAATCCTGTTGGAGCAAAGGTCAAGTCCGGCGACAACAAGACGCCCGAGGGCAATTACACCATCGAACTGCACAATCCCAAAAGCAAGTTTCATTTATCGCTCAAGATATCGTACCCCAACGAAGAGCAAATCAAAGCTGCAAAAGAAGGCAACTACGAGCCCGGCGGCGACATCATGATTCACGGCTATCCGAACAAGGTTCCCGCATTCCTATTTAAATTTTGGCACAAATGGAAAGACTGGACGGCCGGTTGCATCGCAGTCACCAATGACGAAATCGAAGAGATTTACGATATCGTAAAAGACGGGACCCCGATAACAATTCTTCCTTAAGAAAGCGACCATTTTCCCGGCATCAGGAAAATGGTCAAGCATATCACCAGAACAAATTTTTATAACTCG
>JAFZOJ010000021.1 GCA_017550685.1 Treponema sp. | reverse complement strand
GGAGAGGTATAGGTCAGCCAGCAGGGGACCTGTTCCCGGTGGGTGATATTACTAATGTAGGAAAAATTACGCAGTTCCCGGTCCCCTTCCTGAATCTGCATTTTGGAAAAATCAAGGCTGCGCCGGTCTACCCGGGCGGGCGTGCCCGTTTTGAAGCGGGTCAGCTCTATCCCCGCTTCCAGGAGGGATGCGGATAACTTATTGGCGCTGCGCAGTCCGTTGGGACCGGATTCATAATTCACGCTGCCGAAGACGATCTTGCTGCGCAGATAGGTGCCGGTGCATAAGATTACGGTGTTAGTTTCGAAAACTTCCCCCGTTTCCGCTTCCACTCCCACTACTTCGTCGTTGCGTACCAGCAGCTTATCGATCATCAGCTGCTTTACATCCAGGTTTTCCTGGTTTTCCACCACTTTTTTCATAATGGTGTGGTAAAAGGGTTTGTCAGCCTGAGCCCTCAGGGAATGAACCGCATAGCCTTTTCCCGTATTCAGCATACGCATCTGGATGCAGGCTTCGTCGGCGCTGATGGCCATCTGCCCGCCCAGCGCGTCAATCTCCCCAACCAGCTGCCCTTTGGCGCTGCCCCCCACCGAAGGATTGCAGGGCATCAGGGCAATGTTGTCTAAAGAAAGGGTCGCCAGCAACGTTTTATAACCAAGCCGGGCCGATGCCAGAGACGCTTCGATCCCCGCATGGCCCCCGCCTATAACAATTACATCATATGAATCGACAATGATACCCATCTTTTCTCACTTTCCCACACAGAAACGGGCAAAAATCTCATTGATGATTTCATCCCGAACGGTTTCCCCGGTAATCTCCCCCATCAATGACAGGGCCCGGTCCACATCAATGGTCAGACAGTCATAGGGAAGCCGGTTTTTCGCTGCTTCCACTGCATCGGCCAAACTTTCATCCGCCTGCCGCAGCAGATTGATCTGCCGTTCATTCTGGATGTAAATTTCCTCTTCCGCCTGTCGGCTGCTTCCGTAAACGTACTCTTTCAGCCATTTTTCCAGAAGTTCAATACCTTCGCCGGTCTTTGCGGAAACTTCAATGATATTCTCCCGAGGAAACCGTTCCGCCAGCGTCCGGGTAATGATACTTTCCGCAAGATCGGCTTTGTTTACCACGAAAACAGCTTTTTTCCCTTTCACCGCTGTCAGGATTGCTTCATCGTCCGGAGTTAACGGCTGGGTTCCGTCTAATACTACAAGGATCAGTTCCGCCTTATCCAGAAAGGCGCGGCTGCGCTCCACGCCCAATTTTTCCACAAAATCTTCCGTATCACGGATGCCCGCGGTATCTGCCAGCAGGACAGGGACACCCCCGATAACTAGTTGCTCCTCAATTACATCCCGCGTCGTTCCTTCGTATTCGGAAACCAACGCCCTGTCTTCTTTCAACAGCGTATTCAGCAAGCTGGATTTACCGACGTTGGGACGCCCGATGATAGCCGTCCGCAACCCTTCTTTTAAAATTTTACCGGTATGGGCCCCCTCCAGCAGGGCGGCAACCTCTTCTTTCGCCTTACAAATGGATTCTTTGACCTCTTTGTAGGTAACGTCTTCTATATCTTCTTCCGGATAATCGATGACCGCTTCCAGATGGACGATCACATCCCGCAGCCTGCGGCGGACTTCCTTCAGTTTCCGGGAAAGGAACCCTTCCTGCTGCTGTATCGCGATTTTTAACGCCGCGGTGCTTCTGGAATTGATGATGTCCATCACGGACTCCGCCTGGATCAAATCTATCCTGCCGTTTAAAAAAGCCCGTTTCGTGAACTCCCCCGGTTCAGCGGGACGCGCTCCGTAATAAAAGGTCAGCGCCAGAATCTGCCGGAGGCTCTGCATACCCCCGTGACACTGTATTTCTATTACATCTTCCGCCGTATAGGACCGGGGCCCTTTCATATAGACCGTTAGTACCTCGTCTATGTCCTTCCCTTCCATGTCCCTGATAAACCCGTAGACCATGGTATGAGGAGAATAGGCCTCCAGTTTTTTCCCCGACGCGGCAAAAAACATCTGCTCCCCTATCCGCAGCGCATCCGGCCCGCTGATTCTCACGATGCCGATGGCGGCGCTTCCCGGCGCAGTAGTTATGGCGCTGATTGTATCTTCCTGAATCATATTCTTCACCTTAAATAACAAAATAAACCCGGGCAGAAATCTCTACACCGGGTTTTTTATCGGGGCTTATTTTTTAAGTTCAATAACAACCTTACGGAAGGGTTCGCTCCCCTCACTCAGCGTCGTAATTTTGTTATCGTTCTGCAACGCGGTGTGGATAATTTTCCTTTCATGGGGATTCATGGGCTCCAACACGATGCGTTCTCCGCTTTTCTTTACATTATCGGCCAGCCGTTTGGCCAGGCGGGTCAGGGTTTCCGCCCTGCGGTCCCGGTAATTTTCCACATCGATTACGATATGTACCCGGTTTTCCGTATTTTTATTGGCCACCAGATTGGTCAGATACTGTAAGGAATCCAGCGTCTGTCCATGCTTGCCAATCAGAATGCCCATATCGTCGCCGTGCAGCTTCAGAACCACGCAGCCGTCTTTTTTATTGACAAATTTCTCCATGACAACTTCGATCTTCATAGCCTTGAAAATCTTTGTCAGGAAGTCTTTGGCTTCATCCACAACAGCCTCGTCAACGACAAATTCTTTGGCATTTTCACCTGCAGAACGTTTGTTTTTACGTTCCGACAGCGTAGTTTTAACAGCGGCGGACACAGCATTGGCCGTTTCCACTTTTTCGTTGACCGCGTTTTTGACCTTATCGCCGCTTTCCTTAACGGAATCCACGGTATTGTTCCATTTCGCCTTTACCTTGTTGTTAAAGGCTTTCTGCCTTTCATCCAGTTCGTCGGCCTTTTCCCCTACTTTACGCAACACGTTTTCTGCCGATTCGGTGGTCTTCTCCCCTAAAGACACGACTTTTTCTTTTAAGGATTCCGCTACTGAAGGATCTTCCTTTTTTTCCGGTTTAAGGGTAATGGTATCCGCTTTCGGCGTTACCAGTATTTTCGCTTCTTTTTTGCCGAAACCCAGAAAACCTTTTTTAGGTTCCACCAAAATTGTATAATCAACTTCCTCTTTCGTCAGGTTTAATTCCGTCAAAGCTGCTTCCAACGCTTCTTCTACGGTTCTTCCTACAGATTCTACGTTCATTTTTTACTCCTTATCAATCATAAAAACCGTTTATTTCGATTTTTCCATCTGTGAGTTAATATAAGCCTGCTGCGCGATCTGCATGATATTCATTACGATCCAGTAAAGCACAAGGCCCGCGGGGAAACTCAAGCTGATATAACCGATAAATAAAGGCATGAAATAGGTCATCATCTGCCCCTGCATCATTCCCATCACCCCGTCCTGTTTATCGCCGGAGCTTTTCTTGGGCATAGTCTGTTTTGCCTGAATAAAAGTAGTAACTGCAGAGAGAACAGGCAAAATATACATGGGATCCGGAAGAGCAATGTTTTCCATCCACAGGAAATTGGCAGGGCCTTCATACTGAAAATCCCGGATGCCGTAATAAATACCGAATAAGATAGGCATCTGGATCAACAAAGGAAGACAGCCGGCCATGGGATTTACACCCTGTTCCTTATACAATTTGGCCAGTTCCTGGTTCAGACGCACTTTATCATTTTTGTATTTTTCCTGGATTTCTTTCATCTTTGGCTGGATCGACATCATGGCCCTTGTAGACTCAATCTGTTTTTTGGTCAAAGGGTACAGGATAATTTTAATGATGACGGTCATCAGTACGATTGCCAGTCCGTAATTGGGAAAACCGATACTTCCCAGAAAATGATATAACGTCTGGATAACCTGGATGATCAGATTTGCTATAAAGTCCAATTTTTCACTCCTTCGATGTTACACATTTCATTTTACAGGATCATATCCCCCGTCGTGCCAGGGATGGCAGCGGCAGATCCGTTTTACCGCCATCCAGCATCCCTTTACGATGCCTTTTTTCTCAATTGCCTCAATCGCGTACTGGGAACAGGACGGATAATATCTGCAATTTTTTCCTAACACGGGGGATATGCATAACTGATAAAAACGAATCAGGGAAATTATTAAAAATTTACCGAAATTTGAAACACCCTTTTTCATTTTTATACCTGCTGCAGCAACGCTGCCCGTTTTGCCAGTCTTAAAAACACTCTCTCATACGTTTTGAAATCTGCCTGCGCCAACCTTTTGCGCGCCACCCAAATCACACGGTAGTTTGTTTTCAGTTCTGTTTTATGCATGCGAAAGACTTCGCGCATCATACGCTTGACATGATTGCGAATAACAGCATTACCTACTTTCTTACCCACAGCGAAACCTATTTTAATGCTTTCATTTTCACCGGGCAATACATAGAAAACAGATAATCCGTCCACCACAGAATGTCCTTTTTCATACACATTCTGAAACTCTTTCTTGGCTTTGATCTTATTTGATTTGGGAAAAGAATAATTTTTCATTACATCCATACTCCTGTCTACATGGAAAAAATAGGCCACTCGCGCGGCCTATTTATTCTAAAATTATGCAGACAATTTCTTTCTGCCTTTCAAGCGTCTTCTTTTCAGAACCTGGCGGCCACCCAGTGTAGCCATTCTTTTCCGGAAACCGTGCGTTCTTTTCCTTCTCAGATTGTTGGGCTGGAATGTACGTTTCACAGTGCTTACCTCCTTCATTCCATGGTCTTATCAATCTCTATATGATGATTTCAATTGATAGCTGACAGAATTATACTAAAAAGCCTTCACAGTGTCAAGGATTTAACAATATTTCACATTTTTACCCATATTTTATCCTGTGGATAACTTTCATTTTTGCCCTATTTATGGTAAAATAAAGAGTAATAATTTGAGAAAGGAAATGCTTTATGGAAACCTACAATTTACCCGAAATCTGGGACAGATTGACAGATAAATTGAGCAATGCCACCAGTGAATCGAATATGGATATGTATATCCGTCAGATTACCCCCGTCAAACTGGAAAATGATGTGATTTTCTGTACCGTGCCCAGCACCACGCTCCGCTCTGCTATACAGCAGAATTATCTGTCTCTCATTCTGGCTGCTTTAAACGAAATAACCGGTAACACTAACATAAAAGCAGAGCTTAAGGTCGAGAATCAAAACAATCTGGACGTTCCGAAAGAGAATTACAGAGAGAATTCTCTTTTCAAAGAAGAGGAAAAAACAAAAGATTCTTCATATGAAAGTAACATCAATAAACGGCAACGTTTTGATACTTTTGTGGTAGGAAATTCCAACCGGTTTGCCACAGCGGCAGCCCAGGCAGTAGCAAATGATCCCGGCAATGTTTACAATCCCCTGTTTATCTACGGAAATTCCGGCTTGGGAAAAACCCATCTGATGCATGCCATCGGCAATGCTATTTTGGAAGCTTGTCCCAATGCAAAAGTAAAATATGTAACCAGCGAAACTTTTACCAACGAAATTATTAATGCTATCCAAAACCATAATGTAAAAGATTTCCAGGAAAAATACCGTACTATAGACTGCCTTATCATCGATGATATCCAGTTTTTGGAAAACAAAGAAAGAACACAGGAAGAATTCTTTCATACGTTTAACGCATTAAAAGAATCCAATAAACAAATCGTAATTTCCTGCGACCGCAACCCCCAGAGCATGGATAAGCTGGAAGAAAGGCTCCGTTCCCGTTTCGCAAGCGGTCTTACCGTAGACATCCAGCCCCCGGATCTGGAAACCCGTATTGCCATCATACGCAAAAAAGCGGAAATAGAAAAAGTAAATATGCCTAATGAAGTGATTCAGACGGTAGCTACCAGCATTGATAACAACGTCCGTATGATTGAAGGTGCTTTCAACCGTATTGTAGCTTATGCAAGCATTATGCATCTCCCCATAGATATGAAAGTTACTGAAACGGTACTGAAAGATTTCGCAATCAATACACACCAAAATATCACAATTGAAAAAATAACCAATCATGTTTGCAAATTTTATGGTCTGCAAAGCGATGACTTAATAAGTAAAAAACGTCCTAAAAACATAGCTTTGCCCAGACAGATAGCCATGTACCTGTGCAGAAGGCTGACAGACGCCTCCCTTCCAAAAATCGGTTTTTCCTTCGGCGGCAGGGATCATACAACAGTAATCCATGCTTACGAAAAAATCGATAAGATGCGAAAAGAGGACAGAAGCTTTGACAGTCTGATACAGCAGTTTGAAGAACAGATACGTTCCATCTAATATTTATTTTCATATACCGCTGTGTAAAAATGTGTCATTAACCTGTTATTAAAATGTGCATAAATAATTAAAATTTTCTCTCCTGTTCATACTGTTAATATATTTTTACACATCATCAACAGCTTATACACAGTAACAAAATCAAAAAACAAGTACATTCAGAATACTTTTCCACACAATACACAGCTCTTATTATGACAATTAAAATTATATAAATAAATTAAATAAAAAACAAAAAAGAAAGGAATGTGAACAAATGAAATTTACATGCGAAACTACAGAATTGAATAAAGCGGTACAGTCGGTAATGCCTGCCATTGCAGCCAAACCCAGCACGCCTGTATTCGGAGGCATGCATATCATTGCCGGTAACAACACCCTGAGACTGGAAGGAATGGATATAAACCTTTCCATGAGCAATGAAATCAAAGCGGAAGTGGAAGAAGCAGGGGAAATCGTGATTGCCGCAGCCCGGTTCAACGACTTGGTCCGCAATTTCAACGGGGAAACGGTAAAAGTTACAAAATCCGATAATGACAATAATGTAAGGTTGCAGTCGGGAAGAGCAGATTATAAAATCCTGTTGATGAACGTAAATGAATATCCCAAATATCCTTCCATTGAAGCAAAAAAATCTTTTGTTTTGGAAGAAGAAAAAATAAAAGAACTCATTAAAAAGACAGCCTTTGCCTGTTCTACCGATTCGGCGCGTCCGTTATTTACAGGCGTATTGTGTGAAATTAAAGATAATAAAATAACCTTTGTGGGAACAAATACCCACAGACTTGCAATTCGTACCTTGGAGACGGATAAGGCGCCGGATATGAGTGTTATCATTCCTTCCGTCGTTTTAAAGGAAATTAACAAGAACCTTAACGGAAAAGTACCTCAGGAAGTAGTTTTTTCCATAGTAAATAACCAGCTAATGGTTAAAATTGAAAATTGGACAGTGGTTTCCCGTCTGATTGAAGGAAGATTTCCTGATTATAAAAGGGTAATTCCGCCCCAGTTTACCGTGAAGACAAAAGTTAACGTGAAGGATCTGGCCGGTGCAGTCAGCCGTATGAGCCTTTGCAGCGGCAGTGAAAATGACTACAGTATTGTAAAAATCAGCATAAACGCGAATGAAATTAAAGTAATGTCAAGCAGCCCGGATGTAGGTACCGGTGAAGAAATCATTTCCTGTAAGACGGAAGGCAATCCCATCAATGTGGCATTTAACGCTGCCTATATAATGGATATTATGAAAAATATCGAAACGGAAGAAGCAGAGATAAATCTTAATAATTCCCTGAGCCCCGTTTGTATAAAACCCGTCAGTGAAGAAAAATATATTTATATTGTAACGCCTGTAAGGGTTATTTTTTAAAAGATGAAAATAAATAAACTCCAATTGGTCAATTTCCGTAACTATGATCATTGCTCGGTTCCTTTTGAT
>JAFZOJ010000020.1 GCA_017550685.1 Treponema sp. | reverse complement strand
GTTTCCGCCGATTCCATTATCAATAATCTTAGCCATAATGAAAGGCATTACAACTTCCATTACAACTTCGCCAATCATAGCTACCGGAGCCATTGCAGAAGAAAAAACATATCGTTTTTCCAGGCCGGTAAGAAGCTTCTTAATTTTAGACATATTTTAAAGATAATGCGGAATGAGAATATAATCAATAAGAAATTTGACTGAAGAAATTATAATTGTTTGTTATAAAAGATTATCGGGTCAAGCCCGATAATGACAAACTGTGTCATTGCCGGGCTTGCCCCGGCAATCTTTCTATTTAAACCGTCGAGCAAGATCCTGCAGCTTACTCATGTCCATACCTTTGAGGGCACTTGGGTCAAGACCGCCAAGGCCTCCTGTACCACCAAGGCCTCCCATCCCCATCTGGCTCATCATGCGGTTTTGCATTCCTTTGTTGCGGGACATTTTTTTCATCATGAGTTTTGTTTTTTCAAACTGTTTAAGGAGTTTGTTTACGTCGGCTACTGTTGTACCGCTGCCCTTTGCAATGCGCTTACGGCGGCTAGGTCCAATAATAAGATGGTTCAGGCGCTCCTTGTAGGTCATACTCTGGATAATGGCTTCGTTTTTCTTCATGCCGCTCATATCCATCTGGGAAGCATCCATGCCGCTCATACCAGGAATCATATCCATAAGAGACTGCATGTTGCCCATTTTCTTAACCTGCTGGAACTGTTCAAGATAATCCTGGAGAGTAAACTCGTTGCGCTGAAGCTTTTTCTGCATTTTGAGGGCAGCTTCTTCGTCCATTGTTTCCTGTGCTTTTTCTACGAGGGAAACAACATCACCCATGCCAAGAATACGGGAAGCAATACGCTCCGGATGGAATACTTCAAAGTCTTCTGTTTTTTCACCGGTACCAATAAAGAGGATTGGCTTACCTGTGATTGTCTTAAGAGAAAGAGCCGCACCACCACGGGCATCTGAGTCAAACTTGGTAAGGATTACACCTGTAAGTCCAAGCTGTTCGTCAAAGCTCTTTGCAATATCAACGGCATTCTGACCGGTCATGGCATCTGCAACAAGCAGAACTTCTACAGGGTCAGTTACCTTTTTGATTTTTACAAGCTCGGCCATCATTTCTTCATCAATCTGAAGACGACCGGCAGTATCTATAATAATTGTGTCGTAACCATTCTTGCGTGCAAAGTCGATTGAATCGCGCGCATTCTTTACTGCATCTTTTGAATCTTCTTTATAAACCGGAACTCCGATTTTTTCACCAAGCTGGCTAAGCTGTTCTACGGCAGCAGGACGAACTAAGTCACAGGCAGAAAGAAGAACCTTGCGTCCATCCTTCTTTAAGCGGGCAGCAAGCTTGTGGGCAGCAGTAGTTTTACCGGCACCCTGAAGACCAAGCATAAGGATTACAGACTGAGTGTCCGGGCCCTTAAGATGAAGGTCGGTTTTTGTGTCTCCGAGCATGCCCACCATCTTGTCATAGATGATTTTTGTAAACTGCTGGCCCGGATTTACGGAACGGAGAACCTTTTCTCCCTTGGCCTCTTCTATAGTAGAATTAACAAAACGGCGAACAACACGCAGGTTTACATCGGCCTCAAGCAGGGCCATTTTGATTTCTTCTACTGCATCCTCTATATTTTTTTCGGTAATTGTAGATTTACCGCTGATTTTCTGAAAGATTGAACTAAAGGTATTTGTTATTTTTTCTAACATATTTTAACTCCGTTGTAATCTATGAACAATTCGGGGGTCCCTGAGGCTCTCGAAGGGCAATTTAAAAGGGGCCCTTCGAGGGCCTCAGGGACCCCATGTAATTTACAAATTCAACAACTCTTTTACCATCTGCTCTACTGTGCTTTCTTTATTCAAAACCTTGTAGAGGGCGTTACACAAAGGAAGTTTAAGGTCTTTTTTCTGGGCAATTTCGTGAACGTATTTACAGGCAATTGCACCTTCAGGCAGGTAGCCGATTTTTCCAACGTTGGCAATAAGGTCATCAATATCCTTAAAGCGGCTGAGCATGTCGGTTTTTACCATATCCTGACCAAAGCGGCGGTTGCGTCCGTATTTTGATTTACAGGTTACGTCAAGGTCGCCTACTCCGCTGACAGAAGTAAAGGTCTCAGCATGAGTTGCACCCATTGCAAAACCAAGTGTCTGGATTTCGTTAAGGCCGGCTGCAAGAAGAAGCGATTCTGTATTATCACCAACGATATCGCTTGTTTCAGCAATTGCATCCATGGCACCATAAACTGCGGCAATAACGTTTTTGGCAGCAGCACAAATCTGAGTACCAATAACATCAAAGCTTGAGAAAACCATAAGTCCCGGAACCTTTAAAAGCTCGCGGACACGGATAGAATTTTTTGGATTTAAAGAAGCTGCAACAAGACCTGTAATCTTACCCATTGCAACCTCTTCGGCATGACTTGGACCTGCAACATAAACGGTGCAGTCCTTGTAAACTTCAGGCAAAGCCGATTCAATTGTTTCAAGAATAAGCTTTGGACCTGTTGGAGAAGGAACAAAACCCTTTGTAAGGGCTGCTATAACTGTGGAACCATCAACGATATTCGGGACAGTATTGATTTTTTCAAGTGTCTGCGCCAGAAAGATAGAAGGAGAAGCAACAAAGATGAACTCCTTCCCAAAAGCGACCTGCCAGATATCATTTGAACAGGTAATTGAAGGATCAAGCTTAAAGCCCGGAAGAAAGCGTTTGTTTTCGTGCTCATTATTTATGGAAGCAACAACATCATCTTCCAGAGCCCAGATTTCTACTTTGTGACCACCGCGTGCCAGCGCCTGAGCAATACCAGTACCCCAGGCACCACCACCAATTATTCCTACAGTTTTTTCTGACATAATTTATTCCTTAGCCTACAAGTCGCGCCAGCACAGCTGTTGCCTAATACCAGCCGTCCTCGCAATCCTTCCAGTCAAAGATTTCTTCATCTTTGAACCAGAGTGCAATTTCGCGTGCGGCACTTTCGTCGCTGTCAGAAGCGTGAATAATATTGCGTTCTGTGTGAATACAGTAGTCTCCGCGGATAGTTCCCGGCTGTGCTTCACTTGGCTTTGTAGAGCCTACAAATTTTCTGATTAAAGCAACACAATCATCTGCCTGCCATACCATTGCAATAACCGGCCCCGAAGTAATGTAAGACACCAAACCCTCATAAAACGGCTTACCTTCGTGTTCTGCATAATGTTTGCTAGCCAGGTCCTGAGAAACATGAACCATTTTCATTGCAACAAGCTTAAAACCTTTTTTCTCGAGGCGTTCAATAACCTCACCTACCAGACGACGATTTACAACGCCCGGTTTTAACATAACAAAACATCTACTCATAGTCTTATTATTATAATGGAGATGTATGTTTGTTTCAAGCAAGAAAATATCAACTAAATATATTCAAATAATGGATTTATAATTTCTTTTTAATCAATTGCTTATAAAGGTTTTTCATAAAATCGTGCGCCGAATGAAAGAATTCTAATTCTGATTTTGAAAAAGAATTTTTTTCTGCCTTATCTTTGGTCAATTCCATTGTACAGATTAAATCGGCAGCCTGAAAAAGTTTGTAATCTGCCGGTTCTACTTTTCTGAATTCAACATTCATAAAAAGTGTTGTAAAAATAGATGTTATTATCTTTGATAATTCTGACTGTCCATAATCATAGTACACTATTTGCAAATCAAAAGAATTCAGATATTCATAATTTCGTTTTAGCTCATCAGAAATTGCCTTTGATAGTTTTTGAAGGAAATCTAATTCCATATCACGACATTCAGCCTTGTTTACTTTTGGACAGATATATTTTATTGGTACTCCACGAATAAAATGAAACAATGAATTAAAAAGAGATTTTCTTTTTTCCATAGTTTCATATTTATAAACTTGTTCTCGTCTGATTAACGGCCCTGCATGTAAAACAGGATGTTCAATACCACAATTCTTTAAATGCTCATCCAACAATTCAATTCTTTTTGAAATATCATTATCTTGTTCGTGAAAAAGAAGTGTAACATAATAATTTGGCGAATGGAAATTATATGGACCAAAATCACCAGATTCGTCGATAAAAACACTTAATATCTTTCGATCCATAAACTCTCCCAAACAAAAAAAATGACGGGGTAAATCCCCGTCTTTCGGTGGACCCGGGTCTTTCGACCAGCCCATGCAATCTTTCGATTACATTTATAAATATAATGCAAAAAAAGTCTACCGTCAAGGAAAGATTCTATTTTTTAGAAAAAAAGAGAGCCAAGCGAGAAACCTCGACGCACCACTTAAAGGCAGCACTCTTGACTCTTAAATATAATTTACAATGAAAAAGATTTCGCGTCAACTTTTTTTTGTTAAGTCTTTTTTTATTCTAATCTTTACAAGAAAAAGAAAGTCAAGCAAGGGACCTCGACGCACTACTTAATTTGCAGTGCGCACAACACGGATACCAGTATACTTATCGCGAAGCTCCAGCTGATAGGATAGCCGAGCATTCACAGTAATACCAGACCCATTATCTGTTATATCACTACCACGATAGACGCGGGCAGCTCCAGAAGCCGGACCGGTTGAACCCGTACTTTTGTCGATATCTCCGTACCAGTCATAACACCATTCACGTACATTTCCAGACATATCGTAAATACCAAGTGTATTTTCTTTTTTTTGTTTTACTTCTTGAGGAGAAGTAAAGGGTTTATAATACCAAGCAACTTCTTCAGCATTATTGCTTCCGCTGTAAGTGTAGTTTTCTTTATTTGCTCCCCGTGCAATGTATTCCCATTCTACCTCAGTTGGCAGACGGTAACCTTTGGCATTAGTATCAAAGAAGATAGCATCCCATGTATCCTTTCTTTCAGAAGGTCCGCAGTATTTACCTGCATCACTTACAATTCCATCCCATTTTGTCGGATCTTTCTGACCGTTAATTGAATAAACGCAGGCATCAAGCCCGAATTCTGCTATCGTGCGCAGATTACAGTATACAATTGCATCATACCAGTTTAAGTTATAAGCAGGGATATTTTTGTTATTTCCATGTGGATAGAATGTACTATCCCCATATTTACAATAGGTTTCGTATTCTTTCTTTGTTACTTCGTGGTCGGATACTAATAAATCCGGAATTCGTACAGTTCTGTTTTCAATAAATACGCTTGAAGGAGGAGTAACTGTTCCACTCACTTGTGCACCTTTAACTAATAACAGACTATCTTTAGCAAAATACTTTCGTATAGATTTTGTTTCATTTCCGCATATATCGCTAAAAATAAAACCAAGCTCATATATTCCTTCAGTCAATTTTGGAATCTCAAATTCAATTTTGTCCTCATAAGAAGCAGTATCTAAACCAACATCTTTATTATAATCAATTGTTTTTTCATAAACAGATGAAGGGGTTTCAAGTCGTTTATAATCATCATCATAAACTTTAGAAAGATACATCTTAAACCAGGTTCGTGGACCAGCACCATTAGTATCATCTACTTTTACATCTATATTCATTTCAAGATTAAGATTTCTTTCTCTTAAAAATGTAAGTCCGTTAATTGTTTGAAAATTCAAGTTTTCTTGTAATTCATTTTCTTCAATTGTCAGATTTTTATCATGACCTGAAATTTTTATATTACAAGTTGTATAAGTAACACCTGGAGATACATCATCCGTTTCATTTCCAACATGATACATCCATCTTTTATTGCCAATCATTCCCACTGATTTTCCATCCGAAAGATAAGACATACCTTTTTCAACAGTTACAAGAATTTGAGTATAATTTGTTACTAATGGTACTAGTTTATTATTCTTCAATTCTCTTTTTACCCTGACAACAAGTGAACGGCTGCTTTCAAAAACAGGAGGTTCAAACCATTGATTTAAGATTGTTCCGTCTTTGTTATCTGTAATCAATATATTTTTAAAATATATCTTACTATCTTTTATATAACCTTTATACACAGTTTCTGGTTTGTCATTCTCATTCAAAATTGTTTCCTCAAACCAGGGGGTATCAGCAATGTGTTCTTTCAGCATCTGCTCCATTTCATCTTTTGTATAATATATGGAAGCCTTATCCATATCATGATCAAACAATACCTGAATTGAAGTATCTTTTCGAACTCCAAAATCATCAGGAGTACTTGAAATAACCTGTGGGCGTTCGACTACTACAGGACGAATTACAATTTTTATTTGAGGATTTTCAGGAACACCGGCAAAACTATAAGTTGTATCTTTGCTCTTAGGGTCATCGATTGTTATATATTTTCCATTTGGAATTTCCTGACCTGCATTAAGGTCATAAATCTCCCAACGGATAAATTCATAATAAGATTCTGGTGCAAAGGTGAGTCGGTATGTGTATGTTTGCACGCAGGTGTAAGTACCTGTTACAGGAGAAATATTTCCGTTTTCACCTTTTAATTCAAAATTTACAAAAGGCAGATGAGGACAAACTGCGTTTATTACTATTGAGGATAGTTCTTTTTTAAAAGTGACTTTTGTATCCGGATTTTCGGCATCTTCTAATTCTATATAGTCGTTTATATTTTCGCCTGCAGGTAAATCTTTTGATGTAACTTCCCAACGGGCAAATGAATATTCCGGATTCGGTTCAAATTTTATTTCAAAAACATCTGTTGCTTTTTGTGTAAGTTCACCGGAAATAGGCTTTTTAATTTGTCCGGAATCTTTGTCGGCAGTTACAAGGATGGTATATGACTTGGCATTATTATAAGCGATTATTCTGTCAAGTTCATCTCTGACCTTAGTGCCTTTTAGAAAATTATCACAGCCAGTGAATAAGACTGTTACAAACAACAAAGAAAAAAGCAGAATTATACTATTTTATTTGATTTGATTTGATTTTATTTGATTTGATTTGATTTGCGCAAAATTATCTTCTCCGTACTTGTATTTATTATAGTAAGTTTTGGGGAATCTTTCTAGTGACCCTTCGAGAGCCTCAGGGACCCCAATTAATTTAATGCTTCTTCTACAGCAGTAATAATTGAATCCGGTGTAGATGCCCCTGCGGTTATGCCGATTGTTTGCAGGGTATAAAATTCGGGTGGGATGTCGGAGGCGGACTGGATGTGGGCGGCGTGGCGGCAGTTTTCGGCGGCGGTCTGGTAGAGGCGTTTGGTATTGGCGGAGTTTTTGCCTCCAATTACAAGCACTCCTTCTACCTGGTTGCACAGTTCAAGCAAAGCTTGCTGCCGTTCATTTGTGGCAGGGCAGAT
The DNA here is from genome assembly GCA_017550685.1 of Treponema sp. Lineage (GTDB taxonomy): Bacteria > Spirochaetota > Spirochaetia > Treponematales > Treponemataceae > Treponema_D. The sequence goes on along the minus strand of JAFZOJ010000020.1, from coordinate 43,950 downwards.
TGTGTTCATCACAGCCAAGTTACGGAATCGGGTGCTAAGGATTTCCTGGATTTTCTGGAATTCTTTTATGCTGTAGGTGGTCTGGCTCATTAAGATTACGTTGATTTTGTCGGAATTTGGGATATCAAGCTCGGCGGCTTCCTGAGCATTCTGGATCTGAATAAAATTGCGGCCGGCAAAACCTGCAATGCCTATCATTTCGCCGTGATTTTTATCGCCGGTTATGATTACGTAATCGTTTTCATAGGTGTAGCGCTCTACCATTTTCTGACTGGCTTTTACACGCGGACAGGTTGCATCAATTATGCGGCAGCCCTTTAATTCAAGTGTATTTGTAACATGAGGAGTAACTCCGTGTGCACGTATGATTACAGTGGAACCGTCCGGGATTGTATCTATCTGTGATTCTTCTACCGTGTAAAGGCCGCGTGACTGCAGATCGGAAAGAGCTGCTTCGTTGTGGATGAGAGGTCCTAAGGAATAGACTTTGGTAAAGGGGCCCTTCGACCCTTCGAGGGCCTCAGGACGACGGAGCCTCAGGGACCCCACTTCGCTCTGTGCCCCTGCGGCTTCCAATGCCTGCTCGGCCAGATCAACAGCACGTCGGACACCAAAACAGAAACCTAAAACTTTTGCACGGATTATTTTCATAAGAATACTATAGCATAAAAAAAACGTCATTGCGAGTACAATGACGTTTTAACATATGGGACCCTTCGAGAGCCTCAGGGACCCCACATCGTAATTAGGAATACTGAACTACTCGTCTTTATTTGCGGCTTTGAGTGAGTGGTGTACACCAAACTCTGGTCTCCAGGTCTTGCGGCATGCACTGATGAATGCGCTTGAGATGAAGATAGAAGAATAGGCGCCACTTATCAAACCTACGATAAGAGCGAGTGAGAAGTCTTTGATGCTTCCTGTTGTAAATACATAAAGTGCTACAACAGCGAACAAGGTAGTTACTGTTGTCAAAATAGAACGTACCAATGTGTCGCTCAAAGACTGGTTCAAAATTTCATTGAACTTTTTAGCTTCTGTCATAAACTTGAGGTTGTAGCGGATACGGTCAAGGATAACGACAGTAGCGTTGATTGAGTAACCGATGATTGTAAGAACGGCAGCAAGAACAGTTGTTGTAAATTCCATCTGTGTCCATACAATAAAGGTCATCATAATCAAAGTATCGTGGAGCAATGCGATTACCGAACCAAGAGCAAAGTCCCAGTGGAAGCGGATTGCAGCATAAACCCAGATAAGTGTTACAGTAAGTACAAACATGATAATAGAACGAATCATGATTGAGTGAGAGAAAGAAGAACCGATAAAGTCTGTCTTTACGATTGCAACCTTTTCTTTACCAAACTTGCTGTAAAGCTTTTCGTTAATCTTTGCAGTTACGTCGCCAGATTCTTCTCCGTCAACTCCGGCACGAATCTGATAGCTTGCATCTGCACCGTTACCCAACTGCTTGATTGCAATACCATCCATTCCGGACAGTGCATTGCGTACATCATCAGTTGTAATTTCTGAAGTTCCGGCAGGATAAATATAAAGTGTATTTGTTGTAAGCTGGTTAGTTGCGGCAGAGTTCAAGAAAAGCTTTGTTGTAGGGAATGAACCATTTCTAACGTTTACGTTTACACCATCAATCTTTTTGAGTTCATCTGCAAGAGCCTGAACTGTTGTAACTTCGTTAAAGTTGATTGAACGTGTTTCGTTTGTAGTTCCTACACCGCTCAAGATTACATCAAGCTGACCTGCGCTCAAATCAAGAGAGATTCTGGCAGAACCGCTGTAAGTAATGTCTGCTACCGGAGGAGCAACGCGTACTTCTTCGATAAGACCAGGCTTAAAGTCAATACCAAGATTAACTCCGCGTGTAAACAGTCCTACAAGACCAAAAATAATAATTGCAATACTGATAATTGAACATGGGATAAAACCCTTACTGAAATTAAGTGACTTTTTCATTATTTTATCCCCCATCCAATGCTAACCTTTTGTGCGTGAAGAACATCAGTATCAAAGTCAAAGATAAGGCGTGATACGAACAACGCTGTAAATACAGATGAAACAACACCTATGGCAAGAGAAACGGCGAATCCCTGGATTGCACCGGTACCAAGCCATGAAAGGAAGATAGCAGCAATAAATGTAGTAATGTTAGAGTCCATGATTGCCCAGAATGCGTTTCCAAAACCCATGCTGATTGCGGCAGGACGACTCTTGCCAGCTCTAAGCTCTTCCTTGATTCGTTCAAATACAAGTACGTTTGCATCTACTGCCATACCGATTGTAAGAATCATACCGGCAATAGAAGAAAGTGTAAGTGTAAGATTGAAAGCAGAAAGAATTGAGAACATGATAAAGAGGTTCAATACCTGAGCAACTACGGCATTCAAACCGGACTTTTTATAGTAAATGAACATGAATACAAGAATAAGGCCAAGACCAAGGATAATAGCCCAGATACCCTGATGGATAGCTTCGTCACCAAGAGAAGCACCAATTACCTGCTGGCTTTCTACAGAAAGTGGAACGTTGAGCCAGGCTGTCTGCAATACCTTTTTGATATTGTTTGCTTCTTCCTGACTAAAGGCACCTGTAAGAGAAACGCTTCCGCCTGTAATTGCATCCTGAATGCGGGCATTTGATTTAACCTTGTTGTCGCTTACGATTGCAAGATAGTCGCCTACATGCTGAGAAGTAAATTCACCAAAGATTGTTGTTCCTTCTCCGTCCAGATTAAATGCAACCTGTGGCTGACCTGTATACTGGTCTGAGCGAACTTCTGCAGACTGAACGTGCTTACCGTCAAGAGCAATTTCCTTCTTAACTACGAGCCAGTCCTTGCGTTCATCAAGACCATAAGAATCTTTTTCGTAAACACCAAATACTTCGCAGTCATCAGGGATGATTGAAGGATCCATAAGCTCACCGGCTGCATTGAAGGTAGAAGCCGGGTGCTGCATGTAATAGGTTTTGAATGCGTTTGTTGCATCCATATCTGAAAGACGGAAATTAAGGATACCCTTACCCATAATGAGGGTGTTGATGGCATCAGCCTGAGCGGCACCAGGAATTTCAATGTAGATTCTGTCTTCACCCTGCTGTCTGATTACAGGAGATGTAAGACCAAACTTATCGATACGGCTTGTAAGGTTTTCGATGGCATGAGCCATTGCTTCCTTTTTAAAGTCTGCGGCATTTTCCGAAGATACTGTATCACCCTGAGATTCGAGTGCAGCATCCAGGTCTGCCTTAACGATAACGTTCATACCGCCTGAAAGGTCAAGACCAAGCTTTACAGAATTGTCGTAATACTTTTTTGCCTTAAGAATTTCGTCGCGGTACTTAGACTGAATTACATTCATAAAATCCAGTTCTGTATCGTAGGCTTTAAGAACAGCTGAAACTGTCATTGTTTCAGGAACCTTTATACCATAAGACTTGTACTGTTTTTCAGCAGCCTTATTGAGCCATGCAAAATCTCCTTCCAGAATTGCAGAGGAATCTTTTTTTGCAAGCTCCTTGATTGTACGTACTTCTTCTGCTGCCTGACTTTCGGCATAGTTCTTGATGTTTTCTGTAGAACCCAAAGCAAGCTGTTGAACTTCCTTAGGAGTTCTTCCATACCAGCTGATTGAAGGCCAGAGGAAAACGAAACAAAGAGCAAGAACCGCAAGAAGAATAACAAAGCGTGTGCGTTTGTTCATTTTTATTTAACTCCGAATTATTTATTTTGTTTCTTCCGAAGAAGGAGCCTGAGCATCGGCGTCTTCGGTTTTCTTTTTTCCAAGTGAAAATTTCTTAGACTTTTTAGCAGCAGCTTCTTCTGCGAGTCTTGCTTTTTCAGCATCAGAAAGTTCTACTGTAGAAATTGCAGTGCGGTTGAATTCGATTTTGCAGTCATCATCAACTTTTACAATTACAGTGTTTTCTTTTACAGAAGAAATAACACCATGAATACCACCAATTGTAATGATCTTGTCGCCTTTCTTAAGTGCAGAAAGCATGCGTTCTGTTTCCTTCTGCTTCTTATTCTGCGGGCGAATAAGGAAAAAATAGAAGATTACGATAATGAGTAATAAAGGTATGAATGAACCGGCAAGACCTGCAGGGCCTGCAGCCTGTTGTGCACCGGCAGTCAAAAATGGAATGAAAGCCATAGTTTCCGTCCTGTTTTTTATTATAAAATTTTGATAATTATATCAATTTTATAAGAATATCATTTATATAGGCGAGTGTCTAGTGATATCATCCCACCGCAACAGCATGTTATTGGTGAACGCATTATAAATATATTTATTCTAAATGGCTACCGGTCACAAAACGGGGGGCAAAAGCGCGGGCTAGCCCGCTTGACGCTGACTGTTGTAGTGGAACTATTAAATGCCGCTCTCGCGGCATCAACAGTCAGAGTCATTTTGCCCCCCGTTTTGTTCCCTCCCGCCAGTTTATAACATAAGTTTTTATAATGCGTCTAGCGCATTAATGCGCGATTTTGACCACGTTCTCGCGACCGGTAGCCAGTTTTTCCCTAAGAATTTATAAAATGTATTTACCCAACCTATTGCACCAGCTGAGTTAGTGCTTCGTTGAGTTTACGGACTGAGGAGTCGTTAGGATTTATTGCGACAACCTGCTTAAGGTAGTACTGGGCCTTGCGGTAGTCTTTTTTGTCGTAGTAAATTTCGTACAGGCGGAACAGGGCGTCGCTGTTACGAGGGTTGGCAATGAGGCTGGAACGCAAATCGGCAAGCGCGGTGTCTTCGCTGCGTTCAAGATAGCTTTTTCTATAGTAAAGATAGCTTTTCATTTTGGAAGAAGCAGAAGACATCATGGAATCTATAAGCTTTACGGCTTCTTCGCGGCTGAGCACATGGGTACAGGCCAGAACATAAGTCTGGGTAATCAATTCGCTGGAAGGATTTGCGCTGTAGGCCTTTTGTGCTACTTCCATTGCCTGAAAGTATTTGTCCATTTTGAGGCAGACAGTTACATGCTTAAATACAACTTCTTCGTTGTCTGACTGACTTTCCATAAGGCGCGAACTTATTGCATAGGCTTCGGCCCAGTTTTCGCGCTGAATAAGTCCGTCCATAGCATAAATAAGTGCTTCTTTATTAGAAGGATTTTTTTCCAGAACAATGGCGGCAAGCTCGTCTGCATATTTGCCTGCAACAGGGCTGTCGGTAGCCGAAGAAATTCTGGCCGCAATGAGCAGGGCATCCAGACTGTCCGGATAAAGCTGCATTGCTTTTTCTACGGTTTCAGTTGCGGCATTTGTATTTTTACTCCAGTCCAGCTGAACCCTTGCACGCAGGATAAGGTAATCAAGGTTGGAATCATTCTGGCGGGCATACATATCCAAAAGCGAAACTGCATGAATATAATCATTCTTTTCTATAAATATTCTTGCGCGGAAAAGAACAAATTCAAGATCATTAGGAGTCTGCTGCAAAACCCTTGCAACATATTCTTCGGCAACAGCATAATCTCCTTTTTCAAAGGCGATCCAGGCGCTCTGCTTTAATATTGCAAGATTTGAACCCGCATTAAGGCCTGTATCGTTCATAACCTTTTCGGCAAGGACAGAGTTTCCGTTTTTGCTCAAAACCTTGGCATATTCCAAGGCAAGTTCCAGAACCTGAGACTGTTCGTAGGCTTTGGCAAGATAAGGCTGGGCTGTTTTATAGTTTCCGTTTGATTCGTAAAAAACACCTGCCAGATAATTGGCCGCAACCGAAGAAGGATTAAGCTTGAGTGCGTTGAGGATTCCTTCTTCGCAGCTGGCACGAACGCCCGAGGTAATGTTAGGCATAAGATAAACCAGGGACGGCAGGAAGGTAGAAAGAAAATCTGTATTGCCGGTGCTTGTATCATAAATTCCGTTTCTTACGGATTTGAGTGCTCCGGTATAAGGAGTTTCATCAGTTACATCAAAAACTGTCCAGGTAACCTTTTGCGACGGCCACAAAATGCGCATCATCTCGGAGGCTATATAAATAAGGACTTTTTCGTTGTCGGTAAAATCGGCACCGGTTTTATGCAGATCGGTCATGGCAGCTGTAAGTGACTGCGGAGAACCAAGCTCTACGTTAGCAAGAATATCCTGCGGTATTTTTGAAAAATAGGATTTAGGTTTGGAAGCAGAAGGAAGCCTTACTGCTCCGGTTTCTTCAGCTGTTCCTTTTTCCTGTACATCAGCCTCCCCTTCCTGAGCAGCGGCAACAGAAGGTTCATACTGGCCGGTTACATTATCTACATCTCCAAGCTTATTGGAAGACGTAGACGCACAGGAAGCCAGAACAGTTATGAATATAACTGCTATAAGAGAGAACAATATACTGAGAAAGCGCGTTTTTCTGTACAACTCTACTTCCCGTTAATTTTTTTCTTCTGATTCCTGTTCTACCGGCAGCTCGGAACCAAAGTCTGCATTTTCGGATTCGTTTTCTTTTGCTATAAGGTTTTTATATTTTCGCTGGAGCAGAAAAAATCCTATAATGAACAACCCGGACAATATAAAAAACAACGGACCACCCACAATGGCTACAACTCTGAATGGAATTTCTATAATATACATGGAGAAAAGCATATACCAGCCTCCAAGTACAAAGAGTGCTATGGCAGGAAAGAAATAACCTACCTTAAGGCTCTTAAAACGGATCATTCCAGCTATGAACAGGAATATACCCGACATTATTCCTATCATCGGCCACCATTGGGTAAACTTATATGGAATATGATTTTCAAGAACAAGAAAAGTGAAAATACCCCAGAACAGCAGCTCCATTCCTATAAAAATCTGATGCAGTTTTCTTGAATAACCGATTCCAAGAATGGTAACGGCCAGACCGGCTACTGCAGAAATAAGTGCAAAGGAATCGAGCAGCATATTATATTTGAACTGTTCAATAAGTACACCCGTAATAATAATAAAAACAATGAGGGCAAGACCTATAGACCATAATAAATCTGCGATAAATGAACTTATCTTTTTCATAAGCGTCCTTTGAGAAAAAAATATCGTTATATTATTCTATATTTAAAAAATAATCTTTACAATAATAAATCACTATGTTAGATTAAAAATATATGAAATTTCAAAAACTTACTGCGTTTTTTATGGGACTCGCCGTTTTATTTCTATCATTTTTTATGTTTTCGTGCACCCCAAACAACTATACAACAACCTATACTGCCGAAGAAACTCAGAAACAGCTTAATTATCTTTTGCAGACCCAGAAGCTTGATTCAAAACAAAGATATACAATCATAAACCAGATTGCAAACAGTCTGCTGGCCGCCCAGGACTACCAGGGAGTAATTCTTTTGCTTACAGAATGGGTTGAAAAGAACCCTGATGATATGTACAACTCCTACTGGCTGCTTATGACTGCTCATGCTTACCTTTCGCTTGGAGCAGAACCTGTTGCCGAATATTATTTTGACAGGATTCTTGCCAACTGCCCTGACCTATTGGTTAAGGGAAATTCCATTCATTTTACCTGTCTGCAGAACCTTATTCAGATCAGTAAGACTCCAAGCCACAGAATTAAATATTTTAATGAGCTTATAAACAAGTTTCCTCAGAACGTAAATACAACCGAGCTTTACTTAAGGCTTGCGCTTGAATACGAAAATGACAACCAGTGGGACCAGGCACTCAAGGCCTGCGAGCTGTTCCTTCAGCAGCCGGATGCAACCACAATTCAGATTCCGGGTGAACCTGATGCTTATAAAAATGCCCGTCACCTTATAGACTTTAACAATTCATCCAAGGACTGGACCTTTGAAACCCTTGATGAACTTGTTAATGCCGTAAAAAAGGCTATTTCAAACAGAGACTGGCGCGCACTGGACCGATACAAAGCCAAGGTTAATTTCTTTTCTATGTCGTGGAGACAGGATGAAACTGCGGCTAACTCCCAGGAAGAGTTTTCTATGGGTAACTGGATGATCCGAAAGGCTCATTATGCTGACACCCTGGACGAATCTTCCAACGCAAACGAAGCATATCTTAAAACCTGGGGATGGAATACTTATATTTCTACCTGGTATCTTTATTTCCGCAAGGTTAATTTCCCTCTGGATCCGGATATCAACGGAAACTGGGAATGGGCCGGTATCTATCTTGGAAACAAGCTCTAATGAAAAAACTGCTCCCGGCAATTTTTATTCTTTTCTCGTGTGTCTGCCTGTTCGGGCAGGAGGTTGAAGATGTGGTAGTTGAGCTTGTCGAAAGCACCCCCGAGGAGATTGGTGAAGATGGCCCTTCGAGAGCCTCAGGGACCACGGTGGAGGAACCAGGGACCATAGTGGAGGAAACTCCTCTACCTGAAAAAAATCCTCTTACCCTCCCACTGGCCGAGAGGGAAGAAATTGAGCGCTTCCGTAAGCAGTATCTGGATCCTAAGTGGACGCAGGTGCTTTACAATGCGCTGGAAAATGCAATAGATTACAGGCTTTATATAAGGAAAGAACTTGCAGATATGGAGCTTCCGCCGGAGCTAGAGTACCTGCCGGTTGTAGAATCAAACTACAAGACAAATGCCAAATCCAAATCGGGGGCACTGGGACTTTGGCAGTTTATGGCAAACAGCGTAAAACCCATGCTCACGCTCAACGACTATGTGGACGAACGCCTGGACCCCTGGAAGGAAACTGCCGCCGCGCTTAAAAAGCTAAAGGAAAACTACGATTACTTTGGCGACTGGCTCATTGCAATTGGAGCGTACAACTGCGGTGCCGGTGCAATGTCCCGTGCCCTTGCAAAAGCAGAAGAAAAGGATTTCTGGTATCTTTGCGACAAAAACCTTATTCCGGCTCAGACCAAGCTTTATGTACCCAAGCTGCTTGCAATTGCAGATCTGGCAAATAACTGTGAATACTTTGGCATAGACATTCCTTTGCATCAGGAAGAATACGAGGTTTTGTACAACGAAAAAAATGCCATTTTTGATTACATTACTGTGGACAAGGCCTACTCGCTTAATGTTCTTGCCCAGCACATGCGCATAGATTCTGCAGAGCTTAAAAGATTAAATCCTTCGTTCATACTTGGCTTTACTCATCCTTCGGCAAAATCTTCTATAAGACTTCCGGCAGGTACAGAGCTTATTGCCGCCGCCGCACTGGAAACAATGGAGCCTATAGATTTTCCTGTAAAATACACTGTTGTTCAGGGAGATTCGCTTTGGAGCATCTCGCGCAGGTACGGATGCACTGTAAGTCAGATCTGCGAGCTCAACGGCATAAAGGAAAATGCCATCCTTAAAATAGGAAAAATTCTTTATATTCCTTCAAAATAACCCGATAATGAACTAATGAAAAAGAATTTGTTTAAAACCATAGCGTTATCAGTATTATTTTCTTCAATTCCGCTTGTTTGTGCTTTTGCGGCAGAACCAAGTCTTGAATCTACAAGTGAAATTAACTGGGTTACAAGACAGTTCAAATCAAACCTTAACCTGGATACTAAAAAAGCAGGACTTCAAATGCCTTCGGGCAAGAAAAAGGCTTCGGCATTAATCAAATCAAAAATGCCGGAACTTATTCAGCCTCCGCTTTTGGGTTTATACGCAGATTCTTCCAACACACTTGAGGACACCGTAATTTTACAGGACCTTTCGCTTGATGACGTTTATCTTTTTATTACAAACGGCTACAAAACTCCTGATGTTTTTTCTCACGACGCTGCAAGCCTTCATTCAACAAACACACTTAATGTAGACAAACTGGGCCAGAAGCTTGTACATCACAGAACCGTTTACCAGCCCGAAGAGCCTATTGATACAGTTGCTTCCCGTGCTTATTCAGGAATTATCATTGATGCAAGAGGAAAGCTTCCTGTTCACGGTGAATTTGTTCAGTCGCCGGTAAATGCATGCTTTTTCCCTACCCTTTGGGATGAAAACATGAACATAATCTATGAAAAAAATGAGGCAGACCCTAAGGTTATAAAGGAATCGGGACTTGTTGCCTATGATTATTCAACCAGCCCTGAACGCTATGCAAAAAGAGTTGGTTCAGATCCTCTTTATATAAAGGCAACCCAGGTATTCGGCATAAACAGAACAGACCCTATAATTAAACGCAGCGACGCACTTAAGATTTTGACCGTGCCGGAAAACGTAAAGCTTATGAACGAAGGCAAGGTTGTAATTCTTCTGGATAAGGAACAGCTTATTTACCAGATTGCTTCGGCAGAAAAAGACAGAACCTACTATGCAAAGTATGAGGCTGCAAGAAAATATGTTATTGAAAATGCAATTCCTGATGTAGAAGTAAAGGATACTATTGACGGTATTTTGTTTGCAATCAATCTTAACTTCTATCCGGATTCTCCTGTTCTTTTGCCTGGCGAAAACGTACGCATTGAACAGATTGCTCAGCAGCTTAAGGAAATTTTGATTGACGACGGCTATACAATTTTAGTTGAAGGTCATACTGCAGATGTAGGCAAGCCTGTGGGTCAGCTTAATCTTTCTGTAGAACGAACCAAAACTGTTATGGATGCCCTTATTGACGAAGGCTTAGACAGATCAATCTTTACTTATAAGGCCTACGGTGGAACAATGCCTATTGCTTCTAACGATACGGAAGAAGGCCGCGCCCAGAACAGACGTGTTTACATTACCGCCCGTCCAAGAGCTACTTACATTCAGAGAGACTGGTAGAATCAGGCCTTTTCTTTTTCCATGGACAGGCCGGCCCTTTCCATGAGAGCGTTAATATCGTAACCATCCTTTAAAGAAGGGAACATTACAAAGCAGGAGGAGGCAGCTATATCAAAAGGCTGTCCCCTTGAATCCTTCCATTCATTACATTCATCAGCAACCTTTTCGCGGATTTTCTTGTAATTATCTACAGTAAGACCTGTACTTATAACTGCAAATTTGTCTCCGTTTACGCGGGCTATAATATCATTTGAACGGAAGTGGTGTCTGAGGATTTCTGCAAAGGCTTTGATTGCAGTGTCTCCCGCAGCATGTCCAAATTCATCATTTATGCGGTTAAGATTTCTTACGTCAAAATAAAGGATAAGGCCGCTCTGCCCCATTGCCTGTGAATATTTAAGGGCGGTATCTCCAAGCTCAATAAAGCCGCGGCTGTTTTTAAGGCCTGTAAGATAATCAATATGAGTTACTTCGTTTATTACGTTGTAGCCTTCGGTAATTGCAACCTTGGTTTTTATGCGCATTGAGTGTTCAAAGCTTTCATCAATCTGGATGGAAACTGCCTTGGAAATAAGGTCGTATACGCAGGAGTCAAAATTACCGCGGCGCATAAGGATGTATCCGTACTGAATATTGTTGCGGAACAATGACATTACGATAAGGCCTTCGCCTGAATAATCAAGGTAGCCTTCCGGAATAATGCATTCTGCAGGATTAAACTCTATTACATGCTTGAACTTTGTAAGTTGTGCGTCTGAAGAATAATCGTAGCAGGCAATGAGTCTTGCCTTGGCCGGAAGATTAAAGAAATCAAAAGGCTTTTTAAATTCTGCAGGCTGGTCGTACAAAACTACAGCGGCTGCCTGAATGCCGAACATGTTTATTTTTTTGGTTATGCACTCACCTACTTTTTCTATGGCTACGTCGTCCTGGATGTAGGCATCCATCTGCGCTGCCTGGAAAACCTGCTGGCGTTTATTAAACCATTCGCTTACAGAATAACGGTTGTTGCCCGAATCCTCCTGTGAAGAATCCATGGTAATATAGTCGCCCGCAGAAAACTGCTTTTTTCCCTTAAGGTTTCTGGCGGTAGATTCCCTCAAAATTGCCTTGGCTTCTATGGTCTGAACAAGAGGAACTTCTTCGGCATTGATGGAATTGATGAGTGTGAGTGCGGCCTTGTAGCCCTGATAGTATACCTGTTGATTTATTGTTGTAAGGGTTGGAGTACAGAAAGAAGCCCTCTGCATATCATCAAAGCCTGTAACAACTATATCATTAGGAATGCGGAGCTTGGCTCTCTGGGTACAGAAATCCATACAGGCAAAGGCAAGGTCATCATTCATTGCAATAATTGCATCAAACTTAAACAGATTCTTTTTTTTGGTGTAATAGTCATTTAAAAGCCCGTAGGCAGAAGCGTAGTGGAAAGAGCTTTTCCAGATTACAATGTTTGAACCCGAAATGTGATTTTTCTTAAGAGCTTCCTTAACAATTTCGGTGCGGGAATTCATTTCTTTGGAATCGCTTTCTACAGTCATAATTCCAAATTTTTTGCAGCCCTGTTCGTTAATAAGATATTCGATAAGTGCTTCCTGTGCTTTTTTGGCATCGCACACTATGGAAGGAATGCCCTGTATTTCGTGTGCCAGACTTACTATTTTTAAAGGCTTGTATGAACGCAGATAAGAGGTATAGGCAGATTTGGACATGCCGTGCAGCTGGGTACCCGAAGAAATAATAATGCCGTCGACATTGTGTTCGTTTACAAGAGAAGATACTGCCAGAAACTGATAGTCGTGTCCCGAAGCATTTGCATCAGGTCTGATTTTTCCAATCTGATAAATGATAAGCTCTACATTACGTTCCTTACAGCAGGTTGTAATTCCGCTTACAAGACATTCGGAGTATTCCGAATTCAGATAATCTGCAACAAAACCGATTCTAATCTTATTACGTTTCATAATACTATTATTATAAGGGGAAAAAACGGATTTGTCTATTTTTAATCCTTTATAATCTGAAGGGCCTTGCTCTGGTATTCAGGAAGGAATTTTTTGTTGCCGCCGGACTCAAACTGAACTTCTATGACCAGTTCGCCTTCGTTGTAATAGGCTTTGGTAACTACACCATAGCCGTAGTCGTCGTGATAAAGTTTTGTGCCTGCCGCCCATTTGCCGGTGTAGCCTGAGCGGGTTGAAGAACCATAGCCGCCGTAAGCTGTGTGTCCGCCGTATCCGCCGTAGCCTCCAAAACCGCCGTAACCAAAGGCCGAAGGCTTGCGTCCTATTACTTTAAATGCTTCTTCTGATTCTTGAATAAAGATACTCGGACTCATCATGCGGAGGCTTCCATAAAGGATACGCTGTGCGGTGCTGGTAACATAAAGTTCATCCCTGGCGCGCGTAATGCCCACATAAAAAAGCCTGCGCTCCTCCTCCAGATCCGCCCCAAGCTTGTCCTCGCGCGGAAACACTCCCTGTTCAAGCCCCGTAATAACCACCCGGTTATATTCCAGACCCTTGGTATTATGCAATGTAATAAGGGTAACGGCCTCTCCATCGGCTTCTTCGTTCTGAAGCTCAAGCGTACGGTCAAGGTTTATTGCATCCAAAAAAGCGGTAAGTCCGTCCACACTGCATTCATACGGAACGGCACTGTTTATAAGCTCCTGGAGGTTTGCAACCCTCTGGGTTCCTTCAATTTCGTCGCTTGCCTGGTGATATTCATCAAGACCGGATTTTTTAATGACAAGTTCAATAAAGTCAGAAAGCTTTTTGGATTTATTAAACGAAGCAACAAGCTCATCATAAATTTTGAGGAATGCCTGAGCACCTTCCCCCGCTTTTTTGGAAAGCTCTGGAGCACAATCGCGGCAGGCCTGCAAAAGACTTGTATAAGAAGTTGTTCCGTCTGCGTTATTGATTACAGCCTTTTCCAGAATCTTGTCCTGAGTTTTATCGCCAAGTCCGCGGGATGGCTTATTTACAATTCTTCTGAAAGATATTTCGTCCCTTGGGTTTGCACAAAGTGCAAGGTAAGCAAGCGTGTCTTTAATTTCTTCGCGCTCATAAAACTTAAGCGAGCCTACAACTACATACGGAATGTGTCTGTGTAAAAAGTCCTTTTCAAAGCCAAGGGACTGAGCGTTGGTTCTGTATAAAATTGCCCAGTCGCTGTACTTGCCGCCGGCTGCAACTGCCTTGGTAATAAGCTCGGAACAAAAGGTAACCTCTGCATTCTGATCGGGAACATAAGCAAGAACCGGCATCTTACCTTCTCCACGGTCGGCAACAAGAGTCTTTCCCAGTCTGTCCTGATTTTTGCCTACTACAATTCCTGCGGCATCCAGAATCTTTGAGGTAGAACGGTAATTGCGTTCCAGACGGATAATCTGGGTTCCGGGGAACTGCTTTGAAAAACCAAGGATATTCTGAACCTCTGCACCACGGAACTTATAGATTGACTGGTCATCATCACCGACAACGCAGACATAATTATTATAGCCCTCTTTTACACCCGAAAGCTTTTGCAAAAGCTTGTACTGCGCAATGTTTGAGTCCTGATACTCGTCCACCATTATCACATTAAAACGTGAATGAATGTCTGAGGCAATGAGCGGAGAGTTCTCCATTACGGTAACAGGCATCATTATAAGGTCGCCAAAATCTACGTTACCGGTAGAACGCAGGCGGGCTTCGTATTTTGCATAAATATCCTGAATGTCAAAATCACTGGCAAGAAAGCTAAGGTCATCCTGAGGGGTAAGACAGTAATCCTTGGCAAGCGCAATCTGATGTGCGGCCAGGCGGGATTCCTTTTGCGACAGAGACGGAACTGCCTTGCGTATAAGGATGGACATATCTTCATCATCATAAACCGTAAAGTTCTGCTCTACCCCGGCATCTTCATAATACTTGCGCAAAAACCAGGAGCCGAACGAGTGAAAGGTTCGTATCTGAGCCTTGGCTGCCTGGGCTTCCATTGCAACGGCTCGTTCGCGCATTTCGTTTGCGGCTTTTTTTGTAAATGTTACCGAAAGAATGGAATAAGGATTTACGTTTTTGTTACCTATGAGATATGCAATTTTTGTTGTGATTACGCGGGTTTTTCCGGAACCGGCACCTGCCAGAATAAGCAGCGGAGAGCCTTCATGAACAACTGCCTGCCTCTGCTGAGGATTAAGGACAGATAAGTATTGTTCAAGCTTATCTTCTGCCATGCTTTTTTCTCTTTTCTTTATAAAGCATTTCGTCTGCCTGAGCCATAAGCTGCTTTAAAAGCGAAGACTTTTCAAGGTCGGCATAACCAACGCTGACAGAAAGAGTAAAAGGCATTTTCAGGCGTTTTGATTCTTTTTTACAGGTTTCGTCAATTTTTTTGCGGATAAGAGGAACATGCTCCAAAACCATACCCGGAGCAACAATACCAAATTCATCGCCGCCAAGTCTTCCGATAACATCATTGGAACGGAACACATTTCTAAGAACATCTGCCAAAAGCTTGATTGCCTGGTCGCCCATGTCGTGGCCGTGCGAATCGTTGATTTTTTTGAGGTTGTCCATGTCGGCGTAGAATACAATTCCGGCATGCTCCATTTCCTGAATAATATCCAGGGTGCGCTGACCAAATTCATAAAAGCCGCGTCTGTTCAAAACACCGGTAAGATCGTCGGTCTTAGACTGCTTTGTAAGAGTTGTGTTGTCTTCCTGAAGCTCGGTGTATTTATTTGTAAGCTGCTCTGTTTCAATGAGCTTGTTTGTATATTCAATTGTAGAAGCAATTGCGTTGATGATTATCTTAAGGTAAATACTGTAGTCTGCAAATTTATTTTTGTTTATGCGGCAGATAAGATAACCGTAGTTTGTTTCACCGGAGAAAATAGGATGAAGAATATAAAGGCCGGGCTTTTCTGCAATTTCGTGCTCGGCAAAAATGAGCTTGGACGGATTAAACTTTATTGAAGGATTAAAATCTTCTCTGTTTGCAACGATATCCGAATACATGGAAAGCTCCATCTTTTCCGGAATGATAAAATCTTCGTGGGCATCCATATACATTGGAGCCGGATAAAGATTGATTGTCATGTCGTCCATGGCACACAGATGAATTATATGCTTGAGGTTATAGTAAAACTGTCGTATGGTGTTTGCACCTTTAAGTATATCCAGAAGAATGATGATGTTGTTCTTCTCATCAAGGTCGTTCATGTACTGGCCCAGGCGGGTCAGCTTGGTATTTTCTTCGCTTAAAACGTTGCCTTCTCTATCCTTGTAAATATTGTCCAGACATTCGCGGGAAACACAACCGCAGGACTGACGGAACTTTGGCTGAAGCTCTGAATAAATTATGCGAGGAACATCTTCGCCGTTTAAGACATCAAAGGCAGCCTTGGCACAATCATAACCCTGTTTGTAGATATTCTGATTTATAGAAGAAAGTCTTGGGTTGGAATAGTTTGCAAACTGTGCATCATCAAAGCCTATTACTTTTACGTCGGTCGGAATGGTAAGCCCCAGATCTTTGAGAACGCGGTAACAGCCGATTGCCATCATATCATTTGCAGAAACAACTGCATCAAACTGAACGTCGGCCTTGGTTTTAAGAACCTTTCTCATGGCATCTTCTACATCAAAATCTGTAAACTTGCCTTCGAACAGGAACTTTTCGTTGAACTTGAGCTTGTTGGCAGCCATTGCCTCGCGGAAGGAATTAAGTCGTTCAATTGCTTCTTCGGAGCCTGTTGCCGCAGCAGAAAGGAATGCAATTTTTTTACACCCGTGAACATTCTTAAGGTGCGAAACTACATCCATATATGAAGATTTACAGTCTGCAAGAACTGCATAGGAATTGGTAAGATTTAAAGGAATGGCAGTTGAAATTACAGGACGACGGCCAAATTTATTAAGTTCGTCCTCCAGGTCTTTCTGGTTCATGCTTGCGCAGTAAACACCTGAAGCTACGATAAGAGCGTCCATTTCCTGAGAAAAAAGGAGTTCAGAAGCCGACCAGTATTGATAATCGTACACGCCTACGGTACTGTGGGGAAGCTTTGTCTGAGCAAAAACAACGCTCACATCTTTTCCCTGATAAAAGTCGTAAACACCATTCAAAAATTCTGAACTATACTCGATGTTGAATGTAGGTATTATTACACCAATCTTCTTCATTTAATTTTATTATACCCTATGAATTAATATTTTAACAGATGTTTTTTATCTTTTTTCCATAATTAGATGACTGTAAACTGAATATCTGACTGAACAAACTCTTTTTCAAGGGAAACAAGTACAGAATCAAGATCCACACCTGTACAAGAAAGGATTTTTACCTTTACTACATTGCCGCTTTTCATCATTTCTACCTGTTTTTTATCATCCAGGTCATAGCGGATTACCGTACAGCCGTCTACTTCGGGAGCCTGCATCCATGCACGGCCTATGGCTAGTCCTTCTGCACCTTCTGAGTCAGGGTCTGTATCCAGTATTTCTTCTATTAAAACATTCTGTTGAGTGCCCGCAAAGTTTTGAAGCTGCTCCATTGTTATCTGGGACTGAAGCTCCTGAAGCAGAGCGGCACGTTTTTCTGCGGTTTTGGCAGGAATGCGCGGTTTAAGATTATAAGCAGGGGTATCTTCTTCTCGGCTGTAGGTAAAGGTGCCGGACCACACAGGTCTTATTGCCTTTAAAAAGTTTCTTGTATTTTCAGCCGCCTCTTCTGTTTCTCCGGGAAAGCCTGTAAGAAAGGTTGTGCGCAAAACTGCATCCGGCAGGGCTTTTCTGATTTTGTTTATGAGTTTGACATATGTGCTTGCCGGACCGATACGGTTCATTGCGCGGATAATATTGTCGTCGCCGCTTTGGAAAGGAATGTCAAAATAGGGAACAAAGCGTTTGTCGTTTTGAAAAACTTCCAGGATATTTGTATTAAAGTGGTCGGGATGAATATAAAGGGTCCTTACAATAAAGGTGCCCTTGAGCTTGGAAATTGATTTTAAAAGTGAAGCAAGGTCATTTTTATCCTGGTCACAAAAGGCGGCAAGATCCTGACCAATCAGGTTTATTTCGTAAACGCCATGGGCTATAAGCTCTTTAATTTCCTGAACAATTGACTTTACCGGACGGCTGCGTACTTCTCCGCGGATAAGTGGAATTGCACAAAACGAACAGTGATTTGAACAGCCTTCGGTTATCTTTATGTAAGCAGAGCCCTTGTAGTTGAATAAAACTTCTCTCGGACCCTGGCAGACACCTTCCTGAGTATAAATGTCCGGTGCATGCTTTTTGCCGTCTTCCATCTGGTTTATGTAAGCGGCAATTTTGGAAAGGTCTCCGTTGCCAAAGATTCCGTCCAGCTCGGGCATAGATTCGTTGAGTTCCTGGGCATAGCGCTGGGCAAGACAGCCTGCCATAATTATGCGGGCTTTTGGATAAGCGGCCTTAATGCTGTAAACTGAATCAATGGATTCTTTTTTGGCGGACTGAATAAAGCCGCAGGAATTGATGATTATATAATCTGCGTTGTCAGGCTGCTGGGTAAAAGTATGACCTGCCTGCTCCAGAAAGCTGCAGATGAGTTCTCCGTCGGTCTGATTTTTTGCACAGCCGTGCTGGTTAATATAAAAGGTTGCCATGATTTTTTTAGTCGAGTTCTATAACGACAAGCTTGTATCTGCCGTCCGAATCCTTAATCCATTTGATATCTTCTACAAGTACCTGTCCTGCAGCACCAATATCAAGATCAAAGGTTCTTGAATCTGCAACAATTGTAAACTTAACTGCATTGCTGTTAGAAATCCACAGGCGGATTCCGTTGTGAGGGTTTGCAGTAAATACTTCTCCCTTAGGGAAGTAAGATTCTACAGAATTATCGTTATCAACCTTGTCGCGGAAGAGACATGAACCACGGAAGGTTGCATTGAGTGTAAACGGATAAGCGCGGTTGTCTTCAAGAATAACCTTCTGCGGATGCTTTGATTTTATGTCTGATTCGAATGGAATTTCATCAACATTTACGTTGCTGGTTTCCATAGAAATTCCGTGACGCAAAAGCATGCTTATTTCTGCACCGCGCGATTCGTCGGTAGAAGAAATATCAGATACATAAACAATAAGGTCCGGAGAAGAGTCTCCGTTTATATCAATTTCTGTTTCTTCGGAAAGCTCTGTATAGAAAACTCCGCCCGGTGTATCAAGCCCGAAAGAAGAAAGTGCATCGCGTACAGTAAGTACAATCTGACCGTTGTCTGTCGGGACAATAATCTGGTCTCCCTTGTATACGCGCTGTGTAAACTTGGCATTTGTAAGCTCATACTTTTTGGTTCGCATGCTGCCTGCTAATGCCGAAGGATCATCTTCCTGTGTATTCTTTTTTGCATGTACCAGAACAGAAACAAGAACTATTACTGTAATTAAAACTGCAGAACCTGCACAGATTACCGGTATGAGCCAGCGTGGACGTCGTTTTACAAGGAGTCCTTCCGGAACAGGAGATTCCTGAATTTTTTTATTGTTATATAATTTAAGGATGTATTCGGTATCAAGTTCAAGATAATTTGCATAATTGCGTAAGAAACCAACCATGTAGGCTTCGCCAGGGAATACCCCATTGTCTTCGTCTTCAAGACCTGTAAGATATCTTCCTTCGATAGATATTTCACGGGCAATTTTATCTATATTAAGATTTTTTTCTTCTCTGGCATTCCGTAGGATTTCTCCGTAACTTTCCATTATTCCACTCTCCTACTCAGAAAACAAAAAGTTATTATAGTTATTTGCAGATGATGGTGCATCATAAATAAATCTCTGGTCCGTAATGTCCTGATTAATTTTGTAATCCAGGAAATTGAACATTATTACTTCTCCCTTAGGAGTAACGGCTTCTATACGCCTTATGAGCTTTGTCTTTTCTGTTACTGCAATGTTGATATAACGGAAGGCTTCTGAAGCATTTTTTCTTGTAAGGATGAATTTTACAACCATTTCGTCTGAACCGTCTTCCAGAGGTTCTGCATTCTGACCGGTTTCGTAAGCAACTGTGTAATAACGGCTCAAAAGTGAAAGTCCCTGTGGAGTTGTAAGAGCTTCGGCACCGGTTTCTGCCGTAATATTCTGCTGAAGTACTGCGTCTTTTTCAGGAAGATAGATTGTAAGCACGTCTCCGTTGTAGCAGATTACCTGCTCCTGAGGATTAGTGTAATCCAGGCGCAGAAGATCTGGTGCTTTGAACGAAAGCTTACCTGCAGATTCCTGTTTTTCTACCTTTATTTCAAAATCTACTTCGTAGTCTTTTATTGTTGCGTAATATTCGGAAATTGTCTTAAAATAGGCGCTTGCGGTTGTAATACTCTGAGCAAAAAGTGATGCCGAAAAAAGCGCAAGCACTGCGAAAAAAATCTTTTTCATATTCTAATATTATACTGATTAATTTAATAAAAGAAAAGACAAATAACTTGAAAATGCACTTAAAAAATAGCGCGAAGGAACAAAACTGGGAGCTATTTTTTTCTTGATGATGTAGTTTTCTTTGTATTTGCCTTTTCTTCAAGCTCGAGACAATGACTTTCGCCGTTTACAATTTCGTAGAATTCTTTGCCTTCGATTGTTTCTACTTCCATAAGGCGGTTTGCTATGTAGTCTATGAGGCCCTTGTGCTTGCGGAGGAGCTTTAAGACATAGTCGTAGCGCTCGTTCATTATGCGGGCAATTTCTTCGTCAACATAGTTCTGGGTTTCTTCACTGAATTCGCGGACAAGGCTTGGTTCACCACCGCGGTTACCGAGTACGCCTTTACCGAGTGTTACGTTCTTGTATTTGTCTGACATACCAAAGTCGGTAATCATGCGCTTAACAATGTCGGTTGCACGGGCAATATCGTTGGAAGCACCGGTAGAAATGTCTCCGAGTACAATTTCTTCTGCGGCGCGACCACCAAGCAGGCTGTCTATTTCGTTCATCATATCCTTGCGGGTCATAATGAATTTTTCTTCTTCTTCGCGGTACTGAGTAAAGCCGCCTACACCATGGCTGCGTGGAACAACTGTAATCTTGTTTACAGGCTCGTGTTCTGGATTATAGGCTGCAACAAGTGCGTGTCCTGTTTCGTGTACGGCAACAAGATGAAGCTCTTTTTTGTTTTCCTTGCGGCTCTTCTTTTTAAGACCAATGCTAACCTTATCAATGGCTTCGTTAAAGTCTTCCATGGTAACCTTTTTGCGGCCATTGCGTACTGCAAGAAGTGCTGCTTCGTTTACAACGTTTGCAAGGTCGGCACCGGCAAAGCCTGTGGTTCCATGTGCAATATTTTCAAAATCTACATCGCTGTCAAGTTTTACATTCTTTGCATGAATGCGTAAGATTTCTTCGCGGCCCTTAACATCAGGCTTTTCTACAGGAACCTGACGGTCAAAACGACCAGGGCGCAGAATTGCAGGGTCAAGTACATCTACACGGTTGGTTGCGGCAAGTACTATAAGACCTTTTTCGTTATCAAAGCCGTCCATTTCTACAAGCAGCTGGTTTAAGGTCTGCTCACGTTCATCATTTGAACTGAATCCGTTGGCGCGGCTCTTGGCCAGGGCATCAATTTCATCAATAAAGATAATACAAGGTGCTTTTTCGCGGGCCTGCTTGAACAAGTCTCGTACACGGCTGGCACCAACACCAACAAACATTTCTACAAAGTCAGAACCACTAATGCTGAAGAACGGAACTCCTGCTTCTCCGGCAACTGCACGTGCAAGCAAGGTCTTTCCGGTACCAGGGTCACCTACAAGCAGAACACCCTTAGGAATCTTACCACCAATATCCGTATATTTTTTTGGAGTCTTAAGAAAGTCTACAACCTCTACAAGCTCTTCTTTTGCTTCGTCAACGCCGGCAACATCGGTAAAGCGGGTTTTAATCTTTCCTTCTTCTACAACCTTTGCACGGGAAGCACCAACATTAAAGATGCTGCCTACTCCGCCGCCACCGCCGCCCATTTTCCTGAAGAACAGGAAATAAATAAGGGCAAGGAAACCAAGAGGAATGATTACGCTTCCAATAAGCTGCCAGATAAAGCCGTTTGATTTAATTACAAATTTATAAGGAACACCTTTCTGATCCAAAAGGTCTATAAAGCTCTGCATAAGCACTGCGGCTGTCTTGTACTGTGAACCGCTGCTCATGGTTACCGGCTGGAAAAGTCTTATTCCGCGCTCCTGAGTAGACGAGTTTGCAGCAGAAGGACCATAACCGGTAATGTAGTTTTCGCCGATTTCTACCCTTACAATCCTGCCGTCTATAACCATTTCGCGGAATTCGGAATAACCTATAAGATTATCAGATTTTGAAACCCAGAAAAGATCTATAACTGCAAAAAGACAGAAAAAGATTACAAGTACGGTAAAAAACGGAATTCTCGGTCTTTTTTTGCCATTTTTCTTCTTATCTTTATCATCATCATTATTTGAAGGACCTGCAAATTTAAAGAACTTGTACGGGTCATTTTCATCATTCTGTCTGTTTTCGTCTTCTCTTTTTTCGTCAGCCATAAAAATATCCTTAAAATACTGCAAAAAATGTCTATATATTAAATATACTGAATACATTGCCAAATGTCATTATAAAAAATAGTTATTTTTTTTTGTAATTTTTTCTAAAGTCGTTTTTTTAAATACCGAAAATCAAGGAGGGATATAGGACAGGAGGTTTACCTATGGGATATTCTAATGCTTACAATGCTTATCAGAAAACAAACATCAATACAGCAAGTCAGGGAAGACTCGTAGTGTTGCTTTATGAAGGAATTGTAAAACAGCTTACTGCTGCACTTGTTTATATTGAAAAAGACGGAAAAATTCTTCCGGGAAACATAGAAAAATACGGAATTTGCATTCAGAAGGCTCAGGCCATCATTACAGAACTGCAGGTTTCGCTTGATATGGAAAAGGGCGGCGATATTGCACGCAACCTTATGTCGCTTTACGTGTTCTTTAACGAAGAACTGCTTGCGGCAAATATAAATCACGACAAAGAAAAGCTTGAATTTGTACTTAAAATGGTAAAAGACCTTACAGAAAGCTGGAAACAGATTGCAAACAGTACTGCAAATGCTCCGGCTGCAAGTGTACAGAATGTGCTGAATATTCAGGGGTAGGAGGAATATTATATGGCAGAAATCACACAGCAGGAATTGGATGAAAGAGTTGCATTACTCAGAAAATTCAGAAGTCTGCTCGAACAGCAGAGAAATAAGTTTCAGGAATATCTGAATGTACTCGAAAAACAGCAGGATTCCATTACTTCTCAGAATACAGAAAGCCTTATTGCTCACACAGAGCTTGAGCAGCAGGTTGTAAAGAACATTGCAAACCTCCAGAAGGTTATTGTTCCTATGCAGAAGATGTATAAGGCAGCTGTTCCAATGGCTCATACTGCAGAAGATTCTTCTATCAATCAGATTCAAAATGAATTGAATGCTCTCCAGGCTAAGGTACTCAAGCAGAATCAGATTAACCGTGATTTACTGCGCTCTCATATAGAAGAAATTCGTACACAGATTCAGAATTTCAAGAATCCTTATAAGAATATCCGCAGTGTTTATGCTCAGCCGCAGCGTGTTGCTTCTCTTGTAGAAGTTGATGCATAAAATGATAAGTCTGCTGGTTGCATATACTAAAGACAAACGCGTAATTGGTGCTCAGGGGAAAATTCCATGGAATCTTCCTTCTGAGCGCAATCGTTTTAAAGCTATCTGCCGCGATAAATACGTAATTATGGGCCGTAAGTCGTATGACGAGATTGGGCATCCACTGAGTTATTGTACGCTGGTGGTTGTATCAGGTAAGTGGATTGCTTCGCCTTCTGCTCGCAATGACATGGGGTCCCTGAGCCTAGCTTGTCCTGAGCATGTCGAAGGAAAGGGCCTGCAAATATGCACCTCTTTAGAAGAGGCCATTAATTACTGCAAAATGCAGGGACAGGAAGAAATTCTTGTGGCAGGCGGTGGCAGCATTTACGAACAGGCACTCCCCTACGCCGACAAAATCTACGCTACAGAAATTGACGCCCACTTTGAAGGCGACACCTTTTTTCCAGAGCCTGGCCCTGAGTGGACCGGCACTGTTGATGAAGTTCACGAAGAAAACGGAATAACTTTCAGCTATATTACTTTACAAAAGGCTGATCCACAGTAATGGCGCAGTATACATCCTGGCACCTTGCGTGAACTGCTTCATGAATTACAACTTTAAGCTGTTCATCGGTGAGCAGGCAAGAAAACGGCTTAACAACATCAAAAATCAAATTGGTATGAGTGTCTCCCGGAACCATGCGAATATCGTGGACCTTAAGCTGCGGGTCCAGCTTTTCAATTTCTTCTAAGAGCACCTGTTTTAATTCGGCAAGTCTTTTGTTTTCTGTATCTACCGGGTCCATATGAATTACAACCTGGCAGCCAAAACGTACCGAAATATCATGCTCGGCAACATCAATTACATCGTGAAGGCTAAAGATATTAAGGTTGCCCGGAACCTCGGCATGCAGCGAAATCATCATACGGCCAGGACCATAATCGTGAACAACAAGATCATGCATTCCCACAATAGGCTCGTGCTTCATAAGCTCTTCTTCAATCTGATAAACAAGATCTGCAGAAGGAGCGGTACCCAAAAGCGGTGCAATTGTATCGGTTGCGGCTTCAAAACCGGTTTTTAAGATAAAGGCTGCTACTACTACTCCGCCAATTCCATCAAGCGGCAGGTCTGTAAAATGGCTTCCGATAATGGCAACAATTACAACTGCAGTAGAAATAACATCATTAAGGCTGTCCTTGGCAACAACATCCATTGCAACCGAATCAATTTTTTTTGCAATAAGATGATTGTAAATGAACATATAAAGCTTTATCAAAATACCAATTCCCATAATCACAACGGAAAGTACATTTGACTGAACAGGCTTTGGCCTCATGATAGAAAGGACAGAATCCTTTAAAAGCGCAATGCCCATGTAAAGAATGATAAAGGATACGATGAGCCCCGCAATGTATTCTATTCTGCCGTGGCCAAAGGGATGATCAGGATCCGGTTTTTTGGCAGAAAGCTTAAAGCCAAAAATCTGAACCAGAGAAGAACCTGCATCCGAAAGGTTATTAAAAGCATCGGCAACCATTGCAACAGAAGCGGCAAGGGTTCCGAAAATAAACTTGAGTGCAAAAAGAACGGCATTCAAAAAAATACCGAACGAACCGCAAAGAACACCATACTGACTGCGGACACGTGGATCCGAATAATTTGAGCTGTCTTTTATAAAAATTTTGGCCAGAAGTTTAATCATTTTTCATACACCTTTGCTTCAAGTTTGTTTTCTATATCATCCGGCAACAGTTCAAAAAAGTCGTAGCCGGTAAGCTCTTCAATTTCGTCAACGGAACACAGGAACTGCTCCCAGTCTCCGGTTTTCTGCATGCCCATTTTGTTTGGAACATTAATTGCAATTATAACGGCAGATTCATCTACGCGCGACAGGTCTCCTTCCCCCTGAGGAATTGCAAGCACAACCTTCCAGGTATAGGCAGGAACATTCATATTATAGGTCTGGCCGTTTTTGAGAGTTACAGGAATCTGTTCAAAGGTTCCCTTGGAGCTTGTACCGCCGCTGCCATAAGGTCCCGCAACAATATAAAGCTCGTTACCTGCCTTGGCAAGCTCGCGTTCGTAGTTTTCAAAATGCATCCAGATTACGCGGTTATTGTCCGGAGACTGAGGAACCATGTTTGTCATCAAAAAGGTCATGGAATTGTCTTCTTTGGTTGTAGTGCGGTCTGCAGAAGGACACACATGGCCGCGGTCAAAGCCGTATTTATTGTACTGGTAATCTGCCTTTTTTATGCCGTACCAGCCTTGAGGAAGCTCAGGGTCCGGGCGAAAGTCGTCCATGCGGTCTGCGTCTCCCATGTTTGAAGTATCCAGGTGCCAGGCTACCCAGTTAGGACACATAGTTTGAGTGTTATAGGAAAGTGTATACTGCGGCTTTACCATAAGATAATTGAGCGTGAGTGAAGTATCGGTAAAGGCATCGGTCGGGTTACCAAGGAAAAGAGGATTGTCTTCGGCATGGCCCTGGTCGGCAGCAGGATTTGAGCCCTGTGTGCCGGTTGATGAGGTGGTGCGCGGCCCTTCGAGAGCCTCAGGGACCCCGGATGCAATCTCACTGTCAACAACCTTCTGTGGTTCCTGTGACACGGTATTCTGTGGTTCCTGTGACACGGTATTCTGTGGTTCCTGAGGCTCTCGAAGGACAACATCAGACTGTTCTTCTTCATCACCCTTAACTGCATGATAAACCTGGAGCACCAGAGGTTCTTCTGTCTGAACAAGGCTTACACCCTCGGCGCCGATTTCTACATAAGGCTTGCCGCCTATAAACCAGGCCACCGCCAGAATAATAATAAGAACACTTAAAATTGATACAAGAACTCTTTTGGAACCGTTTTTTCTGCTTTTCTTTTTAGCCATATACCCACCCTCAAGCTTTTGAAACGAATGTAAAGATTATTTTAGAACTAATTTGCAAAAAATAAAAGATATTTGAAAAAAATTGATATATATTTTTATGCGTTGAAAAAAGCAGGTTCTGCCGATAATATAATTATATAGAAAAGAGTTTTAAAATGGTTAAGGAATTTGGACGCAGCATAAGAACAAAAATCTCTGATTTTCTCTATTCCCTCGGATACCTTGGTAAACTCATTGTTGCTTCTTTAACCTTTGCAAGCCGCGGAAAAGCCTCTCGCAAAATCCTTATAATGCAGCTTCTTTTTACTTATGTAGAAGCCCTTCCAATCTGTGCAATTCTTGCAGTTGTAATTGGTACTGCCGTAGTTTTCCTTGGAATAACCGCTTTAGCTTCGTTCGGACAGGGACAGCTTACCTACACTCTTTTAGTCATGCTTGTAACCAAGGAGCTGGGGCCTCTTTTAGTAGCCTTTATCGTTACCGCCCGTTCTGCAACCGCCATTGCAACCGAAATAAGTACAATGGTTGTTAATCAGGAAATAGAAGCCTATATTTCTGTAGGAATTGACCCTATTGTTCACCTTGCTGCCCCACGATTTTTGGGTGTTACCTTTTCTGTTTTCTTTTTGAACATCTATTTTTCAATTTTCGGACTTATTTTCCCGTCGATTGTAATTCAGTTTATTTCTACCACCAACATGGCAGAATATTTTAATGCTCTTTTTACGGCGCTTTCATTTAAGATAATAATGATTTCGCTCATAAAGAGTCTTGTTTTTGGAATGATTATTTCCGGATGTGCTACTCTGTACGGTTTTTCTACAGGGCGCGCTTCTACAGATATTCCTATGGCCGGCCTTAAAGCTGTATCCAAATCGTTTGTATACATCATTTTTGCCTATGTATTTATTACTGTAGTCACTTACATTTTTTAAGGATTGTGGAGCAGAAAGAATGGCACTTTTAGAAATGAAGAATGTAAGCTTTTACGACGGCTTTACAGAGGTAATTCAGGACACCTCCCTTATAATTGAAAAGGGTTCTGTAACCGCATTCCTTGGAGAATCGGGCGGCGGTAAATCTACAGTACTCAAGCTGCTTTCGGGAATAGTACATCCATCAAGCGGAAAGGTTTTCTACAACGACAAGTCCTTTACCAGAATGTCTGAAAAAGAAAATCTTGAATTCCGCAAAAAATCTGCCTTTATGTTCCAGAACTCTGCCTTGTGGGCAAACCAGAGCCTGTATCAGAACCTGGAGCTTCCGCTTAAGATTCATTTTCCGACAATGCCGCCGGAGCTTGTAAAATCAAAAATTGAAGATGTTGTTAAGCTTGTAGGCTTTAACAAACCGCTTACCCTGCGTCCTGCAGCCCTTTCTGCCGGTGAACAAAAAAGAATTGCTTTTGCCCGCGCCCTTATCTGCGACCCGGAAATTCTTTTTCTGGACGAACCGACAGAATCACTTAACGAAAAAGCGGCCGAACTTTTTATTTCCATCCTCAAGGATTTTTGCAGCCGCGGAAACACGCTCGCTTATGTAAGTCATGATTATACCTTTATAAATACCTTTAAAAACGACAAGTATTACTTTGCAAACGGAACAATTGTTGATAAGATTTTATTGAACGATAACCTGCAAAACGGATACGAGGATTACGGGGACTACAATGAAGTTTAAAATCAAATACGCAGATCAGATTGTCGGTGCACTCAGTATTATTGCCATTGCCGCAATTATTGTAATGACATTTCTCATTGCTTCTACACAAAAGTGGTTTGTAAAAAAGCATAACTACTACACCAAGGTTGCTTCGGCAAACAGTGTAAGCGAAGGAATGGCACTGCAGTATAAAGGATTTGCAATCGGTAAGGTTAAGAAAATTACACTTAGCGATGATGATAATGTAGTAGTTCATTTTTACGTACTTGATGAATACATTGACCGTGTTACAATCGGTTCCATTGTAGAATTGAGTGTAAGCCCTATTGGACTTGGTTCTTCCCTCGTATTTTACCCTGGAGCCTCCCCTCTTATTATTGAAGACGATGCCTACATCCCGGAAAAGGCATCGGCCGAGGCCAAAGAGCTTATCAAAAACGGAAAGGTTGTCATTCTTGAACAGAACGATACAATCAACACAATTATTTCTTCTGCAACAAATCTTGTTAACCACATAGACGAGCTTATCCAGCAGATTAATCAGCTTGTATCCGGTAATGAACAGATACCTCTTGCAAGAACTATAAACGAAGTAAATGCTATTCTGCGCAAGGTTAGCGCACTGCTTTCAGGTGATGATTCTATTCCTGCCGCTGCAATTATTAATGATTTGAATGATACGGTTGATAACCTTAATGCTATTCTTGAAGATGTTGGCGGCATGACAAATGATCCACAGGGACTCATTCCAAAACTGCTTGAATCCGAAGAAAGTAAGGGAACCTTTGACAAGCTTTATGCTTCTATCAATACGACAATTCAGGATTTGAACGGAATTTCCGGTTCACTTGACAGCGAAATGCCACAGGTAAGCATTCTTCTGGCACAGGTTCAGACACTGCTCAAGCAGGTTCAGGATGTAATGGAAGGACTTAAGAATAATCCTCTGCTCAAGAAGGGCGTTCCGGAACGAACCGAACAGCAGTCCGCCACACCAAAACTCAGAGAGGAGGCCTTCTAATGAAAAAGATAATACATGTGGTGGTTGAGCTTGTCGAAACCACCATTATAGCAGCATGTCTCCTCACCGCCTGCTCTTCTGCACCAAAGCGTTCCATGCAGGTTTCTACAGTTTATTCCTCTGCCAGCGAAATGATTGAATCTGCAAACGGAGCAATACTTACAGGTGACTACGATAAAGCTGCATTCTTTCTTTCTGCCGCAGAAACACAGGCAATGTCCATAGATAATTATGATTTATTAAGCGCAGTTGCCCTTGCACGCTGTTCACTTTGTCTTTCATACAATCCGCCAAAAATTGAACAGGCACAAAATCAGGTTGAACTTGCTCAAGGCTATATCAAAAACTGTTCTAATCCTGCAAAGCAGACAAGCATCGTAGAACTGAGCCGTGTACGTGTAAAGGTTACCAGTGCAGGAACAACAGATGCAGAAAAGCCGAATACTTCTTCATTAATTTCAAAGCTTGAAGAAAACAAAAAGGGTGTAAAGGGAGACCCTTATTACGAAGCCCAGTTTATTCAGGTAAGCGGAGACGTATACAAGCTTGCCGATAACTATACAGAAGCAGACAAGGCATATACTGCCGCCGCCAAGGCCTTTACAGATAACCGCTATCTTTCAGAAATAGGAATCTGCTGGTACAAGGCCGCTCAGGTCCGCTCGCTTGCAGGCAACAAAAACTCTGCACTTGCCGCAATGGAACAGGCAATCTTTTATGACAGGGCCGCAGAAAATTCCATGGCACTTGGAACCGATTATTATGCAGTCGGACTCATATTGTTAAAGGGAAATGCTGATGCTGCAGAAAAGCAGAAGGCCGCAGATTCCTTTAATCATTCTGCCGATATTTTTGCTTCCATAAAAATGGATGAACTTGCAAAAAGAAGCCGTAATGCCGCAAAAGAATTACAGTAAAACCAGTTCTGAATGGTTTGAAAAAGAAGATTTCTGGATTAATTTTGCTCCCATAATGTTTGATGACGCACGCTGGGCCGAAGCTCCCGATGTTGCAGAATATGTAATGAAAATTGCAGGTTTGCAGGCCGGGGACAGTGTGCTTGATGCAGGCTGCGGACTTGGACGAATAAGCGTGGAGCTTGCAGCACTGGGACTTGATGTTACAGGCGTTGATATTATTCAGGCAGAACTTGATGCGGCGGCAGAAAGTGCAGCAGCAGAAGGTGTTCCGCTTAAGCTGGTTAATGCAGATTTAAGAACCTTTAAAAGCGAACAGAAATTTGACTGTGCCGTAAATCTTTATACATCGTTCGGGTACTGCGATACCGTTGAAGAAGACATGCTCATTTTAAAAAGCATATTTGATTCTCTGCGTGCGGGCGGAACCTTTATTCTTGAATGCACCAGCCGCGAAAGTGCCGTAAAATATTTTACAAAAGGCGAAGAGTTTGACCGGGCGGGATTTCATGTAACGACTGATTTTGGAGTTGTGGGAGACTGGGAAGGTTTACGCTCCCATTGGATTATTGATGACGGCAATGGCAAGCGTGTTGAGCACGAGTTTATTCAGCGACTCTACTCTGCCCCGGATTTATGCAAAAGGCTGTGTGAAATTGGTTTTGCAGACGCCCATGCATACGGCGAGTTTGATCTTACACCGTATGATGAGAATCTGCGGACTATGATAATTATTGCTAACAAAGCCTGAAGGTTTCCGGTGCACCCAGGAACGATGACGGCATAGCCTTATTTGCTTCGTGAATCACAATCTTTTCAAGAACAATATTTGGTGTAACAGGACAAAGTTTGACCGTGTTCAGTCCGGCATGGCAGTCTGCATACACTGTTGCAATTCTTATATTTGCAGGAATATCCTTGCCCCACGGGAACTGATTGTCTCCTACTGCAAATTTTTCACTGTCTACAGCGTCTTTTAAGATACGTTCATCGTTTACCTGGGCAACAAACTGCAGCTTATTATCCTTGTAAGCAGGGTTTGACGGATTTATATAAAAGTCAAAGGCCATTACTCCGCCGGTTTTTTCTACAAAATCCTGTGAAAGTACAAAAGCATATTCTACAAAAGGAGCGTTTGCATCGCTGGCTGCAAAAGTTTTTGTTATATCACTGGCCTTTACAGCGCCAAGAGTTTTTCCATAGCCTTCAAGTAAATCAAAACCGCTTGAACGAACAAAGTGCACAGCTTCAATACTGATATAAGAAGTTGTCTGAACAAAGGTATTCTTTACCCCGTCATTCTGAACTTGTTTCAGAACCTCAGGAACAGCCGCATCAATATGAACATTTACAAGAATTCTTGCCCCTGCCCCGTCGTTACCTTCAATCTTAAGAAGGGCTGTTTTGTCGGTAGCGGCATACAGCTTTGCGCGGTCAAGTTTAATGCGGATAGTATCAAGCCCGGTTTTTCCTTCAGGCGAAAGCTTTTCTGCATCTTCTTCTATATTAAAGCTTAGCCATGAGCAGTCGCAGCTTGTGTGCAGCTCAAGTCCGCCTTGGTTACAGCAGGCCATTTTTACACAAGTTTCGTTACAGTCAGGATTTTTGAATGCATCAAGATATAAATCTCGTACTGTCCAGTCCTGGCCGGTAGTTGTAAATTCATTTCCGTCAACAAAGAAAACAGCACGGCGCTTGCGGGTTGGTTCAACATATGCATAAACAGGATAATGATTTGCAGCCTCGCACCAGTTTTCAAATCCAAAGTGCTCTGACCATGCCATGCCGTAAAAGCGTCCGTTACCAACCTTGTCGCATTCTTCTACAAGTGCTTTATCAAACTTACAGCACTCGCGTACCTTATCTGCATAAATATTTGCAACAAGTGCATTGTGCTTTGCGTACCACTGGTTCTTTCCGCTGTACAGCTGCATAAGTTCAACATTCATTGTACCTGCAACAGGAAGATATACCTGACTAAAAAAGCCCGGAATCTGTTCCTGAGGAACTTTTTTGTAAAGCTCACTTACACGCCTGATAAGGTCCTGTGCCCGGCCGATTATATAATCAGACTCGCCAAAGTTTACAGGATGGAAAGTATCCGGTTTTAGAGCTTCGGTACGGCACATAAGTGTAATTTTGTTTGATTCATAAACAATATCCGAAACTTCCTTCTGTTCTGCTGCAGTAAAATACGGGAACTGAAAAGCAAACCAGTTGTCTGTATAAGCTTTGGTATCGCTGTTGTATTTTTCGTAATCATAGGCAAGATTCAAAAAGTAAGAAAGCGGGAACTCGTTTGTAAGGATATCGCCTACATTTACAATCCAAAGGTCACGGATTCCAAACTCGTAGGCAGCAGACATCTGTTCGCGCGCTTTTGGAAGATAATTTGTATTGAGCCATTCGTAGCTGTAAGGCCAGCCGTGATAATCAAAATGATAGTACATTCCATAGCCGCCCTTGTGACTGCGCATATGTTCGGTTGGAACTGTACGCAGGTTTCCGTGGTTGTCATCGCAGAGCATAAGGGTTACGCCTTCAAGCTCCGGATCATCCATCAGGCCCCTGGTGTGCTTGTCGCCATAAAAATAAGGTTCAACCTCTTTGTAAAGGGCAAGCATTCTTGGAACCTTGTCCAGATCCGGGTTTACATTTTCGCGGATAAGGCGGTTCTGGGTTTTTAATACATCGCGCAACAGGTTAATGTTATCTGCGAGTGTGGCGTTCTGCATGATGGCAGTATCTGCTTCGCCACGCATACCGACTGTAATTACATTTTCAAACTTGCCGTTACGCTTTAAGCCGTCCTCCCAGAATTTTGTAATACCTTCACGGTTTTTCCAGAAGTTCCAGGCGTCTCCGTAGATTGAATCAGGACCGCGGACATAACGGTATTCTTCTCCGTTACGGCAGCATGGCTCGTGGTGACTTGCACCCATTATTACACCCATTTCATCCGCAAGCTCGGCGTTTGCAAGGCCAGGGCCATCCAGACTGAACTGAGCAGACCACATTGCAGGCCAGAGGTAATTTCCTTTAAGACGCAAAAGCAGTTCAAAAACATGCTCGTACATTTTTGCATTAAAGCCGCCATAGTTGTGAGTAGTAAAGTTTCCGTAAGCAGGCCATTCGTCATTGATAAAAAAGCCACGGAATCGTACAGAAGGCTCGCGACTTACTGTTATCTCCTCTTCTATCTGAACACTTTCTTGCTTTGCAGGAAGTACTCCGCACCAGTCAACAAGAGGAGAAACTCCCATAAGCTCAGAAAGATGAAAAAGTCCGTAAATTGTTCCGCGCTTGTCACTTCCTATTATGATGATTTTATCACTGCGTACTGCAAAAATATAACATTCCCGCTTGCCTGTAATTTTACTCAGTTGTGAAGAAAGTCCTTCATCCTCTGCAAGCTTTTGTGCCATAGGAGCCTGTTCGAGTGTCGCAAAGAAAACTGCACCCGTGGTCCCTGAGGCTCCTGTGGTCCCTGAGGCTCTCGAAGGGCCTTCCACAACCTCCGGCCTACCGCCAGTTACCCTTTCTACATCAAGGCAAACCTTTGACGCAATCTTTTTTACTCCGGAAAATTCTTCTTTATCGCAAACAAAAACAACGGATTTTGTTATAAGCATATTTATTACTCCAAAAAAAAACTATGGTACCTGTATGATACCATAGTTTTCATTAAAATAATACTAGTATGTTAGTCTAATAAGGTAAACCTAAAAATTGCTTTCGCAATTTTTTTAACGGTTTGCTATTAAACACCGCTCGCCAGCGAGCTTACACATCAAAAAATCCTTTTGCCTTCAGAAGCTCTGCATTAAGGATACCACCCAAGGCAGCACCGCGTTTTGTGTTGTGGCTCAAAGCTACAAACTTTACATCGAATACGTTACATGGGCGGAGGCGTCCGATTACACAGGCCATTCCCTTTTCTGTTTCGCGGTCACGGCGTGGCTGAGGACGGTTTTCCTCGTGGCGAACAACGATTGGATGTTCCGGTGCACTTGGAAGCTTAAGCTCCTGAGGAAGAGATTTATAGCTTGTCCATACGCGTTCAATTTCTTCGAGGCTTGGCTTTTTGTCATCAGGCAAATCAAACTCAAGAGAAACACAAGCCGTATGTCCGTCTACTACAGGTACACGAGTACAGGTAGAAGAAACAAGAGGACCAGCTGCATTTTCAATCTTTCCGTCTACAACCTTACCAAGAATCTTGAGGCATTCTTTTTCTGTTTTTTCTTCTTCGCCGCCAATAAATGGAACGATGTTATCAATCATATCAAAAGAAGCAACACCAGGATATCCGGCACCACTAGTTGCCTGAAGTGTAGTAACAATCATACGCTTTACAGGATATCCGGCCTGGATAAGAGCATGGAGCGGCATCATGTATGTCTGAAGCGAACAGTTAGGTTTTACGGCAATAAAGCCCTTGTCCCAACCGTGATGCTTTTTCTGTTCGGCAATAACATCAAGGTGCTGCCAGTTGATTTCTGGAACGAGCATTGGAACATCTTCTGTCCAGCGGTTAGCAGAAGCATTAGAAACTACAGGAATACCTTCAGCGGCATAAGCTGCTTCGAGAGCCTTAATTTCATCCTTTCCCATTTCCAAAGCAGAGAAAACAAACTGACATTTTCCCAAAGCCTTCTTTTCGTCGTTTGCATCTTCTACGATAAGATTTGCAACACCGGCCGGGATTTCTGCTCCAATAAGCCAGCGGTTCTTTACAGCCTCGCAATAAGGCTTACCTGCAGAACGAGGACTTGCAGCAACATAAGTTACTTCAAACCAAGGATGATCTTTCAGCAACTTAATATATCTCTGTCCTACCATGCCCGTAGCTCCGAGCACACCTACGTGTATTTTTTCACTCATAATGATTCTCCTTGTATCAGGGGATAGGGATCAGGGGATAGAGAATAGTTACTATCCCCTATTTACTATTTACTATTCCCTACAAACCACAATCCTTTATTGCTTTCTCAATAATCTTTTTAGCTTCATCATTGACTTCTACCAGAGGCAATCTCAAGGCACCGGCTGGCATTCCCTTAACATTCATTGCATACTTGATTGATGAAGGGTTTCCGTCGCAGAACTCGGCCTTGAAGAAGGGGCTGAGTCTGTAGTGAATCTCGCGTGCCTTCTTAAAGTCTCCGTCCAATGCGGCAGCTGCCAGTTCATGCATCAAAGCAGGAATCATGTTGGAAGCAACAGAAATAATTCCATCCCCTCCGGCTGCAATCAAAGGAAGTGTAAGACCATCATCACCGCTCATTACGGCAAAGTCTGGCTTTTTATTCTTAATCTGTCCAATTACTTCCATCATCTGGCTTACAGAACCACTTGCCTCTTTAACACCGGCAATATTTGGAAGTTCTGCAATGCGTGCAAGCAGGTCTGTAGGAATGTTCAAACCTGTACGGCCTGCAATGTTGTAAACAATGATTGGAATTCCAACCTTTGATACAGCTGCAAAATGCTGGTAGATACCTTCCTTTGAAGGCTTGTTGTAGTAAGGTGTAACAACAAGAGCAGCATCTGCACCGGCAGCCTTGGCACGTTCAACATAATGAACAGCATCTTTTGTATTGTTAGAACCGGCTCCAAGAATGATTGGGATTTTTTTGCCTGTAGATTTTTCGAAAGCACGAACCTCTTCCATAACAATCGAAATAATCTTGTCTTCTTCTTCACCAGGCCTTTCATCCAGAGTCGGAGTTTCAGCAGTGGTTCCAAGAGGAACAAGACCATCGATGCCCTGTTCGAGCTGATGTTTGACATTTTTGCGGAAGCCCTCAAAGTCTACAGATCCATCCGAATTCATCGGTGTGATTAAAGCTGTAAAAGCACCACGAAATTTTGTCATGATTTTCCTCCTGTGAAAGCCCCATTTCTGCGCGGACTTTCAAATATTTTGGGAAATATTTTATAGTTTTTTACATATAAATTCAATAATGATATTACAACCCCGGTGGCTCGCAATGACGGGCGTATTAAAATATTACTATTAACAATAACAAGAATTCAGTTTATAATAATAGAAAACAAAATTAATATGAGGTAAAAAAATGACTTCACAAATGATCGCTATGATTATTGCTTTTGTACTTTACCTTGGCCTTATGGTTTTTGTAGGTATCCGCAGTGCAAAAAGCAACAATTCAGCTTCGGACTTTTTCCTTGGAGGAAGAAAGGTTGGACCTTGGGTAACTGCCCTTAGTGCCGAAGCATCAGACTCTTCTGCCTGGGTTTTAATGGGACTTCCAGGACTGTGCTACCTTGGCGGCTTTAAAGAAACCTTCTGGACTGCCATTGGTCTTATAGTTGGTACATATCTTGCATGGCTTTTTATTGCTAAGCCTTTGCGCAAGTGTTCTGTAGTATATAAAGATTCCATCACAATTCCGGAATTCCTTACAAACCGCTTTAACGATAAGACACACATTCTTTCAATCGTATCGGTTTTCTTTATTGTAGTATTCTTTACAATCTACACCGCTTCCGGATTCGTTGCCTGTGCTAAGCTTTTCCGCTCAGTATTCGGCCTTAACTGGAACACAGGTCTTTTGATCGGATTCGTAATCATTCTTTCATACACAATTCTTGGTGGTTACCGTGCCGTTTGTACAACAGACTTTATCCAGGGCTCACTCATTTTCGTAGCCTTTGTAATTTCAGGAATCGTAATTGTTGCATCTCTCGGAGGCTTTGGTAACGCAACAGCTCAGGTACAGAGCTTTACACAGCGCGCACTCAACGGAGAATTTGGTGCCGCAATGCTCAAATCATTCACCGGCAACCAGAGCTTCAGTGCAATGTCTGCAGTTTCGGCCTTTGCATGGTGTCTCGGTTACTTTGGAATGCCTCACATTATCATCCGCTTTATGGGCTGCCGTTCAAACAAGGAAATCAAAACAGCCCGCCGCGTAGGTATTGTTTGGATGATTATTTCTTACATTGGTGCAGTTTTAATTGGTGCCCTTGGTACAGCTTACCTTTTGAACAAGGGGATCATTCTTGGTGCAGATCCATCAGAAGTAACAACAGCAGGCCTCAAGGTACTTGGAACAGGAACTCAGGAAGCAGTATTCAGTGAAACAATGCTCAAGATGTTCCCGGCCTTTATTGCAGGCCTCTTCCTTTGTGGTATTCTTGCAGCTTCTATGTCTACAGCAGACTCACAGCTCCTTTCTGCCAGCTCTGCCATCGGACAGGATATCTACAAGGGCCTCATCAAAAAAGATGCAGACGACAAAAAGGTACTCCTGGTAAGCCGTATCTGTGTATTTGTAATTGCAGTTTTGGGACTCTTGCTTGCCCTTAATCCAGACAGCTCAATCTTTGGCCTTGTATCATTTGCATGGTCAGGCTTTGGCGGAACCTTCGGACCTCTTATCATTCTGGCCCTCTACTGGAAACGCACAACAGCTCCTGGTGCAATCGCAGGTCTTATCTGTGGCGGTATCACCGATGTTGTATGGCACTATCTCCACGGCGGAATCTTCGACATATACGAAATCCTCCCGGCCTTCATCGTATGTCTCGTAGTAACTGTAGCAGTTTCTCTCTTCACAAAAGTAGACGAAGAAACAGCAGCCAAGTACGAAGAATACAAGAATCTGGAAGATTAAAAAATATGTGGTCCCTGAGCCAGCCTGTGCTGAGCCTGCCGAAGCAAAGGGCCACAAATAAAAAAATACGGTGGTTTCGATAATCTCGACCACCGTATTTTTTTTGTCTTTAGAATGACCATATCTGGCTCATTTTTGACGTACCGTCAGCAAAGTGAGCTATAACAACATAACATTGGCAGTCTTGCTTTTTTATTTCTGCTACAGGAATAGTATACTTTTTCATGGATTGATTAGTTTCAGAAAAATCAAACACCTTTTCATTTAATTCCAGATGGCACCACTCCCAGTCATTAATACTCCAGGAAGAACATTCTGAATAAGATTTTTTTGTGGCGATAGTATAAATAAAGACCGGAACATCAGAACCAATAAATACAGATTCCGAATCATTCGGCATGAAGAATTTATTATCTTCTAAACTTGTTACATCACCTGTATAAAAGTATTTAGGATAATCAACCACACTCTCAAATTGTCCATCTTTATCTCCATCCTGCTTTCTTGCATGAATTGTTTTTACAAACCCATTTGCAGGCATATCCTCAAGAGGACCAACTTGTGTATCATTGGAAATTTGGCTCGTACCATATCTTACTGGTTCACCCCACATGCCAGATGCAGTATCCCAATTATACTTATATAAATATGATCTTCTAAATGTAAGAAATTCTGTACCTGTATTATTTGCATACCACTTGTCGCTAACTTTATTCAACGTATAATCGCTATTTTGTTTTTCCAGTCTTTTTGCGACAGGTTTGATCAATGTTATACTATTATTATTTGTATCGGTAGCCTTCAAATAAACCACATTTTTATCACTCCGCTTAATATACTCTTCTTCAAGAATCCAGTTTGGAACAATTATATCAGTATAATAAGTTGTATTATTTTCTATTCTGGAAAGATTTATAAAATTTCCATCTTTAGTTAATAACATGACCGATGCTACTTTAGCAGTAGAATCACCAGAATCCGTAACATTAAGTTTGCATGAATAATAATCTTGTTTTGTCCATTCTATTTCAGGAGGACAATTATCATCTTCAGGACTTGTAAGCTTTTGTATTGTAAATGTAGAATCTGCAGTCTGTCTATGATCCTTTATTGCAAAAACCTTACCAGTTTTATCCGAAGAAAAACACTCTTTGGTTGGAAGCAAAAAAGAAAATTCTGTCTGTGGCTTTTCTAATAAATGAAACTTTTTATCAGGTGTTTCATAATAAATTGCATCATATGTATCCCATGAATTACCATCAATTGAAACTTTAACTTTTGTATATGCAATCTCGTCATTGTATAGA
This sequence comes from Treponema sp., assembly GCA_017550685.1. Classification (GTDB taxonomy): domain Bacteria; phylum Spirochaetota; class Spirochaetia; order Treponematales; family Treponemataceae; genus Treponema_D. The sequence continues at coordinate 5,213 of JAFZOJ010000020.1, read as the reverse complement.
TTTTTTCCTGAATATGGCCAAGTTTCTACACCGGTAACTGTCACATCAGGAACAGAAGCTGGAGTATTATCAAAAGTTGCATAATTAATAGGGTCAGTTATTTCTCCACAAAGAAAACCATTTCTTGCACAGAATTTTCTTGAGTTATCATTAACATTTATCGAAATTTTTTTCATCACAGAAGTAAGCGGACGATAAGTTGCAATAGATTGATTATAAGAATAAATAACATCGCTTCTTACAAAAAAGAAATCACGGGTTTGAGTACCGTCAGTTATTAACTTAGGAACCGGAGTATAAGGAAAAGCTAAATCCTTGCTCAAGCTGTTTCCAATATCATCTTTTACAACTACAGTAACTTTCATACCACTAATTGAATCTACATTCTCCAGAGTATAACTCCATTCGTGGTCTGTTTTATTATATTTAAAGGTTCCGTTCTTAGGCTCTCCGTTTTTATCCAAATATTTACAGGTTATATTATATTTTTCGTCATACTCATTTTCGTTAAAATTTGCATATCCGATTGAAGCCCCACGATAATAAATCTTTTCGTATAATTCATGATAATCTTTACTATTACCGGACTTTTGACCATAGATTCGTAAAGTTTTAGGATTATCAAAGTTAGCTTCAAGGATATCATCATTTAATTCAGTAGTCTGGTCTTTATATAAATCTTTGACATTATATACAGCAAAAGTATCACAGATAGTTTCGTCAGAGGTAAGAATCAAAGAAAGTGAGCTCTTTGTAGAAGTATTATACGGACTTATAACATTATTATACTTGTTTGTAGAATTATTACACCTGTCATAAACACTTACATCTACTAAAACCTTTCCCGACGATGAAGATAACCAATGTTCAATTAAAAAATCCACATAACCATTTTCTTCATGAATAATGGCATTTTCCTTTTCCAGTGAATATTCTTGGGTATAAACAGAATCTAATATAGCTTCAGCATCAGAAGTATATTTACGTTGTTCTGTTACAACAATTTTCTTTATTCCGGCATCATCATCATGACATTTAGCATGTATATAAACTTTCTCCCTTACTCTGTTTTGCATAATGTCATCATGCTGAAATGTCCATGTAGTTGTCGTCAATGCCTTTTCTTTTGTATCATCTGCATTACGTGTCACAAAAAAATCATCTATAACAGGGTCCACTTCATCAAGCATTGCCTTATAAAAAACATCAAACGAACAGTTTTCATTCTGTGTAAGATATACATTTGCATCACCGTTATTAACAAAAATATTTTCACTTAATGAAATATTTATCTTTTTTGATTCACTAGGTTCAATAAAAGCTTTTAAGTCATGAGGTTTTGGCTGAATGTATAAAACCTTTTTTGTGGAATCAAAATACGGTGCTTCAAAAAGTTTTTCTATATGATTATTATTATAAGTAATTAATATATTATCATAGTTGAAAACAGAAGAAGACTTTAGCGTATTTTCTGCTTCCATAGGCATATTAAATGTAATTACAATTGTAGTATTAGCAAGCTGAGGGGTATCTGTCTTTGGATAATATTTTAAAACACAAGGAAGCATAATGCATTTTGCATAAATACATAAGTTTTCTCTTGGTTTTACTACAGTACCTCGAACTTCAAGTTTTGTCGGATCTTCCAGTATAATCGAATCAGTTACAATTTCTTTTGTATTCCTGTCAATTACTTCCCATTGTAAAAATCGCCATTCATTAGATGGGGTAAACAATATATTAAAGGTTTCTTTCTTCTTTAGTCGAATCTGCCCATCACTCAAAACACCTGCACCTGGTTCAGTCTGTATATAATAAGTAATAGGATTTGAATTTGCAATTTCGATAGCTTCGTTTATATCATTTCGTATATTGTTTCCTTTTAGAAAGTTTTCACAACCAAGAAGTACTATACAAAGAAAGAATGAACCAAATATGCTAATAATCGTGTAAAAAGGAGATTTTTTCATATTCTTACTCCCGGAAATAATAATATATAATTATACCATCGAATTCGAGAATTTACCATTTTTTTTATAGATTAGTTATTGCTTAGATTTCGGCAGTCTCAGGATGTTGTCATTGTTATTCCCTAAAAGAATCGTTATAGCACATTTTCAAAAATTATAAATAAAAAATCATATATCCTATTCTATAACAGCCAATCATTTATTATTATAAAAAAATGGAAAAACAAAAGACAAATCTAGGCCCACTTCTTATCATCATCGCAGCATGCTTTTGGGGCAGCATGGGAATCTTTGTAAGAAAACTCGAAAGCTATGGCTTTAGTGCAATTCAGATAGTTTCTATAAGACTCACACTTGCGGCTCTGCTTTTTTGTCTGGTGCAGCTTATTGTTGACCGTTCAGGTTTTAAGCTTGCCCTGCGCGACCTTCCGCTTTTTCTTGGACTTGGGTTTGGAAGTATTTTGTTTTTCACAATCTGCTATTTTTCTGCAATTACAATTATGCCGCTTTCTACAGCTGCAATTCTTTTGTACACTTCGCCAATCTGGATCATGCTCATGTCGGCCCTTTTCTTCCATGAAAAACTGAACGCCCGGAAACTCATTGCCCTGCTTCTTGCTTTTTCCGGCTGCGTCCTTGTTTCAGGAATCTCCGGCAACGGAATCACTTTGTTCGGCTTACTGATTGGACTTGGTTCAGGCTTTGGCTACGGACTTTACAGCATCCTTGGAACAATTGCCCTGCGCCGATATTCTCCTTACACAGTTACAACTTATACATTTTTATTTGCAGGCCTTGGTTCCTGGTTTATCTGCAAGCCCGGAGATATGATTTCTCACTTTGCCCAGGCGCCAAATCTTCCGCTGCTTATAGGCTTTTGCATCCTCACCGCTCTTATAACAGCCGTAATTCCTTTTTTGACCTACACCCTCGGTCTTCGCACAGTAGAAGCCAGCAAAGCCGGAATCATCGCCACCCTTGAACCAGTAGTCGCAACAATAATTGGAATCCTGTGTTTTTCCGAAATGCTAACCGTGCTTTCTGCGCTGGGAATTATTCTTGTTCTTTCTGCGGTTGTTGTGTTGAATATTAATTTGTAAATCTACAATAGGTTCTTCTTTACTCATACTTTATTCCAAAATAATCCAGCGTAGCTTTCATCGCATCTTGGCTTGTAAGACAGGTATCACGCAGAAAGCCGTGTTCATCTTTCCAGTTCTTAATTCCGCGGTAATAGTACATCTTAAGCTCTTCTGTAATTATGAATGGAACAATATTATGCTTGAGGCATTCCTTAAACATAATCAGACGGCCTACACGACCATTACCATCCTGGAATGGGTGAATGGATTCAAAACGTACGTGGAAATCCAGGATATCATCAAATGTGATTTTTGATTTTGAATTGTATGCTTTAAGGAGTGCTTTAATTGCTCCGGCAACTTCTGCAGGTTTTGTAGTTTCACTTCCCCCTACTTCGTTTTCGAGTTGCTTATACTCTCCTACTCTGAACCAGGATTTTTGGCTGTCAGTTGTTCCAGACTTCAAAATAAAATGCAGCTGCTTTATGAAGCTTTCTGAAAGTTTTGTATGTGCACCTTCAATGATAAGATCAATACAGCGAAAGTGATTTACAGTTTCAACAATATCATCAACCTTAACTGCCTTGTTCGTAACACCAAGAGTTTTTGTTTCAAATATATAGCGGGTCTGATCATGAGTGAGCTTTGATCCCTCAATATGATTGGAGTTATAGGTAAGGTCAACTTGGATTTTATGATAGATTCCTCCTTTGAGGGAGGAATCTTTTTCACGTCTGAGGCAAGCTAATAATGTTTGTTTTACAGTAGAATGACGAGGCTTACGTTCAGGCTTTTTTGCTGTAGACGGAATCTTCCATGTTTTACCTTCTAAAAGAGCACCTTCTACCCTACCCTGTGCACAATAGTTTCTAGCACTGCGTTCACTAATTTGCCAGTTTTGAGCAGCTTCCTCTACAGATAAATATTTGACCTTACTCATCGGTAAAATTATAGCACATTATCGGCAAAATATAAATATCTTTTTTGAAGTTATTTCTTCTTTATAATTTGCCGATATTTCTCGCAACAAACAACCCGTAGTTTTCCTTACCGCCATTGCTCGAAGTAATCTGCGTAAATCCAGCTTTTTCAAGTGCGTCTATTTCATTTTCAATTGTTAGCGGAATATCTATATGTTTTGTGTCATCGGTATTGTTTTCCAATTCCACAAGCTGTTCGGCCTCTTCTTCGGGAGTCAGCGCAATCAAATCACAATTTATAAACTGACCGCCAGTTTTAAGACAATCCATAATTTTTTTGAGCAATCGGATTTTTTCATCTTTCTTAAAATGATGGAACGCTGATGTTGTAATAACTGCATCAAAATCCGCGCCAAATGGAACTTCAAAAAAGTCGCCGCAGATTGTTGTAACGTGACCGGCAAAATCGCGCGTCTTCAACTTTTCAAGCATATTTTCTGTTATGTCAATTACAGTGACCCGCGCCTCTGGGAAAAGCTCAAACAGATGAATTAATTCAAGCCCTGTTCCGCCGCCCAAATCAAGAATCTTTTTTGCACCCTTGTCCAGATTTTCTGCCAGCAATACTTTTGTTTTCATATATTCACTGTGCACATCATCGTAAGTATCAATTTTGCCATTAAAAAACGTGCGTACCTTTTGATTTCTTTCTTCAAGTGTCATTTCTGATTTAGTCCTGACTGAACAACTCTTCCGCTTTTTTCGTAGTCTACTTTCTGGTCCCATTTCTGTGAAAAAAGAAGCCCAGGTTGATTCGAACTTCCTTGCGGTCGATATCAGCGTTTGTATAGCAGCAGGTATCAAAACCGATTAACTCAAAGCCTTGATGAAGATAAAAGCCAATCGCGTTTGTGTTGCACGATTGAGTTTCCAGAATGATTGCACGGCGGCCTTGTGCCACAGCAACTTCTTTTGCTTTGTCCATAAGACGTTTTCCAAGCCCCTGACCACGAAGTTCTTCTGAAACCCAGAGTTCAGTAACCATCAATCTGTTAGACCATTCTTCCGGGCATACTTCTATGCAGGCAAGCATTTTGCCATTATCGCCTACTACGCCATAAGCTTCTGCCTTTTCCCAATGATCCTGATACAAGCCGTCCGGAAAATCATATTCTTCTGGAGTATGAACAACTGTCTTTTCAAAATTCTTTTTCACCAGCCGAATATTACAGCCGTCTTTT
>JAFZOJ010000019.1 GCA_017550685.1 Treponema sp. | reverse complement strand
GTCATTAATGGGAAATCTCCCATGAATACCCGGGATTCCTTAATTTCGCCCGTATCTTTATATAGCAGATGAACATTGACATTCAATGGTGCAGAATAAGAAGCGTCCCGTTCCTTACACTCTTCAATGGTATATTTTGGCTCGCCGATTTCAAAGCTTTTAAATGAGAGTTCCAGATTACCGTTAAAGTCTTTAATCGGGGAAATATCACGGAAAATCTCATTTAATCCATCGTTCATAAACCACTCATAGGATTTCCTTTGCAGGTCAATCAAATGAGGCATCGGCAAAACTTCTTTAATTTTACCAAAGCTATACCGGGTCCTGTCACCTGTCTGAACCGGTTTAAACATCTAGGTCCTCACTCCTTGTTATATAAGTCAGGCAATACAAAACTACGCACGTTGTCCGAAGTCAAAAAAAACAAGGTTCTTACCGCAAGATCACCCTGTTATTAAGATCAGACGAACGTACTTCATCCCTACGATATGGCAGCCGATGTGAACCACTACACTATCTGGCCGTTGTAGTCAAGCCTGCAATTTGGTCACAAACGCAAAAAGCATAATTGTGGTTTATAATGATATCACAAAATACAGATGCTTGTCAATATACCATTTTGCTAAATTTACTTTTGTATTTCACGGAGCCTATCATTTACTTCTTGTATGCAACAAGTCATCAAATCAAACAATAAAGAACCGGCCCTCATCAGAGGACCGGTTCGACTTTTGAAGCAAAATTATTTAATTTCAACAGTTGCGCCGGCAGCTTCCAGTTTGGCTTTGGCTTCGTCAGCATCGGCTTTGGAAACTTTCTCTTTAATGGCTTTCGGAGCAGCGTCAACCAGGGCTTTGGCTTCTTTCAGGCCCAGGCCGGTGATCTCGCGAACCGCTTTGATAACGTTGATCTTGCCCTGGCCGGCTTCTTTCAGGACAACGTCGAATTCGGTCTGCTCAGCTTCTTCAGCGGCAGCAGCCGGAGCAGCGCCAGCGGCAGCAACAGCAACCGGAGCAGCGGCGGATACGCCAAATTTTTCTTCCAGAGCTTTGACCAGTTCGGCCAGCTCCAATACGGTCATTTTCTCAATTGCTTCAATAATCTGATCTTTATTCATTATAATTTCCTCCATATCAAATAATTTTTTTAATATTTTAATTATAAAAAATCTGTTTCAATCATGCATTAAGCAGATTGTTTTTCTTTTTGTTCGCGTACAGCATCCAAAGCGTACACGATCTTCGCAACAGTTCCGTTGAGTGTACGTACCAGACCGGAAATCGGAGCATTCAGGCTGCCCAGCATTTTGGCAACCAGCACTTCTTTCGGCGGCAACGCGGCAACTGCCTTAACTTCGTCAACCGTAACAACTTTGCCTTCTACAACACCGGCTTTCAGCTGCATCTTCTTATGATCTTTTACAAAATCACAGATTACCTTGCAAGCCGCAACCGCGTCATTGGAAGAAGAACAAATTGCAGTATTTTTCTCCAACACCGGAGCCAGGCCGTCCAGTCCGTATTCTTTGGCTGCCAGAGCAATCAAAGTGTTTTTGTAAACGGTGTAGGAAGCACCGGCTTCGCGAACCTTACGGCGCAAATCCGTATCTTCCGCTACGGTAAGACCGCTGAAATCAACCAAAACCGCACCCTTGGCTTCCGCAAGAACCTGTTTGATTTCAGCTAACTGAGCCTGTTTCTCTGCCTTTGT
>JAFZOJ010000018.1 GCA_017550685.1 Treponema sp. | reverse complement strand
CCTTCGCACGCACTCATGTCGAGGAAGATGTTGTTTGAGCATTGGTCAAGGACTTTGTCAAGTAAACCAAGGTCTTTGTTGGCCCAATCGCCAGTCAAGACAACCGTTGTGGCGCTTCGGTTTTGAAGACTGTAATTCTGGTCGTTGGAGTTGCCGTCATCCTCATAATTGATGGTGACAGTATTCCCACTCCCCGACTCGGTGATGGTAGCCCAGCCACATAGGGCAACACCCATCAACAGAAGTGTGGTTAATAATTTTTTCATACGCTTTTGTTTTATTGATAATTTATGATAATAATTTTTACGGGTTTGATACTTTATTTTTCCTTCTTGTTCTGCTTTACTTGAAGTTTTTGGTAATGTATTAGGAGTGATGTTACAGGGATGACCCGTTGCCAGAGAGTGGTTGCGCGAAAATGCGGACCGTTAGAATCTTTCAATGCTGTGATTTGGTCGCATTTTGACCCAATCACTATTTCCGTGCAAAGTTAATATATTTCTTTGAAACGTCAAAAAACTTTTTTGTCTTTTTTTCTAAAATAATGTTAAATAGTCAATTTGTAATCAGAAATGAGGGTGTTATATATGGAACTGGTTTTATATGTTTGATTGACAATATTTTGCAGAACTGTAAACTAATAGTTTATATATTGACTAATGAAACTGATTTTTTGTCTAAAACGGAAATGGAGGGGCAGTACAATAGGTTCTGCCATGACAGTTGTTTTGTGTGTCAAAACGCCAAGGATGTCGGTGCGGCTGTAGGGGCGGGTCTTGTGCCCGATGATGAGTTGATTGATGTCTACGGACTTTTTGAAAAGGAGTCGCCTATGGCGAGAAATGATAAGAAAATGGGTAAGAAAATGGTAAGAAAATATTTTTCCCATTAGGGAAAGCCATTTTTTTTACATTTTTTTTCATTCATTTTTTTATCATTTCTGCCCGTCAGGGCACTTCCCATTTTTGAAGAGGAGTCGCCTGCGGCGAGAAATGGTAAGAAAATGGATAAGAAAATTTTTTTTCCATAAGGGTAGCCAACGCCCCCTGGCCCCCTCTAATCAGACTCCTCCGGCCTTTGGCCACCTCCCCTCAAACAGGGGAGGAGTTGGGGAGCGAGTTACATCACTTGCTTCGCACTTCTTGGCGACAAGAATGTTCAGGCGGAAATAACGCCAAGAATGGCGGTGCAAAAGGCCCGTGTGCATATCCCCGAAGTCGTAGGAGTTACTTCATACACCGAATGCCGAAAGGCCCGTGCGCATATCCCCGCCCCTCAAGGGGATGGGGTGGGGTCTGTAACTTATTGGCTACAAGTTTGTTCCACACTTCCCATTTTAGAAAATAGGAGTTGCCTACGGTGAGAAATGGAAAGTTTACACTTCAACTTGACCGTGTGTTCACCTTTTTCACCCTTTTTGAGAGTGCCTTGGCACTTTTTCCATCTTCATTTTTGGATAAATCGCTCTCGCTCGGCAAACTGAAAACAAGCTTTCGTCTGCTCTCGCTTAATCGCGATTTT
>JAFZOJ010000017.1 GCA_017550685.1 Treponema sp. | reverse complement strand
TGTTTCTTCGCTCATAACAGCAAGAGCCTTTTCGTACTTAGACATCTGTCCGTATTCAAACTTCATGAATACCATTGCAAACATCATAAACAATGTCATGATTGCGTAGAAGTTGAAAGGAATAGCTTTACAGAAAAGTCCGATTCCGTTTTCGCCTTCTGTAACAAATCCTGCAACTGCGGCAGCCCATGAAGAAACCGGAGCAATAATACAAACCGGAGCGGCTGTAGAGTCAATCAGATATGCAAGCTTTTCTTTTGAAACACCGTATTTATCTGTAACTGGTTTCATTACAGAACCTACAGTAAGACAGTTGAAGTAGTCATCAATAAAGATACAGATACCAAGAATGATTGTTGCAACCTGTGCGCCAACCTTTGTCTTGATGTGTTTTTTTGCCCAGCGTCCAAAGGCTGCAGAACCGCCTGCCTTGTTCATAAGGGCAACCATAATTCCCAAGAGAACCAGGAATACCAGAATACCAACGTTATAAGCGTCTGCAAGCGAGCCTGCAAATCCGTCTGTAAATACGTGGGTTAAGAATCCTGTGAATCCGGTTCCTGCATCAATGGCATAGAAAATACCACCAATAACAATACCAACAAAAAGGGAAGAATAAACTTCCTTAGAAATGAGCGCCAGAGCAATAGCCACGATTGCCGGCACCAATGCCCAGAATGTTCCTGTCATTTAATAAATACTCCTTTTTGGTCCTTCGATAAACTCAGGGACCACATTCATTTATTATAACACAGGAAATGGCATGGTGCAATTTTTCTTTTATTTTCTGTTTGCGCTTTTTATTATTCTGTCTGCAAGCTTTTTGCTTATAAGACCGCCGGATATGCTGACAAGACTTTCCAGCGGATTTTCCCTTACACAGCAGATGCTTATTTTTACTGCCGGGTCATTGCGGTTTTTGCTCGGACTGTTCATAACAATAACAAATTCAAAAAGTGCAAGCAGGCATTTTACAAAAAGACTGTGTTGTGCCATTTCTACAAGTGAATCGGTTATTGTAAATTCGCCTTTTGTATGCCGCGGGTGTTTTTGAATAGCCTTGGCTTGTTCTTCTTTATCTGAATCTACAAGGTCTGTAATTTTGTCGCCCTTGATAGTTACGCTGGTACTCAGTTTTATATTTCTTACACTCGAAGCGGCGCAGATTTCATATTTGCCGTCGACAGCTGCAAAGCAGTTCTTTTTTGTTGAATAAATACTGAATGCCCTGTCATCAAGTTGTAAAGAGAGTTGCTTTTGTTCACCTGCCTTTAAGAAAACCTTTTGAAAGGCACGGAGCTCTATCCCCGGACGGCTTATTCCGCTGTCCTGTGGCGGCAGAGGATTTTTTACATAAATCTGAACTGTTTCGTATCCGTCAAAGTTACCTGTGTTTTTTACTGTCAGAGTAACCTTCGAACTTTGAACTTTTAAATCTGAATATTCAAAGCTTGTGTAGCTTAAGCCATAACCGAATTCATATTGAACGGGCAGGGAAGCAGTTTCGTACCAGCGGTAACCTACAAGAGTTCCCTCGGTATAATCAACATCATAATCATTTACAGGAAGCCCCTTAGTGATTTTTAATGGCCAGGTTTCGGCAAGCTTTCCACTCGGATTTTTTAAGCCTGTAATAAGTGCATGACATGCCTGTCCGCTGGCTTGTCCGCAAAGATACATATGAAGAATTGCGTGTGCTTCGTTTGCAAAGGTAAGGTCTATAGGAGAGCCGCCAAAGGTTACAAGAGCAATGTTTTTAGTGATTTTGATAATCTCTTTGTACAGTTCCTGATGACCGGCAGGTATCTGCATGTCGGTGCGGTCAAAGCCTTCTCCTTCGTAGGATTGTTCAAGTCCGCAGAAATACAAAACCTTAATAGCCGGTTGCTGAGCTACTGTCTGCTTTATTGTCTGAACAGCCTGCTGCAATCTTTTTTTGTTATAACCCGGAACATAAATTACATCAAAATCATTTTTAAGGCAGTCCAGTGCAGAAGGATATTCTGCAGTTGTGATGTGGCTTGAACCGCCGCCCTGGAAATGCATTTTTTCTGCAAGCTCACCAACGACTAAAAGCTTTTGTTTTGTGCTGCCCGGATTGAGCGGTAAAAAGCCGTCGTTCTTTAAAAGTACTGCACTTTCGCAGGCAAGCTCAAAGGCAATTTTATGCTGCTCTTTAAAATCAACAGTTGTCTTTGCCTTTTTTTCGTCCAGCTTTAATACTGTATCTATAATTCTTTTACAGGCTGTATCAATTTCCTGCTGTGTAATCTGTCCGTTGTCATAAGCCTGCTTAAGCTGATTATAAAGATAGCCGTTAGAATCAGGCATTGCCAGATCAAGTCCTGCCTTAAGACTTTGTGGAGCATTTATATCGGCACCCCAGTCAGAAATTACAATTCCTTTAAAGCCCCAGTCATTACGCAGAATATCTGTAAGAAGCTTTTTGTTTGCGCTTGCATAGATTCCGTTTATCATATTGTAGGAGCACATTATTGAAACAGGCTGAGCTTTTCTTACGGCACGTTCAAAGCCTGCCAGATAAATCTCGCGCATGGTTCTTTCGTCTGCATTGCTTGATGAACTCTGGCGGTATTTTTCCTGATTGTTAAGTGCAAAATGTTTAGGACAGGTTCCGGTGCCGTTTTCCTGTGCACCCTGAATGTAAGAAGCGGCAAGCTCACCTGTAAGCAGTGGATCTTCAGAATAGTATTCAAAGTTTCTTCCACAAAGCGGCGAGCGTTTAATATTCATTCCGCAGCCAAGAATAATCTGAACGTCATCTGCCTGTGCTTCTGCAGCGATTGCGGCACCCATTTTATGAAGTGCTTCCACATTCCACGTTGAGGCAATTGCACTTCCTGTTGGGAAACAGGTTGCCATACGGCTGTGATTTATGTCTGCAAAATTTTCCTGGTCTGTCTGATGGCGTAAACCATGCGGTCCGTCGCTCATGCAGATAACAGGAAGCTTCCCCGACGCATCATAATTATACCAGTTGCCCTTACCATTCAAAAGGCGGATTTTTTCTTCGATTGTGAGTGAATTTAAGATTTCTTGTGATTTGTCCATGCGTCTATTATAAAATAGAATTGGTTAGAAAACTATAAAAAAAATATTATAAAATTGTATGAGAATGAAGAATTATTTACTTGTTGCGGCTTCCAGCAAAAAGATGAGTGGTTCGTACTGCTTGCGGACAATTTTTGGGCGGGTGTCCATAATAAAGTCCAGTTCTTCGCGGAAGAGCTTGTCTTTGCCGGAAACAGGCATGTAGTTTACGACGCTGCGGGTGTAGTAGTGTTCGATGCAACCCTTGTGAAGGATATAAACACGGGCACTTTCTGCGGCGGCAAAAATGAGTGAACTTAAGTTTTTGATTACGGGTAGGGTAGCGGCAAGAGGTTCGCTTAAGATTTTGCTTAAGTCTTCTGTATTTTTGAGGATGCCCTGCAGGAGGACTGTTTTATAAGTATCAACGGCATCTGCGTTTTCGTGCTTGGTCTGGAGGGCGGCAAGCTTTGTAAGCCAGAGCTTGGTTTCGGGATTGAATTTATGGGAGTGCCCTTCGAGTGCCTCAGGGACCCCGGCTTTGATTCCTGATTGCACGTCTGTGGTTCTTGAGTGCTCGTCTGGGGTTCCTGAGCCTGTCGAAGGGCCCCAAAATGTTTCAGTTATCTCTGTACCAATCGCCAGAATATATCTTTCAAGTCTGAAAATGAGCTTGTCCAGCGTAATTGGCATTGCTCTTTCTTTGGCGGAGAAAATCTTTTGGAAAAAGGCTTCCTGCTTTTCGGTCTGTTTTTCAAGCCAGCCTTCTACACGTTCGTCACGGCAAACAACATCGCGGAGCTTACCGCTAAAGAGGGAATCCAAATCTGTGATGATTCTGGCATCTGTACCGATGAGGGAACAGACCTTACAGAAAACTCCTAGCTCATCCTTACCACCGACATCAATTACACTGGTGCCTGCAATATTGGCCTTGTTTTCTACATACGGCAAAAGATATGTAAACAGCTGCTGGTCGGTGTAGCCTTCCACAAAAATCTGATTGTCCGAAAAGAAAAACTGTTTGTGGTAAGTATTAAAGCGGGGGAGGAAACGTTTGAACAGCGCCTCGTCCTCTCGCAACAATTCTTCTATATGAGTAGGCGGTCTGTTAATGTGGCAGACAATTACGCCCTCTAAATCTTCCGGTGTTCGTAAGTCAATAAAGAACGGGGAATGAGTAATCAGAAAAAAAAGCTTGTTTACATGATGCTTTGCTTCCTGGCGGATTTCGTTCATAAAAAAGAGCTGGAACTGGGGATGCAGGTGCAGCTCGGGTTCATCAAAAATCACAATATCTGTTGTAGAAGAATACAGGTTTATAAGCAGCGAAATGATTTTCTGCAGCCCGTGGCATTCTGCATCTTCCATCATGTATTCAACGTTCCAGGCACGGTTACGCACGATAGGAATGAATGTTCCGTCAATATCTTCTATAAATGTAATTGATTTTCCAAACATTTCGGAAAGGACTTTTTCTGTCTTTGTCCGGATTTTTTCGTTGTCGCGCAGAATAGAAATATTGTCGCTGTCCCGTTCTGCGCTTATGAATTTTACAGATTTGCCTGAAGCTTCGAACTGTTTTGTGAGCTCGGTTGCAAGGATTGTTTTACCAGAGCCGTTGGGTCCAACGATGAGGTTGATCTGAGACCATCGGGATTTTTTAAAAACAGACTTCCCCCAAAGAAAGGGAACTCTGACTTTTGTTTCCAGCTCTGTCATTTAATACCTTTTGTCATCCCGAACTTGTTTCGGGATCTCTTCTTATATCAGATGCTGAAACAAGTTCAGCATGACACGTTATTCTGCCTCAACTATTTCTATATGGGCTCCAAGTTTCTTCAATTGGCCAACAAGGTTTTCATACCCACGCTCAATCTGGTAAACGTTACTGATTCTGCTTTCTCCATGGGCGCACATTGCGGCAATAACCATGGCCATGCCGGCGCGGATATCCGGAGAAACAAGGTGGTCGCCGTGGAGCATGCATGGACCGCAGACAACTGCACGATGAGGGTCACACAGGGTAATCTTTGCACCCATGCTTATCAGTTTATCTACAAAGAACATTCGGCTTTCGAACATTTTTTCAAAAATCAAAACTGTACCGTCTACCTGAGTTGCAACTACTGTCATAATAGAAGTCAAATCTGCAGGGAAACCCGGCCAAGGCATGTCATCAATTTTTGGAATTGCGTTACCAAAGTCGTCGTTAACCTTGAGCTCCTGTGTGTTTGGAACTGTAAGTTCGTCTCCGTTAAGGCTCCAGCTAATTCCAAGCTTGGCAAAGCTGTATTTGAGCGGACGCATTTCTTCGGGGCGCACACCCTTAATTGTAATTTTTCCTTTTGTTGCAGCAGCCATACCGATATATGAACCAATTTCAATATAATCCGGTCCGATTTCGTATTCGCAGCCGTGAAGCTTTTTTACACCTTCGATAGTGATTTTATTTGAACCAATTCCGCTGATTTTTGCCCCCATCTTGTTGAGCATGTTGCAAAGGTCCTGAATATGAGGTTCACTTGCGGCATTCTGAATGATTGTATTGCCTTCTGCTAAAACTGCGGCCATAACTGCGTTTTCTGTGGCTGTTACAGACGCTTCGTCCATAAAAATATCTGCGCCAACAAGCTTGTTTGCGTTAAAATCAAAGTGTCCGTTTACCTGAATGCTTGCACCAAGCTGTTTGAGTGCCAGAAAGTGTGTATCCAGACGGCGGCGGCCAATTACGTCACCACCCGGAGGCATCATTTCGCAGCGGCCAAGTCGGGCAAGGAGCGGTCCTACAAAAACAATGGAACCGCGAACCTTTTTTGTAAGCTCGTTTGGCAATGTATGTGTTTTTATATCATCACACTGGATTTTCCAGCTGTTGTTACCTAAATCTTCAACCTTAGCTCCCAAAGCTTTAAGGATTTCAATCATTACATGGGTATCCTGAATTTTAGGAATATTGTGAAGTATAACAGGCTCTGTTGTTACAAGTGTAGCGGTAAGACAAGGCAAAGCGGCATTTTTGTTTCCGCTTGCAGTAACTGTTCCCTGAATAGGATATCCACCCTCAATTACATATTCTTTCATGAAAGTCTCCAGATAATTTTAAGACAATAAGTTAATTAATACATCGGCTGCTTTGCACATGGAGTTTAGACTAACCCATTCGTTGCGAGAGTGAAATTCATGACCGCCGGTAAAAATATTTGGAGTAGGGATTCCCATTTCTGTAAGTCTTGAGCCGTCCGTACCACCGCGGATAGGCTTACGGATAATCTGAACGCCTGAATCTTTGTAAGCCTGCTCCAGCTGAGCTACAACCTGAGGATGTTTATCCAGTTCTGCCTTCATATTAAGGTACTGCTGCTTAAATTTTACGTATACTTTTGCCCCGGATCCGTATTTTTGCTGAATAATACGGGCATTTTCCTCTAAAAGCTGCTTTTCCTGTTCAATTTCTTCTATATTAAAGGCCCTCAGAAGCAAAGACATGGTAGCTTTTTCAATTCCGCCGCGGGTTTCCATCAAGGCAATAAAGCCCTGGTAGCCTTCTGTTGTCTCCGGCATTTTGTCACGCGGCAAAAGCGAAGCAAAATCACTTGCCATAAGGTTTGCGTTTATCATTCCGCCGGCCTTTGCATCACCTGTGTGGCAGGCTTTTCCGGTAAATTCTACTTCTGCAGCCCAGGCATTAAAGCATTCACTTTCAAGTTCGCCTTCTGAACCGCCGTCTACTGTATAAGCATATTTAGATTTGATAAGCTTGAGCGGAACCCTGTCCATTCCGTGCCCTGTTTCTTCATCAGGAGAAAAAATAACTTCAACCGGACGGTGCTTAATGTCAGGATTTTGCTTAAGATATGCAAGCGCACTCATAATTGCCGCAACTCCGGCCTTGTCATCGCCGCCAAGCAGGGTAGTGCCGTCAGAACGGATGATTGTATCGGTGTTTCCATCACTGCCGGTCAACTTTTCAAGCACCGGCTTTACATCCTTTCCGCTTACTTCATCAACAGTGTCCATGTGGGCAAGAAAGAGGATTGGATCATTAAGGGCCCCTTCGACAGGCTCAGGGACCACATGTGGCTCAGGGCTCCCGAGACCAGCTGTGGTCCCTGAGGCTCTCGAAGGGCCACCACTAGTAGTCACATTTTCTTTTAAAAAACCATAAACATAACAATCCTCTGTAACCTGAACCTGCTCCAGCCCAAGGGATTTAAGCTCCTGTTCAAGAACCCTTGCCAAATCAAACTGGCGCTGGGTAGAAGGAAAAACACCCTTATCTGCTGCTTCACCGTCACTTTCTGTCCAAATCTTTACATAACGCAAAAAACGCTCTAGAAGTTCATTTGCATATTGATTACTATTATATATGTAGTTCATACTGTAATTGTACTGAAAATTCACTTTTTTGACGATAATATAAGATATGGAAGAAATAATGATTTTTACCAGCCAGCTGGAAACCGCACTTATGGCCAAGCAGGGCTGGTTCAACACGGACAGACTTCAGTATATGCTCGAACAGTTCAGACTTCTGTACACCTGTGTAAGAAATTTGAACGAAGTCCTTGTAAAACGCTCGTTAATTAATCCCGATCCTTACAAGCTCGAAACGAGAATCTCTGATATCGGACCAATTGAAAGCTCTCCATTTACAGAAAACGAAGATCCGATCATTCTTGGTAAGCGTTTTTCTGATTACGAGATGATGCTTGATTTTATCTGTACCTATTTCCGTTTTTCCGTAGAAAACATTACCCTTCAGCGAATTAAAAACTTAATGGAATTTATAGAAGTATTTGACTGGCAGAACCTTTCTTCCAATCATGCCAAATCAAATACAAGAGCCCTTGCCACTGCACTTACAAAAGCAAGAACAAACGCACCTTCTGTAACAATAAGCCTTATAAATGACAGTCAGGAAAAATGTGCCAAATGCTGTCGTGTTATTGACGGTTGTCTGCGTGAGCTTGCAGATTTTCAAAAGGAAATGTACAAGGGTAATATCCGTAAAGATATTTTTGAACATCCTGATTTTGACAAGGCCAAGGCTTTTTCTTCTCCGGATGCAGAAATGGCAGAAATTAAACGCCTTTATGCAAAATCTACAGGAAAGAAAACCTTTTATACCGATCTTGTTCAGGAAATAATTGACGAAGACCAGGGCCCACAAAAAGAATTTCTGCGCCAGAAGCTTTTGGACAAGCTGCAGATTAGAATTCAGGAAGCTCACAAAGAAACCAAGACAGTAAACTCGCACGAACTGCTTATGTCGGCTGTTTTTTCTCTTGGAGTTCTTTCTTCGATCCTTGGACAGCTTAGCGTTAAGCTTTCTGATAATTTTGACCTTTTGTTTTCTGTTAAAAAGTCGCTGTTCAAGAAATTTCTGGAAGCACTGCGCCAGGCACTTGGCATTAAGGAAAAGGAACGTATCTGTACAATCGTTGTGACAGATCATAAGTCAGGTTCTAAATCTCAGCAGACTATTAATGTAAATACCTTCCTTGCACAGATATCTAAGCTTGCTCATGTTTATGCAGGTATTGCTTCCAAGGGAAACGAATACAACAAGATTAATGCCGCCAAAGAAGATGATGCACTTATCTTTTTGAACCGCCAGATTCAGGAAAATCAAAAGCTTTTTACAACAATAGACGCGCTTGATGAACATTTTAAGTCTCATGTAGAAGTGTTGCAGCGACCAAAGGTAAAGGGTTTGAAGATTGACCTTTCTTCTTACAGAAATGCAATTATTTCGGTTAATAAAAAACGCGGTGAATATGTTTCTGCAGTAGAAGAAATTGAACAGATGCGCAAGCTTGGAATAAACAGTTAGTTGCAACTAATAGTGGTGATGGAGCATTAAGATGGAAAAAATAAAATTGATTGTTACAGTTCTCTGCCTGCAGTTTTTGGCGCTTTCAATTTTTGCCCAGGAACAAGGCGAGCCGGAAGCAGAGTCGCAATCATCATCACTTAAAAATTTTATAATTGTAGAAAACGTTCGTGAGCACGAGTTTAATCCTCATCTTACAAGTTATTCTTCGGATGCTCAGATTCTTACGGGGCTTTACGAAGGTCTTTTTACTTATGATCCGGTAAACCTTAATCCCTGTTATGCAATTGCAATTAATTACAGGATTTCGCGCGATAAAAAACGCTGGACCTTTACAATTAATCCTGATGCCAAATTCAGTAACGGAGAAAAAATAACTGCCGAGTCAGTTCGCAAGTCCTGGTTAAAGCTTCTGGCAACACCGGGCGCTCCATATTCTTCTCTGCTTGATGTAATAAAGGGGGCAGAGGACTTTCGTAACGGTAAAGGTACCGCAGATGATGTTGGAATTTATGCCAATTCAGAGGATTCACTTTCAATTCATCTTGTAAAACCGGCAAACTATCTTCCAAAGGTTTTGTGCCATTCAGCCTTTTCTGTAGTTCACGAAAAAAGTGATGTTTATTCAGGCCCATTCTATCTTGCAGAGGGTAGCCCGGGCTTTTATCAGATGAAAAAGAATGAATACTACTGGGATAAGGATAAGGTTTCTCTTGAACAGATTCTTTTTTATCAGAGCGATAACGAAAAAGATAATGCCTTTTATTTTAATACAGGTCTCGCAGATTGGATTACTGCCAATGTAGATACTTCGCTTCTTTATAATAAAAAAGCCATTTCTATTGCCGCAGAATTTGCAACATCTTATTTCTTTTTTAAGCAGAATGATTCTGTGTGGTCCAAAACAGAATTCCGCCAGGCCTTGCTCGAAGCAGTTCCTTGGGAAATATTACGAAAGGATTTTTATGTAGCAGCTCAAACTTTTGTATATCCTCTTTCCGGCTATCCTCAGCTGGACGGTTATTCTTATACCGATATGAACGAAGCTAAAAATCTGATGCAGCAGGCAAGAAAAAAATATGATATTCCCGAAGATAAAAAGCTTCCTCTTGTTTTTGAAATGCCTGAAAACAGTGTGAGCGAAGACAGACTTACTGCTCTTTGTGATTCCTGGGCTCAGCTTGGGGTTGATGTTCAGATAAAGTTTAAAAAATCCTATGAATATTATACTCAAGTTGGTTCTTCTAATTCTGATATGTTCATTTATACATGGATTGGAGATTTTGCAGATCCTCTGGCATTCCTGGAGCTCTTCCGCGGTAACTCTACACTCAATGATTCAAAATGGATTAACAGTGACTATGACAGACTGCTTGATGAAGCTGCAGAATGCTCTGATGAAGAACGATACAGACTTTTGGCTCAGGCAGAAAAAATCCTGCTTGATGATTGCGAAATAATTCCGGTACATCATCCGGTTATTTCCAATGTAGTAGATAAAAGTACAGTTGGCGGCTGGTCCGAAAACGCCTTTGACATTCACCCGTTGAAGTATCTGTATAAAAAAGCAGATAAATCCACGGTACCGAATGTGGTTATGAAATGAAAATGTTTGTGTCATGTTCGGGCTTGACCCGGACATCTTTTATTAAGAAAGATTGCCGTGTCAAGCACGGCAATGACATAGATAATCCATTTGAAAAATGGAGCATAATTAATTATAATAATATATTAAATTTTTAATAACATAGAGGATTTTTATGGTAATTCTTACATTGAACTGCGGTTCATCCAGCGCAAAGTACCAGGTTTATGACTGGGACAACAAAGAAGTAATGGCTAACGGTGTTGTAGAACGCATCGGAATTGAAGGAAGCTGCATTACTCACAAGGCAAAGGGACAGAAAACAGAAATCGAAAGCCCTTGTCCAACACACAAAGAAGCAATTGAATTAATTATTAAAGAAATTACAGACCCGGAAGTTGGTGTAATCAAGTCTATGGACGAAATTAGTGCCGTAGGACACCGCGTACTTCATGGTGGTGAAAAATTTACAAAGTCTGTACTCATCACTCCGGAAGTTTTAGACGGCTTCCGCGAAGTTATTGACCTTGGACCACTTCATATGCCTGCAAACATCATGGGTATTGAAGCTGCTCAGAAGGTTATGCCGAATATTCCACACTCAGCAATTATGGATACAGCATGGCACCAGACAATGCCGGAAGAAACTTTCCAGTATGCTATTCCACGCGAATGGTATGAAAAATATGCAGCACGCCGCTACGGTTTCCACGGAACATCATTCCTTTATACAGCAAAACGTGCCGCAGTACTTCTTGGAAAAGATCCTAAAGATACAAACCTTATTATCTGTCACATCGGTAACGGTTCATCTATGTGTGCCGTAAAGAACGGTGTCTGCTATGATACAACAATGGGTATTACACCTCTTGAAGGTCTTGTAATGGGTACACGTTCAGGTGACCTTGACCCGGCTCTTCCATTCTACATCATGCGCAAAACAGGCATGAGCGCCGACGAAATGGACAAAGCTTTGAACAAGAAGTGCGGATGTCTTGGTATTACAGGTAAGTATTCAGACCGCCGCGATATCGAAATTGACGCTGCAAAGGGCGACAAACTCTGTCAGCTTTCTATTGATATGGAAGCACTCCGCATTAAAAAATACATTGGTGCATTCATGGCAGAACTCGGTCACGTAGATGCAATCGTATGGACTGCCGGAGTAGGAGAGCGCGGACCAATTACTCGTGGTAAGGCCTGTTCAGGACTTGAAAAATACGGCATCAAGATTGACGAACAGAAAAACGAATGGTCATTCACTGGAAATGCAGAAACATGTATTTCGGCTGATGATTCAGAAACAAAGATTTTTGTAATTCCAACAGACGAAGAGCTTGTAATGACAGAAGATGCTTACGCTCTTATGAAGGGAACTTACGATGTTCATACAAACTTCAAGTACAGCTTCCAGGACCCTGCTTATGTAAACAAGGCCCGCGAAGAAGGCTTGAAAGGCGACCTGGTTAAGAGACCAAATCTTGCCAAGGTTATTGTACGTCCTCCAAAGAACTAAAAAAAATGGAGCAGGCTTACTGAATGAAAAAATATCTATGCTGTTTACTTCTTGTATTCTCCTTTCTGTACAGTTTTAGCGCTCAGGAAACTTTTGTTGAAACTGTAGCAGATGAGGTGATAGCCGAAGGAACAGAATCTGACGAGGTTGTTCTTGTAGGGGACGAATCCGAAGAAGAAGTAAACCAGCAGTACGAAACTTTTTCATGGGAGCCTGTAGCCAAAGCCAAACAATACGGCGTAATTCTTGAAAAATACGATGCAGTTCTGGATATATGGAAAGACTATAAAACCGTAAAAACAACTAAGACTTCGCTGGAAGTTCTTTTTACACCGGGAACCTTCCGTGTATCTATCTGCACCTACAACGTCATGGGAAGAAAAGGAAAATCTTCTCCATGGGTTGTGTTCCAGATTCTGGAAGAAAACATTCCTTACTTAAACGAAAAATTCCTTCCAAAAAGTAATGCATATAAAGCTCCTGTGCTCGTCCTTAATATGGATGATGAGCAGCAGGAAAAAGATAATTATATAACCGCGCCCGAAAATCAGGCACCAAACACAATCCTCGTAAAGGGCCGCAATATTTTTTCACCAAAAACCGAATTCTATCTTGTGCCTGAAGACAAGCCTTCTGACGAAACTCTTCCTTTTGTAGGCTATGCCGCCCAGAGAAAATCTCAAAAGCTTCGTGTAGTTCAGCGCAATTCAAAAGACTTTTCGGTTGTTGTTGCTTATGATAAGGCTCTGCTTGATTCAGGCTATTACAAGCTCGAAGTTCATAACCCTGGAGACAATAAGGACGCTGTAGATATTCTCGTTCTTAAAGATACTTCTTTCGAAGTTGCTCCATCCCAGGGCTTTGCTTTGGACGAACACTACAACGTAAACAGCTTTGATACAGGCAGCACCTACGAATACGATTTTACAGTTACAGGCTCAGGACTCAGTTCAATTCTTGAATATTACTTAGAGCCTGCAAGAGGTGTTTATCCATATCCGTTTGAAACTCAGACAGAACGTTCAAATGTACCGCTTGAAGTAAAAACCTACGAAAACGATTCCCAAGGCAAGCTTAAGGTTTCGCTTGGATGTGATACAGCAGGCCTCCGTAACGGCTACTATAATATTGTAGCACAAAGTCCTGACGGTACAAGCGCAAAATTCCTGTGTCTTGTAAAAAAGAACTTTGACGTTCAGTATGTAAACTCAATCAAGAAAATTAAAACCAAATATAATAAGAGGGCAGATTATGTTGATGTAACAATCACAGGTACAGATTTGTCCCCTTCTAAAAAATATACCCTTGTTTCGCAGTATAATTCTGATACAGATTCCAACAACAAGATTTCTGTTCCTCTGGAATTAAACGGAAACAAGCTTACAGGAAAACTCTATCCAAAAGATCTTGCCATTGCAAAATACGCACTCCTTATAGAAGATGCCTTTAGCTCAGAAGTTGTATGGTGCAATCTGGACAGCTCACTCAAGCTTTCTGTAACCAAGATGACAGAGTCTTCAATTTCCAAAACCTTCTTCAGACCGGTGGGCCTTACAAATCAGTCTGCAGAAACCATTCTTGACCAGGGACTTGTTCAGTATTACGACAACAAGACAGACTATACAAAGAGACTGCCGTACTTCTTTACGACAATGAAGCTCGACCTTTCACTTCAAAAGGATAACGCAGTTGCAATTTACGGAGAGCTCGACCTTGTAAATCTTACTTATACTTCGCTTTCTGTAGCTTATGAATATAAATACAACGATACAGATACCTTCCATTTTGTAAATTCTGTATTCCGCGTAACAGTTCCTAACATGTATTTCCAGCCATATATCGGAGTAGGTGTGGGTTCTGAAATTCACTTTGATGATTTGAAAAACAGCTTTGGAAAGGATGATATTTATGCCTTTGCACAAATCGGTGCCCAGCTGCTTACAATTCTTGATGTACGCTATAACCTTACCTGGCACAGTCCGACCGGTAAACCATACTTTACCGAAGAAATTTATTTTGGTTCAGCATTCCCAATCCGTTCATTCAAGTTCAAACGCAAAACCCTTACAAAGCAGGCTGTTATAACCAAGCCGGGTCTGGTACAGGGTACAGACTTTATTGATCCAAAATCAAACGTAGATAAGGTTGAATTCGAAGAAAGCAGTTCTGTTTCTGGCTTTGCAGGCTACAACCGCCTCGAAGAAGTTACATTTGGAACTTCCGTAACAACAATAGAAGAAAATGCATTCAGCGATTGTGAAAACCTTCAGACCGTTCACTTTATGGAAGTTTATGATCCATCCAAGGCACAACCTCTCGTAATTAAGGGCGGTGCCTTTGCCCAGGATTCACAGATTACTTCACTCACACTTCCAGCCAGAACAAAAGAAGTTCGTGCAGGAGCCTTTGCCGGCTGGACCCGCGGACAGATAATCATTCTTGGCTGGACTAAAGATGATACTACCGAGCGCGATCTTACCGGACTTATCAATTGTCCTGCAACCGTACTTTATTCAGACAACGAAGTATTTACCGCCCAGTTTAAGAATCCTCTGGAAAACGAAAAGAACTGGGTAAACTTAGATAACCTTTCGCTCAAAAACGTTTCTGTTTATACAGAAAATGAATATGACCTTGGACTTAAGATGCAGGGAGTAGGTTATTCATGGTACCGTACCGAGCTTGACACCTGGATCAATCAGGAATCTCCTGCAGAATTAATTGATTACATCAAGACCGGAGACACAATTAAGTTCCTTGTTCAGGGTGACGGAAACAGCTACGACTTTATTATGACAACACAAGACGGTGGCTACTTCTACTACAGATTCAAAACTAAAAAAGATAAGGTAACCGAAGTTATCATACCTTATAAGAGACTTGGTAAATATAATTTTTCTAGTCAGAAAAAACTTGATATAGATAATCTTAAAATGTGCTGTATTATGCCTATGTGCAAATCAGAGTGGAACAATGCTGCATTCTTTAAGTTTGAGGTGACAGGTTATGAAAGATAAAACAGATATTGTAGAAAAGAAAGAATTGAAAAAGAACAGAAAACGCAGAATCAAGGTAAAGCATCCTATCGGGGTTAAGCTTGGTACCATCTTTGCAAGCCTTGTTATTCTTGTACTTGGTATAACTGTTGCCCTGGTATATATCCTGTTTGCAAACGACCAGCGTGTAAATGCCAAATCAAATACAATTTCTCTTAACGAAACTACCGCAAATGCAGTACAGACCAAGCTGCAGAATATTCAAAGCAGTGTAAACAACTACCTCAATGTAATTTATGTACTTAAAGAAGATGAAGATTTTGAAGAAGAACAAAAGATTTTCTTTAATGAACTTTGCAAGGCAAATCAGGAAATCCTTTTTGTATATTCTTCCGAAGACGGTTTTTATGCAGCCCCGGGCTTTGCAGACAATGCCGCTTCTGCACAGACTCAGTTTACAAAATGGCTTGACAAAAACCCAATTACAAAGAACTCGGTAAAACAAGGCAATGTAGAAATCAAGGATTTGTCTCAGGCACTCAACAGAAAATATACACTTGGTACTCTGTTCAGAAATGGAAAAACTTTGGTTTGTGTTGCCTTTGATGTAGAAGCACTCAAAGAAACCTGTTTTAAAAATTCAAACGCAACCTATGTTGTAAACGGCAGGGGAGAACCTCTTATTTACGAAGACAACGATACTGTAATTCAGGCAGGAATTATTCCTTCGTTTGATATTGTAACCGAAATTATGAACAACAGCTCCGGAAACGAATACGTATTCAAAGACAGCTCAGACAACAACTGGATTTACATCCGTATGAATATTCTGGACAACAGCTGCTCAGTTATCACTTTGACTTCAGAATCTTCAATCCTCAAGGCAATCAATCTTACAGCCTTAAGGATTATCGCAATTTCTGTAGCAGTATTCTTCCTTTCTATAATTATAATCCGTTTCTTCAGCCGCTCTCTTACAAACCCGGTAGAAGATCTTGTAATTGCAACCAACAGCATCGACAGCGGAAACTATGACATTCATCTTAAGCCACGCACCAAGGATGAAATAGGTTATCTTACAGACAGGTTTATGCACATGTCCGGAGGTCTTGCAGAACGCCAGCGCCTTATGACTACGTTTACAAAATTCGTAAACAAGGATATTGCTCAAAAGGCCGCAAGCGGACAGCTTACACTTGGCGGCGAAAATAAAAGAGCAACTGTATTCTTCAGCGATATCCGTTCCTTTACTGCAATGTCAGAAAAAATGACCGCTCCACAGGTTGTAGAATTTTTGAATGATTATTTTACACGCATGGTTGACTGTGTAAACAAAACAAATGGTATTGTAGATAAGTTTATCGGTGACGCGGTTATGGCAGTGTGGGGTGCCGCAACAACAAACGGGTCGCCGGAAGAAGATGCATGGGCTGCGGTAAAGGCTGCGCTTATGATGCGTATTGCACTTTATCACTTTAATGAAAATCAGATTATGCACGGACGTAATCCTATAAAAATAGGCTGCGGTATAAACTCAGGTCCTATTGTTGCCGGCCAGATTGGTTCGGAAGATCACATGAACTACACTGTAATTGGAGATACTGTAAACCTTGCAAGCCGTACCGAAGCACTCAACAAGCCGTTTGCAACCGATATCCTTATTACAGAAAATACATATAAACTCGTACATGATAAAATTATTGCAGAAGAAATGCCTGGCGTTCATGTTAAGGGAAAAACAGATCCTATTAAGATGTACGCTGTAGTAAATGCAAAGGGTGTAAAGGGCCCTAAAGATATTCACAAACTGCGTGAATTCCTTGGCTGGGATGAACCGGAACTGGATAAGGTAAATACGGATGAAGAAGAAAAGAAGTACAAGATCGGTAAATAGCTTTAAGCGCAAGCATGGCTTTGCCGATTTTCTGACAGTTATAATTTGTCTCGCCGGAATTGCAGGTGCCTTATACTGTTTTTATAACCTGGTTTATAAATCCCTTGCAACCGAAGCAGATATCCCTGTCGGAATCATTACCTTTAAGAAAAAATCTCCGCGCCGCCGACTTGAGCATGAAAATGTATGGGAATACCTTAAGCTCAAAAGTACAATCTACAAGGGCGACTATATCCTTACCGAAGAGTTGTCCGAAGCACAGCTTATTTTTAAAGATGAAAACTATCGTGTTGACGAAAACGAAAGTAATGTTTCAAGAGTAGTGCTGGAAGGCGAAGAAGGGCAGCAGATTAAAACCGGTTCTGCAGAAATTCATCCTAACTCAATGATGAGGGTTGGCGAAGATAATCTTCTTCACTTTATCAGTGGTTCGGTTTCGTTGAGCTCTGGTTCGCGTACAAAAGATTTGTCCATCCGTATTGGTGATGATCTTTACGTGCTCCAGCAGAATACAACTGCTTTGTTCAGTATGTCCGGTCAGATTACAGATGACGGAATGTCTACTGCAACCATTCTTTGTACCGAAGGTGAAGTTGAACAAAAAACAATACCTGCAGGTGTTGGAAAAACAGACTCACGATCTCAAAAAGAAAAGTCACTTTATATTGCGTCTATTCCGGCAGGTCAGAGTATTTCTATAAAGGTTGAACCTGAAAAGGTTGAATTTAAAGCAGAGGATTCTGTAGTGCCTAAATCATTACGAAAGGTTGCTTCTAATGTAACCGAAAAGGTTGTCGAAAGAGTTACCGGAGTTCCTGCTCCAACCAGAGAAGAAGGCGGAATCAAAACTGCTAACAAGGTTAAGGCTGTTCCAAAGAGTCCGTTCCAGATTCTTGTTCCTCCTGCTTCTTATTCAATTACACAGAATAAAAAACAGAAAGAAAATATTCCGTTCCTGTGGACAGAGTATAATTCTATCAAGGTTGAATTCTCATATAACCCAGACTTTGCATCAGTCATCGATACAGAGCATTTCTCTTCTCAGGATAAGAGGGGTTCTGTTATTCTTGATTTTGCTGCTCCTGACGAAATTATTTACTGGCGTGCAATGCCGGAGGATAAAAAGTATTCTGCAAAGGACGGATATCCTACAGGTACAATCATAGTTCATAACCCACAGCAGAAGAACCTTAAGCAGGCACTTATTACCGCTTATGGTAAAGAAAACGTACAGGAAATTGAAAAGGCTGTAGAAGAAACTAACAAAGAAAAAGAAAAGAATACTAAGATTATTGAACAGACATTCAAGCCATCTGTTTCTGAACCTTCAGTAAAGGCTATAGAAAAAAAGGCCGCAATAGAAGCAGCTCCTGAGCCTGTAATGGAAACAATGTTTGGTCTTGAATCGGAGCTTACCCAGGAAGAAACTTTTGTACAACAAACCCAAGCAGAACCTAACGAAGCTTCATTTGATTTACAGAAGTTACGCGATCTTCATTCCGGTAAAATTGCAGAAGAAGCAAGAAAGGCAGAAGAAGAACGCAAGGCACTGGAAGCCAAAGCTGCAGAAGAAAAACGAATTGCCGAAGAAAAGCGTCTGGCCGAAGAACGCAGAAAAGCAGAAGAAAAACGCAAGGCAGAGCAGAGACGACTTGCAGAAGAAAAGCGCAGGGCCGAAGAAAAGAAGCGTGCAGAAGAAAAACGTATAGCCGAAGAAAGGCGTAAGGCAGAAGAAGCACGTCTTGCCGAAGAAAAGAGAAAGGCTGAGGAAAAACGAAAAGCAGAAGAGGCACGGTTGGCAGAAGAAAAGCGTAAAGCCGAAGAAGCCAGATTGGCAGAAGAAAAACGCAAGGCCGAAGAAAGCAAGCGTCTTGAAGAAGAAAAGAAAAAGGCACAGGAAGCCGAAAAGCGTGCTCAGGAAGAAAAGCTTAATGCCGAAGAACAGCAGCGTCTTGCAGAGGAAAAACGTATTGCCGAAGAAGAACGCAAGGCAGAGGAGGCAC
This sequence comes from Treponema sp., assembly GCA_017550685.1. Lineage (GTDB taxonomy): Bacteria > Spirochaetota > Spirochaetia > Treponematales > Treponemataceae > Treponema_D. Next base: position 1,335 of record JAFZOJ010000017.1, on the reverse strand, counting down.
GTCTTGCCGAAGAAAAGCGTAAGGCTGCCGAAGAAGCTAGGCTTGCTGCAGAGGAAGAAAAGCGTCTTCAGGAAGAACGCAGGTTAGAAGAAGAAAAAGAACTTACTCAGGCCGCAATAGATGCCTTTGAAAATGCAACACCGGTTCTTGTAAATCCGATTGCGTCAAAGGTGTTTACAGAGGATGATTTTGACACGACTGTTCCAAAGATTGATTTTACCTGGCAGAAGATTGACGGAGCCAGAAGCTATAATATTGAAATTAAAAATTCAAGCGGCAAGGTTTTGCTTACCAGAACAGTAAACAATAACAGGTTCTCGCTTACAGGCAACGATTTAAGTCTTGTATCTGATAATGATGAATATACCTGGACAGTAGAAGCCGTAAGAACCATAAATAAAAAATCAGTGAGCAGTAAATCTTCTGAACAGACCTTTAAGGTTCAGATTGATGATGCAGATACTGCTACACTGAATACAGATAATCTGGTAATGTAGATTTTCTATCTTTGCTGTGAACTGTCGTGAACCTTTTTGTATACTTCCTCACCGGCAAGAATACGTACAAGCTCCATTGCAAACTCTTCGGCAGCACCCGGTCCACGCGAAGTTACAAGGTTTCCGTCTGTAACAAATACTTTATTGCTGTATCCGCTAAGATATTCAGGTTTTGATTCTGTTTCCATTTGAGGATAGCAGGTCCATTTTTTGCCTGCAGGAATCTTTGTTTTTCCAAGTACTACTGCAGGGGCTGCACAGATTGCGGCAACAAGGCGGTTCTGATCCCATGCGGCCTCAAGATGCTCAAGAAGGGCAGTACATTCAGAAAGGTTTATTGCTCCCTTGCCTCCGCCAGGACAAACAACACAGTCAGGGATAGAGCTTGAATATTCCTTTAAGTAGGCATCCAGACTCATGTCCATAATCATAGGGACATTATGAGAACTGGTAACAATCATTGTGTCATTAAAAGGTGTTCCTTTAACACCTACAGTTATTACATTAACACCGGCACGTCTAAGATAATCTACAGGCGACAGTGCTTCAATGTCTTCAAATCCATCTGCAAAAAAAACAGCTGCTGTTTTCATTTTTATTTTCCTCCATATATATTTTACATTGTTTAATACAAAAAAAATAGTTAAAAAAATATTTAAAAATAACGTATCGAGCTCTTGACACTTTTTTTATGGTAGTATATATTAAATACCGCACGTCGCTCCATAAGGGTGACGGAGCGTCAGGTCTTTGACAGAACAGGGAAGGAAACAATCAAAACATTTTAAGTAGTTTATGTCAAAACTACCCCGACGGATTCCTGCGGGGATCCGGATTG
>JAFZOJ010000016.1 GCA_017550685.1 Treponema sp. | reverse complement strand
GCTGCTATAATTCCTACGATTTTTTTCATTTAAAAAAATCCTCCTTTTTTTTTAAAAAGTTTATACGGACCAACGGTCTGTAATGTATAAACCCTTTTTTATTATTCTAACACGGTATTATGGGGAAGTCAACAAAAAAAAATATTTTGTTATTCTTTTTAATCGTTTAACTCCGCTATATACCTAGTTCTAAAATAATACCTTTAAATTATCGGTTATAAAGCTAAAAATCAAAAGTTTTATAAATTTTTCTCAAAAGCTACTTCTTCTGCAAGTTCCTGGACCTTTTTTAAGGGGAGATTCTGGGCTTGTGCAATTTGTTCATGGGTTCCAAGACCTATTCGAAGCATGTTTTTTGCGGAATCGATGGCTTGTTGCAGGGCGCCTTGCTGTATGCCTTGCTGGATGCCTTGTTGTAAAGCTTGTGCGGCACGTTCATCGCCGTATTCTTCTACAATTTTACTTGCCATTTGCACCCCCGTTTCGTCCTGTTTATAAAATCTTACCTTTTCGGCAAGTTCCTTGTAATACATTTCATCAGCATTCGGGGTGGAAAAGTCGTGCATCAGTTTTCCAAGTGCGTCTTCACCCTTGTATTCGCCATTGACGTACATTATATTACAACCGTCATTAAAAAGCAAAGGATTTCCCTCTTCATCATTAACGTTCAGAATTTTTCGAACGTAATAAATTGGAACATCTTTGCCATATAAATCATGTTCAAGAATAAAGATGATATAAAGATTCGGCAGCTTGCCAAATTCTTCCTGCTTCTTAAGAGTGTGACTGTCAATCATTGCCTGATGATAACGGATTCGTTTTTCAATGTCTCCTTTATCTGCACGCTGAATCTCAATGTTGTATTCGTTCATGAAAATATCTTCTGCCACAATATCCAGGGTAACCGACCTGCCAAACAGATTGTGCTTCTGTTCCTGTGTCATTGATTTTGTAACCTTAAGATCATTTCTGTTCAAAAGAATTCTAATCAGCAGCTCTGTCGCTTTTTTATCTCCACCGAATACCACCGTCATAAGCTCATCATCAATGAGCCTTAATTGTTTGATCCGTTCCATAGTAGCAGGATCAATGTTATTAAAAACTGTTTCTGACATTAAAACCTCCTTGGAGAATAAATTTCCCCTACTATAGTATTCAAAAAAACTTGAAAAAAGAGGAAGTTTTTTAAGGGTAAAAGAGAAATTAAATAATTTTCTTGTATCTTTTTTCGATATCGTGGATGAGCTTGTAGTCGAACGAATCGGAAAGGGCTATCCAGGAGGCTTCGATAAGGTCGGCAGACACGCCAACGGTAGTCCAGGAGACGTTGCCGTCGGTACTTTCGATGATAACGCGGACTTTTGCGGCTGTGGCGGCCTTGGTATCTATAACGCGAACCTTGTAATCTACCAGACGGATCTGGGAAACAAGAGGATAAAACTTTTCAAGTGCTTTACGAAGGGCAATATCCAGGGCGTTTACAGGTCCGTCACCCTCCCCGGCTGTAATTTCTATCTGACCGTCAACTTCTACCTTGGTCTGGGCACAGCAGCAGACTCCTTCTTCCGGACGAGGATTGGAACCGCTGGTTGTGTAATAATGCAGCTTAAAGAACGGCTGATACTGTCCAAGAACCTTGCGGACCATAAGCTCAAAGCTTCCGTCGGCACCTTCAAACTGGTAACCCTGCTGTTCAAGCTCCTTCATATGAGTAAGGATTTTATCTACAACTGCATCATTTTTATTTATCTGTGGTGCAAAACGATTAATCTTTTCTATTATAGTAGCACGGCCTGCAACTTCGCTCATAAGGAAGACACGATTGTTTCCTACAACCTCGGGTTCTATGTGCTCGTAAGCAAAAGGATTCTTAAGAACTGCATCTATGTGCATTCCGGCCTTGTGTGCAAAAGCAGATTTACCTACATAAGGCAGCTGCTGATTCATGCTTATATTTGTAAGCTCTGCTATCTGATTACAGATTGAAGTGAGCTTGCTCATATTTTTTGGAGGAATACATTCATAACCCATTTTAAGCTGGAGGTCTGGAATTATTGTACTTAAGTTGGCGTTTCCTGTGCGTTCGCCAAAACCAAGCAGAACTCCCTGAACCTGGGTTGCACCTTCTGTTACGGCAACAAGAGAATTGGCAACAGCAAGTCCGCAGTCATTATGTGTGTGAATTCCTATCTGAACTTTTTTACCGAAAGCGGCTACCGCATCTGCTACGGCACGACGGCATTCGTCAATCATAAAGCCGCCCTTGGTTTCGCAGAGACACAAGACCTCTGCCCCACCGTCTACAGCAGCCTGGAGAGTCTGCATTGCGTAATCTTTATCTTCGGCATAGGCTGTAAAAAAGTGTTCGGCATCGTAAAAGACATGGCGGCCCTTTTTCTTGAGCCAGGCACAGGTATCTTTTATCATTGCAAGATTTTCTTTTAATGAAGTCTTGATTATCTGCTTTACCTGGAATGTCCAGGATTTTCCAAAAATTACTACAGTATCGGTATCTGCCTGAAGCAGACTCTGGAGGTTGGCATCCTGATCGCAGGTTGTATCCTTGCGGCGGGTTGCACCAAAGGCACAGATTTTTGCATTTTTGAGAGGAACCTTTTTTATTTCCTGAAAGAATTCCATGTCCTTGGGATTGCTGCCGGGATTTCCTGCTTCTATATACTGAATTCCTAATTCATCAAGTGCGCGGCAGATATGAATTTTATCCTGTACAGAAAAGCTTATTCCTTCGCCCTGTGCGCCGTCTCGTAATGTTGAATCAAGAATTGTAATTTTTTTCATGCCTACTCCTGACGGCCCTTCGACAGGCTCAGGGACCGCGACATTGTTATTTTTTTCATGCTAAGCTTCCAGTCTTTTTATTAAATATGGGAATGCGGCTTCGAAGTCTACGCCATACCAGTTGTAATTCTCGTGACTCAAGGTCTGTCGGATAGATTCTACGACAAAGTCTGCAGCGAGTGCATATGACTTTTCAAGGCTCAGACCGCGCATAAGTGCACCGGTAAGAACGCTTGCAAAAATGTCTCCTGTACCGTGAAAGCTTTCAGGCATTTTTTCGTGGAAATACCAGCAGAATTTGTCTGCGACTGCATCGTAAGAAGCAATGCCGATTTTTCCGGCTACACCCTTAAGGTCCTGCTGGTCCTGTGCAAACTGAACTCCCTTAAGAACTACCTTGCCTGCTCCAAGAGCTGCAATTTTCTTAAGAATATCTTTGATGTAGTCTTCGTCGTATCCGGCTTCTACATAAGGAATTCCGAGCATAAAGCTTGCTTCTGTAAGGTTTGGAACAACTACATTTGCCTTGGCACAAAGCTTGGCCATTGCAAAAGCAAATTCCTGTGTAAAGCCCGGGTAAAGCTTACCGTTGTCGGCCATACATGGGTCAACGACTGTAAGTGTATCACCACCGCCAAAGTCGGCAATGAGCTTGTGCATAAGATCGAGCTGTTCAAAAGAACCTAAATAACCTGTATAAATTGCGTCAAAATGAATTTTTTCCTGTTTCCAATGGTCGCAAATCAGCTGAATATCTGAAGTAAGATCACGAAAAGTAAAGCCCTTGAATGCTGTGTGTGTTGAAAGTACTGCTGTAGGAAGCACGCTTGCCTCTACGCCCATTGCAGAAATGATTGGAAGTGCTACAGTAAGAGAACACTTGCCAACGCATGAAATATCCTGAATTGTTATGATACGTTTCATATAACTTTCCTCTGGGGGGAATAATATCATATTTATCGAATAATGTCACATGCGGTTTTTCTTTTTGCGCTTATCTATATACATGTTTACGTCGGCCTGTTCCATTGCTTTTTCAAAGGCGTCCGGGGCGCCCCATTCGATGAGGCAGTAGCCGATGCTGGCATTAAAGGCAACAGGACTGTTTGCATTAAAGGATTCTATTGCAAGTGCAAACCGGTGCAGGCGTTCATCAATTTCTTTTGGATTATAATTGCCAAGCCCCGCAATCAGAAATTCATCTCCACCGTTACGTACGCAAACTTCATCTTCCAGTGTAATGGCGCGCATGGAGCCGGCAATAAAAGCAAGACCTTCATCACCTTTGGCATGACCAAAATTATCATTAAGATATTTAAGCCCGTCCATGTCTGCAACAATGGCAAGCCACTGGTCTCCTTTTTTTGCACGCGCATTCATAACCGAAACTGCATGATTCATTCCGCGGCGGTTCAAAAGGTTTGTCATCATATCATGTTCAGAAATTGAAGTTATCTTGTTTCTGGTTCGAGTCATTTCAAGGGCGTTGTTTACCATCCTTATATAATTACGGAAAACAACACCGGGAATTATTTCTTCGGTAAGCTTGTTCTGCAAAATCAGATAGCCAAGGCTTATTCTGTTAAAATGCACCGGCGCAAAATAGTATACCTGAGGTTCATCATTCTGAAGGTTTAAGGCAATGTCCGGCATCATCTGTTTTACCGGAAACAAGCATTCGTGACCTTCTCCATAAAAAACATGATTACGCGCACCAGGATTATCATTCTGCCGTTCGGCAAAAATACACATGTTCATCTGCTCGGTGTAGCCCTTTTCAAAATCGGTGTCAGGGTCTACCCAGTTCTGATTAAGGCACAGGAAAAGATATTCATACGGTCTTATAAGATATTTTGATTCATAGATTTTTACGAGACATTCGTCGGTGCTGGAGGTACCCGTAAGAATTTCGTTTGTGTAGCTTTCAAAGAGAGTGCCTATGCCGATACCTTCCCAGATTTCGCGATGATTAAAATTCTGCTGGAGCGAATACTGGTTCTGTCTGATTCTGGAATAAATATATTTTTCGTCTACCTGACAGCCGCAGGTTGTTCCAAAGCAGATATGTTTTTTTGTGGAAAGATCCGGGTTGTAAGTTTTGGCTTTTGGTTCGAGCTTTTGATGAATAAGATTTACGGCCTGAACTGCAGTGTCAAATGAATATGGCTGATATGTTGTTATCGGAGGATTATTAAGGCTTGCTTCGGTAACGGCATCAAAACCGGTAACGATTACCTGCTCCGGAACTTTTATACCGCCTTTGATAAGAGTATTTGTAAGACCTATGGCCATGTAATCTGAAGTACAGACCACGGCATCGGGGAGAGGAATTTTTCCGCTGATGTACTGTTCGCCAAGATGTTCGCCGCTTGTGTACCAGAAATCTCCATGATAATGAAGGGACATATCAAAATCCAGATTGTGAGCTTTCATAGATTCCAGCACGCCGGAGAATCTGATTTTGGAGCCTTCAAAATATTCAGGGCCATTTAATACGGCAATTTTTTTACAGCCATGAACCTCTATAAGATGATCTGTGATTTGAACAAAAGGTTCTTTTTCATCAGTGCAAACGACAGGATAATCACCAAAAGGAAAATCTATAGAGACAACCGGGACATGGCAGTTTTCCTTGAACTGTTCTACAAGGCTGTTGATGATATCAGGGTTTGACTGCTCCTGCATTGTAATAGGAGTAACAATTACAGCATCCAGCAAATCAAAATTGATGAGGGAATAAATATTTAACTCACCCTTTACATAGGCTCTGGACTGAGCAGAAGGGTGAGATAAAGGAGAAAAAACCAGGACATCATAATTGTAGTAATTTGCCTGCGAAAAGATTCCGGAAAGGACACGCTGTTCGTAATCATCTTCGGGACAAATTGTTACTACGCCAAGTCTTTTTCGGGACATCTGTTCCTATGCGTTTGCTAATTCAGAAAGTTCCTTGAGCATCTTCGGAAGTTCTGTATCCATATTCTCGTTGGTAAACTGACAGGTACCTACCTTTTCATGTCCACCACCGCCATATTTAAGCATGAGACTGCCGACATTTACCTTGCTTGTTCTATTAAGGATGCTGTATCCGCAGGCTGCAGAACAACCCTGACCGCCACGGCCGCTTACAATCCAGGCAGAAATATTCTGCTGTGGATACATAGAGTAAATCATAAAGCGGTTACCGGTATAAATCGGGTCTACTCCGCGAAGGTCCGAAATGATGAGATTTCCTTCGGTGCGGGTATGAGCCTTTACCATTTCCTTGAATTTTTCGGTCTGTTCATTGTAAACGGCAATGCGTTCCTGAACATCAGGCATGGCAAGAATTTCCTGAGTTGATTTATCACGGCAGGCTACCATGAGCTTTTCCATGAGTGCATAGTTTGGAACAGTAAATTCACGCCAGCGTCCAAGACCGGTACGAGGGTCCATAAGGAAACCTACAAGGATCCAGCCCTGAGGATTCTGGATTTCGTCAATTGTAAGATTACCAGAGTCTACCTTATCTACAGCAGTCATGATATCGTCAAAGTTAGGGAACTTTTCCTTGCCGCCGTAGTATTCGTATATGATACGGGCACAGGAAGGTGTAATGCGGCTTTCGCCTTTGTACTTGCCTTCCAGCTCCTGTCGTTCAAATTCCGAAGAATGATGGTCAAACCACAATCCGCAGCCTGGAACAAAAGGAACGTTAGCCAGACAGTCGTTTTCATTTATTTCTACAAGTCCGTCCTGCAGGTCTTTTGGATGTGCAAATTTCCATGAATCAATTACACCGGCTTCAAGCAAAAGTGCGCCGCAAACCAAGCCATCAAAATCAGAACGGGTAACAAGTCTCATTGCCATAAAAATCTCCCATAAAAAGTCAACGAACAAGTCGACTTTCTAAAATACTTAATTCATGGCAGTCAAAGCTTCTTCTGCAAGAGACATTGGTTTGTATTTGCCAATCATCTTTTGTGCGTCAAAATCTTTTTTGTCGCTGAGCAT
>JAFZOJ010000015.1 GCA_017550685.1 Treponema sp. | reverse complement strand
GGTCATAGGCTCAGTCCAATCGAATGCTCTTGCGTTCTTGGTGATTTTACCATCTTTCCAAGCCTTGAAAGAATAGGAATGCAATTCCTTTCCGTTGGCAGTTTCTTTTGTGTCGACTTTAATATTCAGTAAGAGAGAATACATTTTGGACATAATTATTCCTCCTTTTTATCTTCTGTATCTGCGATGCAACGAACTGCGACTTTCCAATTTTCAGACTTGATAAAAACACGACCTTCCCAAATCTCTGGATTAAAATGTCTTCTACCTCTCATCACATAGCCATATGTGCTAGTCCACAATATGGTTTCTCCCCAACTATCGCTAAATTTTTCATCTTTCTGAATGTAATAACCACGAGTTGACTTTAATCCAACATTTTCTTTAATTAGCTTGTTTATAAATTTTGCAGCCTCTGATTTTGAAGGCAATCTCCATCCTTTTGGACACACATTTATGGCTTCAGAGAATGGATAGAATCTTCCACTTGAGCATTCGCTTTCGTCATCTAGATAACAAATGCTATTAGATGTTTTAATGTCTAAATTGTCAGCCATCCAAATTTGGTTCCCTACACGAATGGCCTTATGTCCATTAACTTCTTGCAGTTGCTCTTGTTTTTCTCTTTTTCCTTGAACGCATAGGACCGGATTTGTAGCTGTCTTAAAGTCCTCGTCTACCACCTTACGATATCTTACATAAGCTTTTAGAGACAAGTCCTCTTTTTCAGTAGACGACCAAGTATTTCCAAAAATTACAGCGCCATCAATAGTTTCCAGCTCGGATTTACTTGGTAAATGCCAACCACTGGGGCAAGCCTCAAGAGCGTCTTCCCAAGTGAAAGAGTTTCCGTTATATTTCAGTTCATCAGTCATCCACACTTGGTCTCCAATCTTGACAGTCTTGTATTTTTGACCATTGCGAGGGTCTGTGAATGTATCATCATCTTCACAGCCGGTGAAAATGGTAGCCATTGCAATAAGGGCTATTGCGATGGTGATTAGATTGATCTGTTTCATTTTTTTCCTCACGGATTGGGTTAATACCTATGGAGTTCGCCCTCGCTCCGCAAAGAACCTTGCCAATTTTGTATGGATACAAAAAAGGCGTGAGTCGTTGCATTTACCACCTTGAGGCTCTAGACTAGCCTTTGTACGATAAACGCAAACGACCCACGCCCCAAAAGGGCTGTTGCCTAGACCAGCTAAATACTGGTACGACAAACCGAGATATGCCGAAAAACGGCATACCTGCGTGAGCGTTCGCCTCGTTCTCGTACAATTTGAAACTGTCTAGATTTCAAGGTGAGAACAAGAGCTAAACTCTTTTACTCTTCAAAAATAACATAAAATTAAGCGTGTTGCCCCAAAAGTTTACAAATTAGGCTGTTTTTGTGCTAAAAATCGCCAAAAACACCTTTTTACGACAAATCTAGGCATATCCTATAAGGAATGATTGTATATTCCATACGAATGAATAAGGGCATGGATATAGAAGTGAGGATATCGGATGCGCAATCTGTGGAGGCTTTGGAGCAAGAGCGTTTGCAATTGTTAGACCGTCTGAAAGAGATTGACGGTCTTCTTGAAAAGTTGCGAATGGAGCGAAAAACGCCAGATCGGCAGAATGCGGATGTTCCCGAATTAAAAGGAAAAGGGGTGGATAAGTATTCCCCTGTTGAAGAAAAAATCAAGCTATTCAAGAGTCTATTCCAAGGGAGACAAGATGTTTTTGCAAGGCGGTTCGAAAGTGCAAAGACGGGAAAATCCGGCTATCAGCCTGTTTGCGAAAATGAATGGAAGGCTGGAATCTGCGAAAAGCCGAAAGTGAAATGCGCATTTTGCTCGCACCGCAAATTTGTGCCATTTAACGATTCCGTCATAGAAAAGCATTTGCGCGGAGTTGAACAATCCGGCAATTTTTCAAGACCATTTGTCGCGGGGATTTACCCCCTATTGAATGACGACTGCTGCAATTTCCTTGCGGTTGATTTTGACGAGCAAACTTGGCTTGACGATGCACGAGCATTTATGGCAACCTGCGAAAAGGAAAATATCTTCGCATACCTAGAGCGGTCGCGTTCAGGAGACGGCGGTCATGTCTGGATTTTCTTTGAAGAGAAAATGAAAGCCAAAACAGCGCGTGATTTAGGAACATTCCTGCTGACAAAAACGCTGGATGCACGCCCCGAAATCAAGTTGGCATCCTTCGAT
>JAFZOJ010000014.1 GCA_017550685.1 Treponema sp. | reverse complement strand
CAGCAGACTGGAGTTTGTGTAAAAACAAAAAGTACGCATACTAAAGACAAGACGGAAGCGATGCTTTTGGCTGCCGAATGGTACAAGAACGGTACGCCAGACGGTTATACAAATAGCCGGAAAAAAGCTGACGAAGATGTTTCTGTTTCTGGTCTGAACTTAGATGGAATTGTAAAACGCCTTTCTCAAACAGAAGCTGTTCTTCTTGTTTCTCTAATTTCCCAGAAGTTTAATTTAAATACTAATGTTGCACAGATTGTGGCAGCTCCAACGCCTGTGGCGAAACTGTCTACGCCTGTCGTTTCTGCCGCTCCTGTGATTGAGCCGGTTGTTGCTTCTATTTCTGCTCCTACTCCGAGTGTGGATGCTCCTAAGAAAAAGGTTGTTGTGGTTCATAAGAAAAACGCCCTTATGACTTCGGGTATGATTCCAGAAGATGTGGCTGCAAAAGTTTATGAGCCTTTGAATCCTGAATGCACTATGAAGCTTTGTGAGTTCCTTGTGAACTTCTGGACTCCTGAAAAATCTGAATACATACAAAATAAGCGGGCACATAAAAAATCGATTGGTGATTATCACTGTAAGGAAATGCGCGGTATGATAAACCGTTACTGGCTGCCTTACTTTGGCGAAGACTTTACTGTTGGGCAATTGACAGAACAGTACCTTGAAGATTTTTTACAGGAGCTTGCAAACTTTAGATGTCTTAAAGGTGCGACAATAAACCATGCCAGAACTTGTGGAGCGACAGGTTTGAAGTGGCTTAAGAACAAGGGAATTATACACAGTAACCCGATGGCAAATGTTGAGGCCTTTTCTAAGAGTGATTCTGTTCAGCGCGGTATTCCTGACGAGAAAGAAATTAAAGCTCTTTATGAACTGGATTGGGATTCTGAGGTTATGTATCTGGCATTTAATCTTTCGGCCTTTAGTGGTTTGAGACCTGGTGAGATTTCGGGATTGCAGGTTCGAGATATTGATGCTGAAAAAGATCTGATTACTATCCGCCACAGCTGGCACAGAACCGGCTACTTAAAATCAACAAAGACAAATCTTATACGCAAAGTTCCTGTTGCTCATAATATTATCTTGCGGCTTTTGGTACAGGCTCAAAAGTGTCCGCATGCGAGTGAAGACAGTTTTGTTTTCTGGTCTTGTGCTTTGATTGATAAGCCTTATCTTCCGCAATACTATGATGAAGGATTCTTTGATGCTTTGCACAAGATTGGAGTTTCAGAAGAAGAACGTCGTGAAAGAAATATTGATTTTTATAGCTTGCGACATTTCTGTGCTACATACCTTGCAAACCTTACTGACATGAGAAATGTACAGGCTGTGCTTGGTCATACTACTCCGGCTATGACTCAGCATTATGCTAACCACATGACGGATGAACACTTTGATTCTATCCGCGACATATTTGAACAGTGTCGTATGAATATTATTGCGGCTTAAAACACAGGCGGTGGTCTTTTGACTGCCGCCTTTTTTCGTTTAACGACGTTTGTAGTCTTACGCTTATTAGACTTTTAATACTGTTAATAAGACTTTTTGTATTTTGCATAAGACTTTTTAAGCACTTTGGTATTTACTTTCCGCTT
>JAFZOJ010000147.1 GCA_017550685.1 Treponema sp. | reverse complement strand
TTAAAGCGGTCAATACGTCCTGCAGTATCTACGAGCTTCTGCTTACCTGTATAGAACGGGTGGCAGGCAGAACAAATTTCAACGTTGATGTTTTCAACTGTTGAACGGGTTTCGATTACGTTGCCGCAAACGCATGTAATCTTTGTAAGTTTGTAGTCCGGGTGAATTCCCTTTTTCATAATGTAACTCCTATACTCTTGCCCGATATTACGCCCGGCCGCCTCTAGCTTGTGTTCCCCAGAACACTTCTATCATTTCGCTACCGTCAACTAAAAAATAAAATAATATCACAAGATAAAATAATGCAATTATTATAATGAAATAATGATTGTCAGGTCAATATGTGCTGTTAATAAAATATGTTGAAAAAAAATTATGATAAAAAATGTTTCCAAATATTTATAATTAAACTGACGCGAGGGAACAAAACGGGGGACAAAATGACTCTGTTTGTTGATGCCGCGAGAGCGGCATTTAATAGTTCCACTACAACAAACAGCGTCAAGCGGCCTAGGCCGCGCTTTTGGCCCCCGTTTTGTGACCGGGAGCCAGTTTTATATATGATTACATAATCATTTATATAATTGTATATTAATATCCTTTAATTTTTTTACCAAACAGCATATTCTGGTAACAGCGGATACAGCCCGGGAAGATGCCGCCGGGACAGTTGTCCAGTTCGTGGCGGAACTTATTGGCTTTTTCGCCGTTGTAGATTTCTTTGAAAGACTGTTCCTTGATGTTACCGATTGGATATTCGTCGTAGTCGGCACAGAAACATACATCACCGTTATAGTTAATACTTGCCTGGCACCATGGAACAATACAGTGGTTGCGAACAGGAATATTTAATTCATGATAGTATTCATGAGTTTTTTCCGGATTAAGGTTTGGAACAGTAATACTCATATAACCATAATCTGTTGAATGAATTGTCTGGAGAGTTTTGTGAAGCTCTACTCCATCAATTCCTTCGTTGTAGCCTGTGTTGTAAGATTCCAGACATGTACTTTCTATGCCAAGATGCTCGCGGAAAAATTCCTTATGTCTTGCAACAATTTCATCATTTGTATAAGTTCCAAGATTATAGATATGCCAGTCAATATGGAAATCCTTACAAGCAACAGCAAGATTCTGAAGATCCTTGTAGTTTTTATTTGTAACTGTTGTAACAATACCCATAGAAGGGAAACGTGAATGCTGCTTCTCTTTTTCGCGGTTGATTGCTTCAAAGCCCTTAACAACACGGTCGTAGCTTCCTTCTCCACGGATATCGTCATTTACTTCGCGGAATGCATCAAGAGAAACAAAAATTACATGCCACTGATCGCGTACAATTCGTTCTGCATATTTTTCAAGAAGAACACCGTTTGTATTTACAGAACAGAAGGAACCCTTTTTCTGAATATAATCAACCAGATCACAAAGGCCCGGATAAAGGAATGGCTCTCCACCCCAAAGATAATAAACAGGCTTTTTGTAAGAAAGTTCATCTACGAGCTTTTTATAAGTTTCGAGCGGAACAATCTTTTTTGATTCTTCAATTGCGTGCTGGCCTTTAAGATAACCCTTGTCTCCTCTCTGACCGCACATCTTGCAGCGCAGATTACACAAAGGTGTAAGCTTAAAATAAATAAGACCAAAGTTTTTCATATGGTCATAACCTTCAAAATGTCTCTTGCCAAGCTTTTCCCTGAATAATTTAAGGAAGCTACGGAGCATTTTTACGGCTACACTAAACTTGATTGTAAATAATTTAGGTACTATCGAGAAATTACCTTTACGTTTCATTTTATACCTCTACTCTTTTTAATTTATTTTGTAAGTGTTTTCATTGATTTTGAAATACACCATGCAAGGAAATTCTTTGGGATAAGACCAGATACAAAGGCAGTAATTTTATTAGTAACACCTGCCCTAACATAAGATCTTTTTCTGAATACAGACTTTACTGCAACCTTAGCTACAGCATAAGCCGACATTCCGTTCTTGTAAGAAAACTTCTTGTATTTTTCGCTGACAATTCCGCAGTTGTTATCAAACTGTGTGCGGATATAACCAGGCTGAACACAGGTAACATTTACACCATAAGCACCAAGCTCGTGACGCAATGCAATTGAATAATTCAATACATAGCTCTTGCTTGCAGCATAAGAAGCGAACATTGGTGTAGGCTGGTTGCCTGCAATAGAACCGATATTAAGTATGGAACCGCTCTTGCGTTCTGCCATGTCCTTTCCAAAAACAGTACACATCTGTGTAAGGGCAAGCATGTTAAGCTTGAGCATTCCAAGAGCCTTGTCTCCAAGCTCGATTGAAGCACCATAAAGTCCGGCACCTGCATTGTTTATAAGCAGGTCAATCTTAATATTCTGTGATTCACAAAAATCAAATATTTCGTGTGCGGCATTGTCCTTTGATAAGTCGCATGGACAGCCTTTTATCTGTACACCGTTTTTCTGGCTAAGCTCTGAAGCAAGTTCATTAAGCTTATCTGCACTGCGGGCAACAAGCACCAGATTCCATTTTTTTTGTGCCATTATTCCGGCAATTTCTTTTCCAACACCACCGGAAGCACCAGTAACCAAAGCCCATTTTGTATTTTCCATAAACTATTCCCTATCCCCTATTTACTATTTTTTTTAAATTATTCCATTCCCGCAGTTCCGGCATTCATGCTGGCAAGGAAGGCTTCGTTTGTCTTGCTCTTCTTCATGCGGTCCAGAATGAGTTCGGTAATATCAACATCTTCCATAGGGTTAAGCACCTTGCGCAAAATCCAGATTTTCTGAAGCTCGTTTTCGGTGAGCAAAAGCTCTTCCTTACGTGTTCCGGATTTTTTGATATTGATAGCCGGAAAGAGTCGTCTTTCTGCAAGTTTGCGGTCAAGGTCAATTTCTGAGTTACCTGTACCCTTAAACTCTTCAAAGATAACTTCATCCATGCGTGAACCGGTTTCGATCAAAGCTGTAGAAATAATTGTAAGAGAACCACCCTCTTCTACGTTACGAGCGGCACCAAAGAATCTCTTTGGCTTGAACAAAGCATTTGAGTCAACACCACCGGACAAAACCTTACCGGAAGTCTGAACTGTCTGGTTATAAGCACGTGCAAGACGTGTGATTGAGTCAAGAAGGATTACAACATCACGCTTGTGTTCTACAAGACGCTTTGCCTTTTCCAATACCATTTCTGCAACCTGAACGTGGCGTGTAGCCTGCTCATCAAAGGTTGAAGAAATAACCTCTCCCTTGATTGCGCGTTCCATTTCGGTAACTTCCTCAGGACGTTCATCAATCAAAAGCACGATAAGATAAACTTCCGGGTTGTTGGTTGTAATGGCATTTGCAATTTTCTGCATCAAGATTGTTTTACCGGCCTTTGGAGGAGCAACAATCAAAAGACGCTGACCCTTACCGATTGGCGCAAACAAATCTACGATACGTGTACTAACTTCTGTGCTTACTGTTTCCAGCTTAAGTTTTTCATCAGGATAAAGCGGTGTAAGGTTTTCAAAAGGAACGCGTGTCTGAGCAATACGCGGCTCATCAAAGTTTACGCTCTCAATACGGAGCAAGGCAAAAAAGCGTTCACCTTCTTTAGGACTGCGTGTCTGTCCGTAAACTGTATCACCTGTTTTAAGATTGAAAAGTCTGATCTGGCTTGGGCTGATATAAATATCATCAGGGCCAGGAAGATAGCTGTTCTGTGGGCTGCGGAGAAAGCCGTAACCGTCAGGTAAAATTTCCAAAGCACCGGAAGCAAAAATAATTCCGCCGTGCTCTGTGTGTGCCTTAAGAATTACAAAAATCAAATCCTGCTTTTTCATTGGAGCAAGGTCGTCGGCAGTAAAACCGTACTGCATTGCAATGTCTCGTAACTCTGGCATGGATTTGATTGTAAGGTCGTTTATTAAAAGGCGGGGTTTATTAGCATTGTCTTCTGACGCTGCTTCGGCTGCGGCTGCTTCGTTTGCTTCGGAACGTGGAGCATAAGGTCTTTTTTGCATTCCGCCGCGTTTATTATTGTAATGTTCCGCAGGTGCTTCTTCTGTTTCTGGTTTTACTTTTACAACACGTCTTTTCTTTACGACAGCAGATTCTGAACCATTTTCAGAATCAGATTCCGATGAACCTTCTGGTGCTGCAGACTGTACTGAATCTTCAAGACCAAGTGAAGACTGTGCATTTTCTTCTGGCTGCTGTTCAACAGCTGAATCGTCATTACGACGCTTTCTTAATGTTGCCATTAAAAAATCTCCATAAAATAAAAATTTTGTTTGATTGTTATATTATTTATTTATACAAAATAAAAACTATTTTACTACGTCAGTGTGAACCAGCATTGCTTTTTTAAATTCCGAAGAGGCTACCGAGAACAAATCTACATCCGGTTCTTCTTCAAGCATGGACACCTGTCCGTTAAATTCTACATTATTTGCAATTCTGATTCTGGCAGTAGTTATATCACTTTCAACCATGCTTCCGGAGCAGATTTCTACACGTTCCGAAGCATTCATATTTCCTTTTACCGAACCGCATACAACGATTGAAGATGCCTGTATGCTTTCTACATCACAGGTAGCATTTTTTGCTATTTCAAGTTCTCCTTCCGGAGCAATAATTTTACCGGAAAATTTTCCTGTGATTACAAGCCGGTCTCTAAATTCCAAGGTTCCGTCAAATTCTGTTTCTGAGCCAAAAATAGTGATATTCTTTTTTCTTGATTCCTTGTAATCTGCCATAGATTATATAAACTATTATATCAACAAAAATCCTTATTAGCAACACGGCAAGCAATAAAAAAGCCATTCCATAACCCAAAATATCGCCTATTTTGTTATATAAAGTGGGTTTTTGGTCCTGCGGAATGACCGGAACCTGCCCTACAACGTAAGTTTTGGTAAAAGGAAGAGCCATGGCTGTAATCTGGCCGTTATAATCTATGATTGCTGTCTGTCCCGAAACTGCACTTATTACAACCGGAACATGATTTTCTACTGCACGGAATTTTGCCATTGCAAGATGCTGATACTGACATCCAAGGCTTTTGGACCAAGAATCATTTACAAGACAGAATACACTTCTTGCACCCATTTTACAGGCCTTTCTTGTAAGCTCCGGGAACGAGTTTTCAAAGCAGATTGGTGTATAAAAGCTTAAGCCTTTTTCATTAAAAACCTTGAGCTCGTCAGATGGAGTCCAAAAGAATTTTTCATAATCCAAAAGGGTTTTATAAATATGCGGAAAATATTTTTCATAAGGAAAATGCTCAGAAAAAGGCACAAGATGATTTTTTGAATATATCTGCGGAGCCGGCGGCATTACATTTTTTTGCGGAGTAAACAACAATGCAGAATTGTAATATTTTTTATTTGCTCCGGACTTGTCAGTAACAATGTGCTGGTTTCCAATTACAAATGACGGAGTCCTTGAATCTATATACTGCAAAAGATGATGAATCAAAGTTTCTCGTTCATTTTTATCTGTGCGGTTATAATTATACATTACAGAAGGAACGACAGCTGTTTCAGGCCAGATTACCATATCAATATCAGGATTAATTTCCAAAGCTTCGTCAGTAAGCCTTATAAGATCCTGAACATTTTGAGTATAGCTTTCCATTCCGGAATTTTCAGGAATATCATTATGCTGAACTGCCGCAACCTTTACATAGTCATAATCATGGTCCTTTTCCAGTACCGAACTTCCATAAATTATCATAAGGACAAAAAGACAGCTCCAGATAACAAGCCCCACTACCGGCAGCACAAGCGAAGTATTTTTAAGCCTCTTTTCATTATCAGAAACATAGTTTACATAGGATGGGCCTTCGTAATGAGTGTTATCACTTATCATTATTTTTACAAGCCGTTTTTTATCCTGTAGTTTTGAAAGAAACGCAAATATAACGCACGAAGAAAAAATAACAAAGGCATTCAGACCAAAAACACCTGCAATGCCCGCACTTTGTAAAACAGGTTCAAAGCTCCACTGGGTATAGGCAGCAATTCCATAATGGCAGCCCAAAAATCCAAGGGTTCTTACATAATCAAAAGCACAAAGCGCAATAAACTGAACAAGCCAGGCATTCTTAAGGAACATATAATCTATGGCCTTAATCAAAAGCCCGAACAAAATCATTCCCACAAAAGCAATTATAAGAACAAGTACAAGACAAATTGAACTGTAATTGTAAAGCCAGTAGGCATACAAACCTACTGCAAAAATACCGTACAGCCCGCTGAAAAACCACACGCTTTTAAAAGTGCATTTTTTGATTAAAAAAAGATAGGGAACATACATAATCCAGGCAGCCGGTGCAAATCCCTGTTTAACAATAAAGCCCGGATTTGAAAGTGAATATAATAAAGCTCCTGCCAATATCAAACCAAAGCAGGATAAAACATTTTTTAAACCTTTACTTTCCATAATTTTTCTTTTAAATCTTTGCCCGGTTTGAAAACAATATCGTAGTGAGAATCCATATCTACCAGCTCGCCTGTTCTAAGGTTGCGGCAGTTATGTCTTGCTTTTCGGACACGTAACTCGAATATACCAAAATTTCTAAGTTCAATAGATGAACCGCTGCACAGAGTATCCTTAATTTCTTCAAAAAGACCTTCTACCACAGCAAGAATTTCTTTTCTGGGTAAATTTGTGTTTTGATAAATACCTTCTACAAGATCTGATTTGTTTTTCTTTTGTGCCATAATATTATTATCGGGAAAAAAAAACCAGCCGAATTACTCAGCTGGATTTCCAATAGATTAAGTTGGAGAAAAGTTATTTTGCTGCATTGAATGTAGCATTAAACAGATTCATCATTCTTGACTTTTTGCGTGATACGGCATTTCTTTTAAGAACACCCTTACTGCGAGCACTGTCAAGAGCCTTCTGAAGAGTCTTATATTTTTCTTCAGCAAGTTTCTGATCTTTTGCCTGTACGGCTTCTACAAACTGCTTGGCATAAGTCTTGCATTCACTTTTAATAGCTTTATTATGAATTCTGCGAACTTCGCTCTGTGCATATCTTTTCTCTGCAGATGTTTGTTTGCCTGCCACTTGGAGACCCCCAAATAAAATTAGTTAACTTCTGAAAAATATATCAAATATGAGTATTTGTGTCAATTACATTATTGACATAAAGTCCATATTTATTTATTATAGTGGAACGAATATTCATTTGGAGGCACAATATGGCTGGAGCCAGTAAAAACTCTCGTACTACTGTTGCAACTCACAAGTTCATTTGCCCTGACTGTGGCGGCGAAATCATAATGAAAACTATTATGGAAAACGGCAGACTTAAGAATCAGGCCGAATGCCAGAAATGCAAACGTGTAGAAAGACGCCCTAAGGATTTTAAATAATTTTTTAGCTAGCTAAAAAAAAGACCATCATAGGATGGTCTTTTTTTATGTCTTAATTTACTTTTATCAGTCTGTTGGCCCTACTTCTGCATTACAGGAAGCTTACGCCATTCTTCAAGCTTATTCTGAATAAGAGTTTTACCCTCTTCCAGAATTAAAGTACATTCTTCTTTTGTTTTTGGTGCAGGATAAACCTTGAGAACTTCAAGTCTGTAGCTGCCCTGATGCATATTTTTAATAAGACCTTTTAATCCGGCAAACTTCCAGCCGCCATCCAAAGCACATACTGCAACATCAAGCCCTGAAGCTTTGGCCAGAGTCCTAAAGCCCGCAGAATAAAACTTGCCGAGCTCACCGTCGCGGGAACGGGTTCCTTCAGGGAAAATTACAGGAATTAGGTTTTCTCGTTTAGTACGTTCACCAAATTCAGAAATAAGCTTAACAGATTCCATTGGTCTTACATTGCGCGGAATAAGACAATGCTGCTGAGATTTGAGCATTGGAGAAACCATTGGAATACCCTTACCAAGTGCGTCTTTTGCAATAAAGCGAAGATCTACCTCAGGCATAAAACGTAGAAAGGCAGGAATATCAAAAAGACTCTGATGATTACTCAAAATCAAAAACTGAGCAGGAAGCTTGGCCTTTGATTCGTCGTAGCCGAAAAACTTAAAGCCGTCTATTTTTTCAAGCACACCAAAAACCTTTGGAGGCATTTTTTTAACACAATATTCTGAAATTCTTCTGGCTGTTTTTTTAGAAAAAGGATAAGTGATTGCAAGCCCAAGAGCAATTGGTACAAGCAGAAAAGCCAGGGCAAGAAAAGTTATAAAACTTCGCATATTAACTCCTTAAATTATTCTACAATATTTTTATTGAAAAATAAACTGTTTGATTGATTTGCACATTTCGCTGAGCGGTTCATAGATTTTTTTGCATTCACTCATGCTCGAAATAAAGGCCATACCGTAACGTTTTTCATAAATACGTTTGTCCAGGACAACTACAACGCCTCTGTCATCACTGCGTCTTATGAGTCTGCCTATACCCTGACGATATTTGATAACGGCCTCTGGAACACTAAGCTCCATAAACGAATTTCCGCCTCGTTTTTCTATGGCTTCGGAACGTGCTGTAAAAACAGGATCATTAGGTACTGTAAACGGAAGCTTAACTATTATTACCTGGCTTAATGAGTCGCCCGGAATATCTACTCCCTGCCAGAACGAGTCGGTTGCAAAAAGTACGCTTTCTTTTTCGTTCTTAAATTTTTCAAGGAGTCTTGAGTTATCATCTTCACCCTGCTTCATTATAAGGCCATTAAAACCCGGAAGCATGCATATGGTAGTTTTATGTGCGCTTTTTAAAGATTCATACGAAGTGAACAAAACCAGGGTTCTTCCTTCCGAAGCCTGAATTAATTTTGGAATTGCCATTTCTATCCACTGCTGGTATTCGCTTTCGTGAGGTAAAGGTGCATCCTTGGGAACTGCAAAAAGCATGTTCTTATCATACGGGAATGGTGAAGGAAATGCCTTGCACTCTACACGGCCTTCTTCCATAAAGGAAACTCCCGTTCTTGCGGCCCAGTAGCGGAAATCTTTACCGGTAGTCAAGGTTGCAGAAGTACATATAACACTCTGCATTTCTTCAAAAACACCAGCACGCATTAAGCCAGAAATATCCAGAGGAGTTTCTGTAAGCGTGATATAATCGCGTTCTGATTCGTTACGGCTTATATCAGAAGAAAGCTTTTTCATCTGCAGCCAGTATACATTTTCCCGTTTTTCTTCCCAGAGTGAAAAGTTTTTGAGCAGTATTACATAAGAATCAAGGTTACGCAGAATGCTTTTTGCTTCCCACATTGAAGGAATATCCTTGTCTTCGTCTGCAACACCTTCCATAATTACGCGGACCAGATTTGTAAAGTTGCCCAATGCCTGAGCAAGCTCCTGTGCCGAAACCAGGAAAGGTCCAAAGTTTCTTGAAGTTGCTTCGTAAAGACGCATGGTATATTCATTTTGCATAAGGTCCTTGCCGGCAATTTCAAGATTTAAAAGGGCATTTTTTATTCTGTTTGTAAGGTCATAGGCTTCTTCTAGTTTTTCGCCGCTCTTTGAAAAAACTGCAATTGAACAAAGGTGCCCGAATTCCGTACCCTTTCTTTTGCGGTACATTTGAAAAACAAATTTATTTATCTTAAAACGATTAAAGCTGTTACTGAAAAAGCTGGTTGCAGCACTTTCTATTCCGTGGGCTTCGTCAAAAACAATGTGCCTGTATGGAGGAAGTACTGCAGCATCTGTGTAGCCCGCTCCATTCATTCTGGATTCTATGTCCGCAAACAAAAGATGATGATTAACAACTATGATGTCTGCAGAAGCGGCTTCTTTTCTAACCTTCATTACATAGCATTCATTAAAGAAGGGACAGCGTTTTCCCATGCAGGCATCGCTTTCGGAATTAACCTTGGTCCAGGCATTTTCCGAAGGCATAAAGGTCATATCACTCTTGGAACCGGTCAAACAGTTTTCTTCCCAGTCTGCAATGCGTTTGATTTCTTCTGTTTCATCTTCGAACAAATCAAGGACAGAAGCAGTTTCCATAAGACGACGCTTACAGATATAGTTCTGGCGGCCTTTTACAAGTACAAATTTGATTTTTTTACCAAGAATTTTTATTACCGCAGGAATATCCTTTTCGCAAAGCTGCTGCTGAAGGTTTATTGTTCCGGTAGAAATGATGATTTTTTCTTTATTTTTGATTGCCCACAGGATTGAAGGAATAAGATAAGCATAAGATTTACCGACACCGGTTCCTGCCTCAAAAACACCTATATGCTGTTGATTAAATGACTTTGCAATGCTTTTAAGAAGCTCAATCTGAACCGGCCTCTCTTCAAAAGACTGCGATATTTTAGAAAGCGCCCCGCCAGATGCAATATACCCCCCAGCCTCCTCGCAATCAATCAGCGATATTTCCCGAGTCTCCTGTTTATCAGATTCTTCAAATTGTTCCATTCCCACCACAATACGCCCTTCGACAGGCTCAGGGACCCCATGCCCGCGAGCAACACCCCACCAAAGTACACGAGTTTTGCTGTTTTTTTTGCGCAGTAAAAAATGCGAGCTCTTTAGCGAGCACAAAAGATCCAACGCAGCAGAGTTTTTGCGGTTTTTGCGTAGCAAAAATGCGAGCCGCTGCGAGCAAGCAAAATACTCTTAAAATAAAAATGCTCACCGTATGGTGAGCATTTTTATTTACATCTCCTAGCAGAATTGAACTGCTGTTGTCGGGATGAAAACCCGATGTCCTAACCACTAGACGAAGGAGACATACAATCATTTCTGATTGGTTTTAATAATATATCAAAATATGAAAATATGGTCAAGAGTCTGATGCCGCAATACAAGAAAAATTACACACTTAAGCCAAACTGTTTGGTCAATTTTTCCTGAAGAACCTTGCAGTCGGCTGGCGGCATGCCAAGATTCAGGGCGTTATTCAGGTCGTTCATGCTTTTTTCGTATTCCTGAAGCTCATACCAGGCCATGGCACGTCGGAAGAAGGTATGAGCCTGAAATTCGTTTATTTCAAGCGACTTAGAATAGTTTTCTATAGCCCATTCATAATTCTTCTGGATGGCACATACAATACCCTTGTAATAATATGTACGGAATGCCTTTGGATCATACTGAAGACTTATATCAAAATCCTGCAGGGCTGCATCAAAGTTATTCATACTGAAATATGCCATGCCCCTGTGCTTTCGGATTACTGCAATTACATTCTTATCCGAAGGATCAACTGCTTCCAGAATCTTTGTATAGATTGTAACTGCTTCTTCAAGGTTGCCGGAGTTATGTGCATGAATAGCACGCAAAAGCATTTCGTCAATAGTTCCCGAAACAAACGGAGAGATTCTGTTTATGCTGTCGTCTTCGACTTTATCCTTTGGTTTTTCGTCAAGAATACTGTCGGCCATATCGTAAAACGAATGCCTGCGGTCTTCCAGCTCCTTCTGAAGCCTGTTCTGATAATCACGGATTTCTTGAAAGGTAATATCTGCCAGAGAAAGCATTGCATTAAGCGAAGCAAGCTTGCGGCGCAAAGGGATATCAAAAGGATTAAATTCGGTTTTGTAAATAAGCTCGTGTTCTACTTCGGCCCAGGCATCCTGCAAAATGGTACGAATCTGGATTTCGCAGACAAGATTTTCTCCAAGAGGCTTAAGGCCTTCAAAAAGCTCTACAGGCGGCTTACAGCTGTCCGGAATCTTTATAAGTACATGAATTGATTCATACCCAAATTCCGAAAACTTTTTTTCTGCACCCTTTACTTCTATTTCTTTTATTTCAAAAGT
This sequence comes from Treponema sp., assembly GCA_017550685.1. GTDB lineage: Bacteria > Spirochaetota > Spirochaetia > Treponematales > Treponemataceae > Treponema_D. Next base: position 35,166 of record JAFZOJ010000147.1, on the reverse strand, counting down.
CTTTTTAATCTGCTCAAGTCCAAGCTGCATATCCTCCAGGAAGGCACAGATCATTCTTATACCCATCATATCAGTAAGAAGGACCAGAGAATCAGAATCCTTTGTTTCTTCGGGTTTAAGGCGGAGGATTTTTTTATAGTAACTGTTAAAGCTTTTTACACGGCTTTTATAGGTTGGCTGCGCGTTTAATTTTACCTCTGCATGAAGAATATCAATTATATTTTCCATGACGATTGCAAAATATTCTGCATAAGATTCGTAAAGCTTTCTGATTTTTTCCTTGGAAGGAATATGAGAATTATTCTTCATAAATATAATTATAAACTATATTAAGGATAATGCAATTAAATAAAAAGATTCCCGGGTCAAGTCCGGGAATGACAAAATATGTCATTATCGGATTATAACAAAATATGTCATTATCGGATTATAACAAAATATGTCATTATCGGATTATAACAAAATATGTCATTATCGGATTATAACAAAATATGTCATTGTCGGGCTTGACCCGACAATCTTAAACAAAAAAAAACACCCCGATTACTCGAGGTGTTTTTTTTATATAGGTTAGAGCTTACTAATTATTTTTCGTCAGCACCCTGTCCGCCGTTCTTCTGAGCGTTAGAGTCAGAATCCTCGTACAAGCTTGATGTGAATTCATCTTCAGCAGCGAGCTTAGACTTTTCGAGGTAGCGGTTAACCTGCTTGTTACCGAACTTAGACATTTCAGCATTCTGACGAGCAGCTTCTTTCTTTCCAATGATTCCCCAGAGGTCTTCATCTGCGATATCGCGGTCAGAAGTAAGAAGAGCCTTGTCATAAATGATCTTTACGTCTTTGAAGTATCCGATGAAGTCTCCACCAATGTGAGCAGCATCACGAGTGATTTCGAATCCTGCAAACTTGATGAATGGAGTTCCACGTGGATAGATTGGATATACACGGATTTCGCGGTTGCGGATCTCAGAAATGTACTGAGGGTTGTTCCAGCGAAGTTCCTTCCAACCGTCAAAGCTAAGATATCCCATGAAGTAGCGGCGTTCTACGTTATCATTGTCTGTAAGATGTACATAGAGTCCGTGTGGGAACTGCATACCCATAGTTGTAACTTTAATAGACTTGATTGTTCCAACATTCTTAACAACACCGAAACCACCTTCGAACAATGTCTTTTCGAAAGAAGGGTTCTGTGCTACGTTGAATGAAGAAGCATCTTCACCTTCACCAATAGGCTGACGTTCACCACTGTCACTTACTGTTGAAAGTGGTTCATAAGCAGGAATGTCAAAAGGAGGAACAATCTTGGCATTAGCATTTGAGTTCCATGTAGGGAATACAACGCGAACACCCATTACGTTCTGTCCTGCGAACGGTACATCTGCTGATTCCTTTACCGGTGCAGCAACAACTGTAGAATCTGCCAAGCTCTGAACAGTCTTTGCAGAAGAGTTCAATGTTACTTCCCATTCAGGAAGAGACAAAGAAGTTCTCATAAGATCTTTCTGTTGCTTAGTAAATGTTGAACCTGCACTGATAGCGTAATCCATTGTTGTACGCTTATTCTGCTTTGATACGACATTACCATCTGCGTCAGTAAGTTCGTAGTCAGCATCCAACTGTGTAAAATCGATGAGCATAGCTTCTTCAGCAAAAGCAACGCCACCAACCAGCAGCATAGCAGCTGCAATTAAACTCAAAGTCTTCTTCATTTGAAGCTCCTTTTTTATACTAATTCGATGTAGCCTTGTATAATAAACTATTATCTTATAAGTATGCTAATTTGTCAACGCTTTTTTTTACTATTCAAAAGCATATTTTCCATCAACACACACCTTGATTTCTTCCGTATGCGGAAAGTTTTTGGTGATGTTTTTCTTTAGAAGTTCAATGCCATCCCTTATTTCCATGACATTGTCTCCCATATGTATAATATCGGCAGAAAGGTCGATATATACTATATTATTACGCTCAAAACATGAAAGAATTTTTGTTCCGGGCGAAAAAAGGTACTTTGTACGCTCCAATCCTGAGCCTAAAACAAGTTCATCAGCAAAATACTCAAGCGGTTCCTTTACAGGATTGTTTTTAAGGTATCTTGTTTCTAAAACATATTTTCCTTCGTCTACACTCGGGAATATAAATACATATTTTTTGCCATAGCCTTTTGCAATGTACATGCACAGAGAAAACAGAAAAACGAGTACCAGAAATGCAGGAATTACAATGCCGGGCAATGCTTTTTTAATATCAATTTTCATTTGAAGAAGTAAATCCTTTAGAGCGTTCAAAATGTGTTATGAATGCTGCTACTCCATTATATATTCCAAGAGCGGCTTTTTTCAAGTATGTATTATCATTTAAAAGCAGGGCTTCTTTTTCGTTTGAGACAAATCCAAGCTCAATGAGAACGCTAGGCATATTTGAATTTTTTACTACAAACCACTCCTCTGCCTTTATTCCACGGGCCTTTGACTGGTCCCCTATCTGGCTTTGAAGTCCGTCCATAATAAATTTTGCAATCATGATTGATTCTGTAGTGTATTCTTCTTCCAGCATGGAATTGAGGATCGGGAACAATGAGCTGTCATCTCCGGCAGCCGATTTATCAAGAACCGTACGCCTGTAGCCCGGAGAAAGATACCATACCTCGTAACCCGAAGAAGTTTTATTGAGTGATGAATTTACGTGAACTGAAATGAAAAGTACGGCTTCGTCCTTGCCTACTTTTACATTGTTTGCTATTTCTGTTCGTTCCTGTAGAGTAAGGAAAACATCCTTATTACGGGTAAGAATTATCTGCTTGTCCGGATATGCGGTCTTAAGCCTTTCTCCCAAAAGTTTTGCAACCTTAAGGTTTATGTCTTTTTCCTGAATAGTTACGTTTTTACCGTTGATTTTGTAGGTCTTTAAAGCTCCAGGATCTTTTCCGCCGTGGCCCGCATCTATAAGAATGGCACCAACCTTAAACATTGTAGAATTATTTTCCTTGAATAAAATCTCGGCGTCATCCATAAATTTTTTGGAAACATATATTTTGTTGTTTTTGAGTTCCGGAGCATCTGTCATGGACATTCTTACGTTATCCAGAATTACAATCTGTTCATCCTTGCGGAAAACTATCTGATGTCCGTTTTTTTCGAGCATACCGGTCTCTGCAAGTGAATCCCAGTAAAAGGTAATACCTTTTTGCTTGGAGCTGTCCATAAGAGAAATATCATTTGCGGCAAAGACTTGAGCACATAGAGTAAAAAGTAAAGTTATAAAAATTAATCCTGTTTTTCTTTTCATATTTCCCCCGTCCCTTTGACAAGCTTTAGGACCACTATTTTTTACTATCGGAATAATAAACTGCACCCTGAATACCGCCCCTCATAACTGCACACCAGAAATCCTTTGAATTAAGCTCGGGATGCTTTGGACGCAGAATATCAAATTTCCGGGCTGTCGTATAAATTGTGTTGTAGTTCCAGTCTGTAAGTTCTAAAAATTCTTTTGACTTAAGAAAGTCTGGAATATTGTCAGCGGCTTTGGCTCCTGATAAAACCGGTGCAAGTGACTCAAGGATTTTAAGCTGTTCATCATTGAGCTTTACAAAGGCATAAGGAGGAAAAGCTTCTTCGTCTGACTGTTCTACTGCATTTAAAAAATCATCAGTTTTTTTGTTGTTTGGTTTGAGTGTTATAAAGGTATTTGAAACTGCATCCTGTGCAGCCTTGATTGCACTTTCCCTGTCATGACTTACTGCAATAATGTTTCCGCATTTTTCTACATTGTTGCGTGGAAAATCTACATCACTTCCGATTTTTACTGTTGCTCGGGGAAGTACATCAAAAACTGCCCTGTCGGTAAAATCAGAAATATTTTCTATATATTCAACGGTTCCAGGAATACTCATCCAGGCACGTTCTGCAGAAGTCCTTACGCATGGTACTTCAAAAAGTTCATACGGCTGTTCAAGGTTTTTGCAAAGTTCAGAAGGTGTATAATCAACTTTAACTGCTTTTACCAAAAGTTCTTCAGGCTTTTTACCGGCTGCAATAATGATACCCTGCTTTGTAAGATTAAGATCAGAAGCATAAGGATAGGTCCAGCCAGACATATAACCACCGGAAAGTCGGCCCGCAATTTCTCCGATCATAGGACCTTTGGAAGTATATTTTATATCTGCCTTGGCGGCACCACAGGAAAGTCCTTCGGCTTTGGCACCGAGAGCAAATACACTGATAAGCTCATCATGCATTTTTTTATCAAGCACGGCAGGCATTGTGTGACCTACTTCTATAAAATATGGTTCATACTTTATGTGGCGGATTGCAAAACCTGTTACGATAAACTTGCCCTGGTAAACTAAAGCATCAATGGAAAACTCAGGGCCTTCCATATATTCTTCGACAATTGCAAAACCTGTACGAGAGCATTCTACGGCAGTCTGAACAGAAGGAAGGAATTCTTCGCGGGAACGAACCATTCTGCAGCCACGGGCACCCATATTGTCTACAGGCTTAACTACCAGAGGTAAAGACATTTTATTGATTACTGTTTCGTAAAGAGCGGGATTAATATCATCTTTGCAGACTTTTACAAAGGCCGGAGACGGAACATGCTCTTTTTCAAAGCAGCTGCGCATCTGTGTTTTTATGCTTGCGTTAAGGGCGGCATTAAAGCTGTGAGCAGACAAACCAAGCCTTTCGCAGACATAACTTACGCTTGCAGAAAAATCTGTACCTGCTGTAAATACGCCTGCAAGACCTTCCGGAGTGGCTTTGAGCTTTTGTGCAAGTTCAAGGATACCATCCCTGTCTTTTAAATCTATCTGGTAAAATTCATCTGCAAGAGGAATTGCAACGGCTTTTTTATCTGCATCAACAGTAATTACTTTATATCCGAGTTCTTTTGCGCTTAAAATGGCTGGCTTTTGCATAAGGCCGGCCCCAAGAATGAGTATATTTTCCATCATTATTTCCTTTTACGGCAGTAGATTTCGACGGTATCGCCAAGCTGCATAACTTTTGAGTATTTATCTGTGAGTCTCCATCTGAGGCTGTCTTTTTTGGCCTGAGACTGCTTGATTGAAGGGAAACGCTCGGGATGATGACCTGTAGATACTGTTTTTACTACTTCAAAACCATATTTAGCAAGGATTTTCTGGGCTCTGTGTGGTTCCCAGATTGAAAAATGGTCTGTAGGGCTGATTGTGTAAAAATGATCCGGGTCGCTTTTAGCGGAAACACCCTCGCCAGAAGGAGTTGCAAAGGCAAAGATTCCGCCGTCTTTGATAATTGAAGAGATTTTTGAAAGCACGCTGTCCAGATCTTTAAAATGTTCTATAACATACCACATTGAGATGCAGTCAAATTTTGAAATTCCAAATTCTTTTTCGCTGTCCATATCCGGAAAGGCTGAGCAGCAGGCAGGATAATGAAGCTCGTTTTTAACATAGCGGATTGCGTCCTGAGAAATATCTGTTCCAAAAGGATTGAGCTTGTTTTCCATTGCGGCTGCCAGAGATGGTCCGTAGGCACAGCCTATATCAAGATAATTTTTTCCGGCTCCAGGCTGTTCCAGGCTTTTAATTGTCTGAATACGTCGTTCACACTGCTTTTTGATTGAATCAAAATCTTCCTGGTATGTTTTACCATACTGCTTTTTATAATCTTCAAAGAAGTAGGACTTTTTATATTCCTTTTCTTCTTCGGAGCTGAATGACATGTATACGAGCCCACAGGTTTTACAGCGTCTGTAAGTTCTTCCGGCATTTCTTGAAATTACAGGGTCCGGTACCTGAGGCTGGGTGCGGCAGACAGGACAAAGGATTCTTGTTCCTGCGGCAAGCTTACTGAGGCACTGGTCCAGAGATTTTTGTTCCGGGCTTAAAATGAGTGACGGATGAAGCTTTTCTGATTCAAGTGCCTGCTGCATTTTTACGGAATCAATTTTTCCCTGAATAAAGGCAAAATCATATTTTTGTGCAAGTTTTTCGTGGAGCCTTGTTGTTGCAAGCATAATTACTGCACATCCGGCAAAGGCTGCTTCAAAAGCTGTAAGGCCGTAATGTGTAATTACAAGGTCGTATTCATATATTTTTTCGCGAAGGTTTTCTACAGGTGGTATAAAGTTTATCTGAACCATATCGCTGTATTTTTCTACATTGCTTACGATTGCAGTAATCTGGGCACCAGGAAGTACTTTTGCAATTGAACGCACAGCCGGAACAGTAAGACCTGCAGGATCTTCTCCTCCGATGCAAACAAGAACTTTTTCTATATTGAGTGATTTATTCTGTCTTACATTAACAGGCTTTACTATATAGCTTGTGTCAAAAAGATTTGGAAGACGCTGGCAGTCGTAGGACGGAATTATATCTAAAAGATAATCGCAGTACTGTGTATAGTCGCTTCCTTCGTCAATGGAAATGAGCTTTTTGCAATTGTAAAACTGTTTTGCCTGCTGGGAATTGAGCTTAAAACAGTCGGTAACAATGACCGGAGAAAAGGTCTGGTCAGGAAGTTCATTTATAATCTGAGTCTGCTCAAGGCCTTTTTCCATGTATTCGCTGATGATTGACGGTAACTCGGCAAGAGTGCTGTCCTTGGGAATGTATATAAAGCCTTTTGTTCCGATTGCGGCGGCAAGACAGCGGTGAAGATGTCCGGTTCCCTGCCCCTTTGTTACGGAAGGAACATATACTAAAGGATTCTGTACAAAGTCAGATTTACAGGCGTCGAGAATCTGTTCGGTTGTATAAGGCTCCCATTTTTTTCTTTTGCCTTCTGTAATTCCAAGGTAATTTACAATTGAAATAGCCCTGAGATAGTCAGAAAAAGTATCTATTGTTGTGCGGAGCTCTGGGTTATAAAAACGTGACGGTGCCTTAACAAATTCGCAGACAAATTTTTCCTTGTGATTATATAAGGCTGGACCTACATGCTCGTGGTCGTAAGGATTATCTGTCTGTTCGGCAGCCTCGAGCAAGGTCTGGGCATCCATAATTTCTACGCCCGAACCATGTGGAAGACCTGTAAAGGTAAGATATGCGCACTTCTTCTTTTTTTTCTGTCGCTCTTCAAACTCGTCAAGACTGGCCTGTGCTGCTTCGTAAAAAAGGAAAGGATTATCTGCAGTGGCACGAATTATTGTATTAACCTTGATTTTTTTTATAAGGTCGCAGAAACGTTTAAGTACATCATCAAGTTCTCCGGCAAAGCATTCAAAACCATTTTCCTTACAGACCGGCAGGAGTGTATCATAAGACTCAAAATCTGTTGCAACAAAATATCGATCTGCCTTGATTTTTTTCATGGAATTGAGCACCCAGGAAAGCACGGTTTTACCGCCAAGGAGCTTTAAAGCCTTTCCCGGTAATCTTGTAGAGGATAATCTGCACTGTATTATTACTGCCCTTTTATTTTTCATTTTCTGATTCCTGTTTTTCTGCAAACCAGTTCTGGATAAAGGTCTGCAAATCCATCTTAAAGCGGTACTTGTTTTTTTCTACCCATTCCCTTGCTTCATTAAACTGTCTTTTAGCTTCCAGGTAACCGCACGAAGATCTGAATAAAAACAGAGGAAATGAGGTGGCTTTTATTATTCCGCGTTCAAGCTTATATTTTGGAGTTTCATTTTTAAGATAAAAACGAAGGTAATCCTGATTAATTGTCTTGTCATCTACAGGAGGCTCATCAATATAAGAAAGCTGCAGCATTGTTGTAAGCCTTGTTTCTTCGCCCCAGAGCCAGGAACGCAGTGCAAGGTCAAGATTCTGCCAGTAAGCAGATTTGATTGTGTAGTCAAAGCCGCCCAGCTGAATAAACTTTTTTCTGTCGTAAAGAGCAATATAATCTTTCGGGTAAATTGTTTTCTTTCCGTCAGTTACATAAGTTGAGGCGTCAATTACAAAGTGAGATTTTTCTGCACCAGGTGTAAAAACTGTATGAAGTCCGTTTTTATTTTTGTCCAAAAGGCGCGGTACTACGCAATAGATTTTATCGCTTGTAAGACGCTGTGCAAGATTTGAAAGTACAACTCCGCTTGGAATATAAAGGCTGTCGCGAAGTACAAGTACATAGTCTGCATCAACTTCGCTCATTGCAATGTTGATTATTTCTCCGTCTGTCACTTTTTCCAGCGGGCAAAGGAATTTAATTTCGGGAAATTTCTTTGATATATCTTCGGTTGAATAATTTGAGCTGTCGTGTTCAACAGATACAATGGAACGGAAACCGCAGCCCAAAAGATTTTGAAAAACATCAATCTTGAGGTGGCTTGCACTTGAATTGAGTAAAATTACCGAAATATTGAGTGCTTCGGGAGAATCATTTACTCTTCCCCCTAAAACCGTCATGTCTATCTGGTGCTCATCAAAAGTTGAAGGTATAAAACTCATCGCAACCTCCGCATCCAAGCTCTTTATCCATTTTTTTCCAGACTGCATCTATACCTTCTTCAAAAACATTGCCTGTTATATTGCCAAGAACACGGCAGTAGCAGGATGGACAGTCTCCATTGTATAAAACTGTAATTTCGCGTCTGATATGCCAGCATGGATTTTTATCCAGCGGAGAAAGGTCTGCAGGCTCTTCGTTTTTAAGTAATCCTGCAAAATTATTATGTTTTTGAATTATAAAGTTGCCGTGGCTAGGATTTGTTTTTTCATTCCAGTAGCGGAAAAAGCTTTCGAGTTCTGTTTCGTTCTGGTTCATGCGAACAAATTGAGGATAAATGCAGCCAGGAACCTTGTTTTCAAGAGCGGTAACTGCTTCCACAGCCTTTTGTAAATCAAAGTCGTTTCCGCGTAAAGCCTTGCAGGTCTGTTCTGTAAAACCATCCATAGAAACAACTACCATAACCTTTTGCCAGCCGTTGGTTCTTTCTTTGGCATTCCGGGTAAGTGCGGCAAGTTTATCTGCAAAATCCTGTGGAATTGAATTTCCGTCTGCTTCTATAAATACAGAAAGTCCTTCGTAACTAAGGATTTTTTCTATTATTTTGTATAAATCCGGATGATTAAAGCATTCGCCCCAGGCAGAAAGGCCTATTACAGCTTCTCCTGAGTATTTTTCTATCTGTTCTATAAGGTCCAGGGCCTTTTTTGTGTCCATAATGCCGTTGCAGGCTTCAGGTCCATTGCCGGACAAGGCTTTAACTGCCTGCGGATAAGGACAATAGGAACATTTTCCGCTGCATTTTTGTGCCAGCTGGAGGTTATAAAAGGCCGGAACTGTTTTAAGGATCGCAGGACATTCTGCAGCCTGTTTTGAAAGATCTGCGGCACTGCCCTTGCCACCTGTAAGCTCATAAAGCTTTGTACAGGCTATGAAGTTTTCTTTTTTGGAACAGTTAAAATTAAAGCGGAAAAGGCGCCAGTCTACAGGAGCAAGCACTGTTTCAACTTCAAATGAATTAATGTCTGTTTTTATGAGATCCATTACGGCAGAACGGGTGATTTTCTTTTTACCTGTCTGTTCTGCAGTTGTATGAGCAAGTTCTGCAAGTATTTTTACAGTACCGCTGTCCAAAACCTCTGGGGCAAAGCCGTCAGGATAGCCTTCAGCAAAGGTATATTCAGCTTTATATTCAAAATGAGTGTCTAAAAGCTCCTGGGTAAGCTCTTTATTCAAAAAAGGACAGTCTGCAAAGGAAAAAATTACTGAATCACTTGAGTTTTGGGTACAAATTGAAGCCAGACAGTCAAAAAGCGAAGCAATATCAGTAAGATTACTGACTGTTTCTACCTTAAAACCCAGTGTAGAGGCAGCTTGATTACAAAGTTCAATGGCAGATTTTCCGTCAAAGACCTTCTCATTTTCATATTTATTCTTTTCGTCAAATAAAACAACAATACTTTTCATCAACTTGTTTATCGGCAATTGGTTGCACAAGTTAATGGAATTAAGATAAAATATAGACTATGGAAAACGCTCAGACACTGCTTAATCAAGTCTTTTCTGTAACGCAGATTACTTCATATATAAAAGAAATTCTTGAAGGTGCATTCAGAACTATAACTGTCGAAGGCGAAATTTCCAATTTTAAACCTTCCAGCGCCGGTCATATTTATTTTACTCTCAAGGATAACGATTCCCAGCTGCGTTCCGTAATGTTCAGGGGTGCGGCCTACTCGCTTAATTTTAAGCCAAAAGATGGAGACAAGGTCCGCTGTACGGGTAATATTTCGGTTTATGCACCGCATGGAAACTACCAGCTTATTGTAAACAAGATGGAAGCGGCAGGCTCTGGAAACATTCTGATGATGCTTGAACAGCGTAAGCAGAAGCTTGCAGCCGAAGGCCTTTTTGATGATTCAAGGAAAAAATCACTTCCACAGTTTCCTCAGACAATTGGTGTTGTTACAAGTCCAAACGGTGCTGCAATCCGCGATATTCTTCAGGTAACAGGACGCAGAAACAGAACAATGAACGTTATTGTGCTTCCGGCTGTTGTGCAGGGAGAAGAAGCGGCTCCATCAATCATAAAAATGATAGAAATTGCCAATTTTTATAAGCTCTGCGACATTCTTATTGTTGGCAGAGGCGGCGGTTCTATAGAAGATCTGCTTCCGTTTAGTGATGAAAATGTCGTTCGTGCAATTGCAGGTTCTTCAATTCCGGTTATTTCTGCTGTAGGACACGATATTGACTGGGCTTTGAGTGATTATGCGGCAGACTGCAGGGCGGCAACTCCTTCTGCGGCGGCAGAGATTGCAGTTCCGCTTTTGAGTGATATTACACAGCAGATTGCAGAGTATCGTTCCGAGCTTTATGAAAATATCAAGGGAAAAATTGACAACAAGCGCCTTTTGATTAAAACCTTTGACCCTTCTTCTCTGGAATTGAGATTCAGAAGCATTCAGCAGCCGCTTTTGAACAGGTTTGACAGGGCAAAAACAGATTTAACAGACGAAATCAAGGCAAAAATACGGGACTACAGGGTAAAATTGGACGGATATAAGACAATTTTAGAAAATGCAAGTCCGGAAACTATATTTAAACGCGGCTATTCTATGGTCTGCGATGAAAATGGAAATATTATTAGAAGTGCCGGTCAGGTGCAGACGGGAGCTACGCTAACGATTACACCGGCTCAGGGCAAAATAAAGGCAAAGGTGATAGAATGAACACATTTGAAGAAAACTTAAACAAGCTTGAGCAGCTTACAATGGACATAAAGCGAAGCGATATTTCTCTTGAAGATGCCCTTAAGGATTTTGAGGAAGGAATTAAGCTTGCGGCTGGCATGGAAAAACAGCTTGATGAAATTGAAGGCAAGGTTCAGATTCTTATGAATGAGCCGGAGCCAATGGAAAACGGAAACAAGCCTCAGTTTGATGATTTTTCTGAACAGGGCGAGGTTAACGGAACCAGAAAATGAGTGTAAATAACCCGGTACGAACCTTAAATGCAGAAGTTGCACGCAAAATTGCCGCCGGAGAGGTAATTGACAGGCCTAATGCCATTGTGCGCGAGCTTATGGATAATGCCATAGACTCAGGGGCAGATTCAATTACGGTCGAAATTGCAGGCGGCGGTATAGAAAAAATACGCGTAAATGATAACGGCTGCGGCATGACTAAGGAAGACCTTATCAACTGTGCCCGCCCTCATGCAACTAGCAAAATTTCTACAGAAATAGATTTATTGAATCTTTCGACACTGGGTTTTCGTGGAGAAGCACTGGCTTCTATTGCGGCTGCGGCAAGACTTTGCATAACAAGCGGCGGCTGGAAAATGAGTGCCAGCATTACAACAGACCATAATCTGCAGGCCGTTACACCGGTAAACGGAACAATCGTACAGGTAGAAGGAGTTTTTGAAAACTACCCTGCCCGTAGACAATTTTTAAAGCGCCCCGCTACCGAAGGTTTAATGTGCCGTAATACATTTATAGAAAAAGCTATGGCAAGACCCGACATTGCTTTCCGTTTTATTTCTGACGGAGAAGTTAAGCTGGATCTTCCTGCGGGACAGAGCTTACGCGACAGATTTGTAGATGCAAACCGTTATGAATATGACAGAAATCTTTTTTACGAGGTAAAAGGCAGTGCCGGTGGCAGCGAACCTGACTGGAGCTTTACGGTAATAACAGGTGAACCTGCAGTAAGCCGTTCCAGCAAAAAAGACATTTTTATTTATGCAAACGGAAGACGCATTCAGGAATATTCGCTTGTGCAGGCAGTTGAATATGGCGGACAGGGATTTTTTCCAAACGGAACCTACCCTGTTGCCTGTGTTTTTGTTCAGGTAAATCCAAAGCTCATAGATTTTAATATTCATCCGGCAAAACGAGAGGCAAGGTTTTCTGATATCTCTGATATTCACCATGGAATAAGCTCTTCTTTACGTGCGTTTTATCACAATTATACATATCAGAATTTTGTAAATGATAAGCCTGCGGATGAACCTGTTTTTGAGAGCCCTTCGATCCCTTCGACCCCTTCGACAAGCTCAGGGACCACAGGGACCACAGGGACCGCTGCTGTACAAAAGGACAATTATCAAAGGCATATTCAGTATAGCAGCGCTTCTACAAGCTCAGGGAGCACTTATGTTCACGACCTGCGGTCTAAGTTTATGCCTTCTGCGGCAAAGAAGGTTTCAGACCTGGCAGAAGAAGCATTGCAGTCTTTTTCTAAGGAGTTTACTGCAACACAGGAAGAAAAACCAAAAATAAGATACATAGGCCCTGCACTCGGCACCTTCCTGCTGGCAGAAAAAAACAACAGCCTTTATATAATTGACCAGCATGCCGTCCACGAACGAATTCTTTTTGACAAGATTATGGCAAGCCAGGGCGGCAGGCAGTCTCTTTTAATACCATATAAAATCCGCACAGAATCAAAAGCTCAGGATAACCAGCTGGAAAAGCTTAAGGAAAGACTTGCACAGATTGGTTTTGATGCAGAAAAAAAAGAAGACGGCTACTGGGAAATTACATCCATTCCTGAGCGCTGGACCGGAACTGAGTATGATTTACGTTCATTGATTTTTGTAAAGAATGTAGAGCCCGAGCAGATAATCCGTTCTGTAGCCGCAATGACAGCATGCAAGGCGGCTGTTAAGGACGGATATGTACTTGATGATGAAACTGCAGCGCGGCTTGTGGAACAGGCATTTACGCTTGAAGACCCGCACTGCCCTCATGGAAGACCTATATACACAGTTATATCTCGCGAAAAGTTATTTGAACTTGTAAAGCGAACTTAAAAAACATTACTGTCCGATACTGTTCAGCAAACCGGCAACCTCAGACTTTTTATACGATGGATTTTTTTCCTGAACGTATACAAGCCATTTTTCTGCACCGGCGTTATCACCAAGCTGCATGCATACCTTGGCAAGTTCTATACAGGCATCCCAGTTCTGCTTGTCAGTCTTTAAAAGCTCTGTATAGGTGGATTTTGCAAGATCATAGTTTCCTGCCTGAGCATAAGCCTTGGCAAGATTCGCACGGATAGAATCGCTCTTAGGATCAAGTCTCAATGCATTCTGGTAATATTGAACTGCATTGTCGTAATCTTCTTTTAAAAGATATGCTTTACCCAGGTTGTTGTTTGCTTCGATATTATTCTTGTCGTTTTTGTAAACCTGCATAAACAGGTTAAGAGCCATATCGGTTTCTGGAGGATCAAGAGTAATGTACATTACACCAAGATTAATCTTTGTCTTGGCATGGTCAGGATTAATCTTTAAAACTTCCATGTAAACCGGAATTGCGGCATCTACCTTACCCTGGTTATCAAGCACAAGTGCGTAATTATATACAACATTTACCTTTGAAGCATCGTTCTTAAGGTAATTCTTTTCTTCGTAAGCTTCGCGCGCATATTTTTCGGCGTCGGCAATTTTTCCGTCATCAAAAAGAACTGCAGAAAGATTGTATTTTGTAAGGGTCATGTTTTCGCTTGGAGAAAGCATTGTTAATGCCCTTCTGTAGCTGTCTTCGGCTTCGGAATAATTCTTTTTCTGGTAGTATGCGCTTCCAAGTCCCATAGCGGCCTGGACATTGATATTGTTTATCTTAAGTACAGATTTATAGGCGTCAATTGCCCCGGAATAATCCTGACGGTCTGCCAGAATTCTTGCTTCTTCCAGATATGCTTTTTCGTGGCGAGGATCAATATCAATAGTTTTGCGGAATGCAGCAAGGGCGGCAGTATCATTTTTAAGCTTTTTCTGTGTAAGTCCAAGGTTATAGCGGCTTGGAGCATAATCTCCCTTGAGCTCGCAGGACTTTGTAAATGAAGAAGCGGCTTCGCTGTATTTTCCAAGTGTATACTGAATCTTTCCAAGGTTGTACCAGTAAAGGTAATTGTTAGGATCATACTGAACGGCAGCCTTCATTTCGGCAAGCGCAGTGTTATAATCCTTATTATCAAGTGCATTCTGTGCAATTATGTAATGTGCAGCCGCATCCTTAGGATTTGCTTTGATTGCCTTTTGTGCCATTGCAACAGCATTATTCATAAGCTGAGCTTTTTTCTCCGGTGTATCTGCCTTTTGTGCAGCTTCGTAAAGGGCCTGAGCAATTTCCGATTCCTTTGATGCAAGGAATGAGCTTCCTGCTTCCGAAGGAATACTGCTGTCTGCCATATTAAAATGCCTCATGGCTTCTTCAATATTTCCCATGGCAAGGGCAGTTTCACCCTGTCTTATCTGTTCGTTTACTGCGTCAATCTTTTTCTTAAGCTCTGCATTTTTCTTTGCAAGGGCTTCTTCTTCTGCCTTACGCTTTGCTTCCTGCTGGCGTTTAAGCTCTGCGGCAGCTTCTTCTTCAGCTTTTTTCTGTGCTGCTTCTGCCTGCTGATCCGCAAGTCGTCTTTCTTCGGCCTGCTGCTGGCTTTTCATAAGGGATTCCATAGCCCTGCGGTTTTCTTCTGCCTGTTTGTTTGATTCTTCCAGTGCATCCTTCATCGAAGAAAGTGAATCCTGCATTGCACTTGAAATACCCGATGTATCTACATCAATCTTAAGCTGGTCTGCATAACCGCCGTTTGGCCCCGCAAAGCTGCCTGAACCATCACCTTCTGCGGCCTTTTTCATATCAAGAATACTATTCCACAAAGACCATACTTCTTCATCATCGCCGTGCTTTTCAAGATATGCATCAAGCTTGTTCAAGGCACGGTCATATTCACCACGTTCTGCATAGGTACGTGCAAGATTGCATACATTTGTACGCGCACCGGATGATCTTTTATTTGAACAACCTTTGACTGTACATAAAAGAATTATTATTAAAATAATTGCAGCTGATATAATGATAATGGGCTTTTTATTTTTTTTAATAAAGTCGATGATTTTTTTTGTATCCATATATTCCCCTTCTTATAGATTACTTCGTTTACAGCTTACAATGACATATTTAATCAAGTTCTGATTCAAAATCATAATCGATCAGGTCTTCTGTACCCGATGTCATGTTTGTAGAATCCGTATTCTGCAGGGAATTTGCAACATCCTCCAGCAGCTTACGGCGGCGCTCAGCTTCTTCTGCACGCCTTTGTTCTGCAAGACGCTCCTCTTCGGCACGTCTTTCTGCTTCAAGCCTTTCTTCCTCTTCCCTCTGGCGGGCAAGCTCCTCGGCCATACGCCTTTCTTCTTCGGCAATGCGTGCGGCTTCTTCGGCTGCAACACGTGCTTCTTCTTCCTGGCGCACAACCTCCTGCTTTAAAAGTGCAAGAAGCTGCTCTATCTGCGGTCTTTGCGGATCCTGTGGCTCCATAACAATAAAACGTTCATAATCCGTAATAGTCTCCGGATACTTCTGAGCCATAAGATTTGAATTTGCACGGTTTAATAAAGCCTGTGTAAACTTTGGATCTGCAGATAATGCAAGTGTATAGCTTTTTGCGGCATTTTCATAGTCACCCATTGCATAATAAGCATTTCCCTGGTTAAAGGCAAGAATCTTTTTGTTTGTAGAAGGCACCTTAAGTCCTCTTGCAAATGCATCTACAGAGTTCTGATAGTCTCCTGTCTGAAAATATGCAAGCCCAAGGTAATTCCACGCAGCAGAAGAGGCTGTTCCGTTCTTTATTTCATCCTCCAGAAAAAGCAGTGCTTCTGCAGGTCTATTGCTTTTAAAAAGCTTTTCGCCTTCGCTTTCGGCAAATAATGCTGCAGTACCTGTACACATCAAAAAAGAGAAAACTACAGCGTAAAAAATATATTTCCTATTCATATGCAAACCCCTTTGACATAAGGATTTAAATTTAATATTCTTATTATCGGTGCTATATAAATTTACTATATTTTTTTATATATTATAACCAATAACTAAAGTTTAAGTAACCAAAAAGTTTTTGGAGGAGGAAAAGCCATGAGTCCCTTTGCAATAGTTGCAGTATGTGTTCTGGCTGTCTTTATAATAGGATTAGTTTTTTTCATAATCAAAAGCTCGATTGCGCCTAAGAAAGTAGACTCCATTCCAAAGCTTATCAAACAGGGAAAAACACAGAATGCCATCAAAATAGCCAAGCAGATTCTGGCCAAGGACCCTAAAAACTTTATAGCACACTATTACCTTGGAAAAGCCTACCTTAAAGAAAATAAACCTGAGCTTGCCATTATTGAATATAAGCTTGTTAATGAAAACGCCCTTTTTGGACCACAGCTTGACGAGCTTCCTTTCCGCCAGGAATATGCACAGCTGCTCATGAAATACAACCAGCTGCAGGAAGCACTTAAAAACTTCCTTCTTTTGACCAAGCTTGAGCCCCGCAATGCAGAAAACTTTTATAATGCAGGCCACCTTTACGAAGAAGCAAACCGTTATGATATAGCAATGGGCTTTATGCAGAAGGCCGTTATGCTCAATACAAGACATGCCAAGGCTCATGCCGAAATTGGTCTTATGCATTACAGAACAAAGAACTTTGGCGAAGCTAAAAAAGAAATTGATATAGCAATTAAGCTTAGCCCGGACACATATTCTTCCTATTATTATCTTGGAAAAATCGAAAAAGACGGCAAGGACCTTGGAGCTGCCATAAAATCCTTTGAAAAAGCACAGCGTGACCCTGAAATCAAGCAGAAGGCTATTATTGAACACGGTTCATGCTATATGCTTGCCAACCGCTATGATAACGCAGCCCTTGATTTTCAGCGTGCCATTGAACTTGATAAAGAAAATCTTAACGGCGAAACCCTTTATGCCCGCTATTTCCTGGCTACCTGCTACGAAAAGAGCCGTCAGATTGATAAGGCAATTGAACAGTGGGAACAGATTTACAAGCGCAACAAGGCATTCCGCGATGTTTCTGCCAAGCTTTCTGAATATAAAGACCTTCAGGCAAACGACTATCTTAAGGATTACCTTACCTGCAGCAACGAAGAATTCAATATAATCTGCAAGAATGCTGTAGAAAAAGCCCTTAAGCACCAGGCAGTTTCCTGTAACGGCATGAAATGGGGCTGCCAGATTATCGGAACCGACAAGGCAACCGAAGGCTGGAGAAATATGCGCAAGCAGACCTCTATGTTCCGTTTCTTCCGCGAACCAAATCCTGTAGAAGACGACATTGTACGCGAAACCCTGGATGCAATGAAATCTTCTAACTGTCAGAAAGCATTCTTATTTTCATCTTCGGGATATTCCAATGCCGCAAGACATACGGCAGAAGGTCGTCCTCTGGAGCTTATAGATAAAATCAAACTTGAATCAGTTCTTTCCAGTGCTGGCTCTACAGAATAAATGAAAATTCTCTGCGTTTCGGACTATGTAGATCCTCTTATATACAATCAGAATGTAAAGCAAGTTTTTTCTGATGTTGACCTTGTATTGTGCGCAGGCGATTTACCGCTGGATTATGTTGATTTTATAGTTACAATGCTCAATAAGCCTACCTATTTTGTATTCGGCAACCACAATCTTAATGATTTTTCACATTACCATAAATCCGCATCCTTTGTTCCTTCCGAAGTTCAACAGGCAAGAGACGCTTATTATGGTCACGGCGGTACTTACGCAGGCTTTAAGGTACTTAAAGACAACAGCCTTGCCTATACAGACCCAAAAACAGGAAAACGCACTCCGCTCCTTATTGCGGGGGTTTCCGGTTCCTTAATGTATAACAAGGGACTTAATCAGTATACCGAACGACAGATGAAGCTCAGACTTTTGATGATGGTTCCGGCCCTCATCAGAAATAAAATACGATACGGCAGATACCTGGACATTCTGCTGACCCACGCCAGTCCGCGGCATATTCATGACAAGGAAGATCCGTGCCACAAGGGTTTTGAATGCTTTAACTGGTTTATCCAGAAGTTCAAGCCTTCTCTTATGGTTCACGGGCACATTCACCTTTATGACGCAAGGGAAAACCGCATTACAAAAAGCGGAGACACAACAATACTTAATGCATATGCACACTGGCTGATTGAATATCCATAAGGGAGGAAAAATGGATTTATACGATAAGACACCTGAGGAAGACTTTACCAAGGCAAGAAATAAGGCTTTTTTTAACGAAATTCAGCACTTTTTGACGCCGGAAGAAGTTTCCCTTATTTCGCTCAACGATGTAAAACAGCTTTTAAAGCCTACAAACGAAACTTATTTAGGCATGAAGGTTATTCCAATAGATAAAATTGTAGGAAGCGAAGGACGATATAACGACTTTGATAATCATTTTTTTCCAAAAAGCTCACATTTGCGCAACAGATGGGAGCATGTGGACGAGGCTGCACTCAAGGATATTATCCTTCCGCCTATAAAGGTTTATGAAATTTCGGGCCTGTACTTTGTACGCGACGGAAATCACAGGGTTTCGGTAGCAAAATCACGCGGAACAGAGTTTATAGATGCCGAAGTTGTATCCCTTCAAAGCGAAATCAAGCTTAACCGTCCCGAAAACATGCAGGATATCATTAAGCAGATTATCAACTACGAAAAAAGACTTTTTTATGCAGAAACAGGCTTTGGCGACATAACCGACTACTGGTGCCTGGATTTTTCGCGGACAGGACGCTATGACGTTATCTATAACCACATTTTAACCCACAAATACTACATGAATCAGGGAAAAGAAGAGGAAGTTACCCTGGATACAGCCGTAGAATCATGGTTTAACAGGGTTTATCTGCCTATTGTTACCTCTGTAAGAAAATGTCACATCCTTCATAAGTTCCCAAAACGAACTTTAGCAGACATGTATGTATGGATTGTGCGTTACTGGGATTCTCTCAAGCAGAATTTCGGTGATGATGTTTCCATAGACAAGGCTGTACAGGATTTTGGCCGATATTACAGAATTCCTTTGCACAAACGGATTAAAAATTTTTTCACAAGAATCGTTTTACGTAGGGCTATTTCAATAAATTCTGCCGATAATTATATAAAACTTGACGATTGAAAATTTCAATGTTAGAATTATAAAGATAATTAAGGAGTTATTATAAATGGGTTCCATAGATAATTACATTAGCGTACCCTTGCTTGTTGCCGCCGGATTAGGGCTTCTGCTTTTCCTTTTTCTTCTTATAATGAAGTTAAGGAATACTGCAAAAGTCAGCTTTACTTTCTTTATTGTTACCGGAATTCTGGTTGCATGTGCAATATTTACTTTCTTTGACAAGCATTTTATCTATTTCGTTTTTGCAGTAATTCTTGCAGAATTCATTACACTGCCTTATCTTGTCATCAAGGCTTTTGATAACCCTGAAGCCCGCGAAAAGAAAAAGGCTGAAAAACGAATTGCAGAACAGAATGCCGCAATCGAAAACAGTGATGTCGTAAAGAATGTAATTGCAGAGCTTGAAGCAAAGAACAAAAGACTTCTTGAAGTTAACAAAAACCTTGTTTCCCAGGTATCTCAATTCTTCTCACGCGACAAGTCAATGGAAAACTTCCTTGATTATTGTAATAAAATGGTTACCGAAAAGGTTAATGCAGACGGATGCGTTATTTTGATCGGTGATGATTATGACAATACTCTTGCAGTAAAATCTCTTATGGGTTCATTCCCTCCACCATATAAACTGCCTGATGATCTTCCGCACAAGCCTTTGCGTGTTGAAACAAACCTCAGATTTGCACAGTTCCCTCTTACAGACAATATCTTTGGAGGCATTTTCTCAGAAGGCGAACCTGTGCTTATTACAGATTCTATTAAGGATCCACGTGTTTATCAGAACGGTCCAGAAGAATTCCTTAAGTGCGGAAGCTATATTTTTGCTCCAATCAAGCAGCAGGACAGAATGCTCGGTCTTCTTGGACTTGCACGTCTTCCGGAAAACGAAAAATTCAACAAAGACGACTTTGACATGGCTGTTATTCTTGCAGATGCCATTTCTACTGCAATCACACCACTTTACAGCTTCCTTGCATACGCAGAGCATGCAGAACTCAGTAAGGACGGTATTATTGCTTCTAAATATCAGAAGGATCTTCTGCCAGCCAAGCTTCCGGTTATTCCAAATGTTTCAATCGGCTGCTTCTCAAACACTATCGAAGGTGTATGCGGCGACTATTATGATGTAATTGCTTCACGCAAAGACAGGATTTCTTTTGTAATGGCAGACGTTGCCGGAAAAGGAATGAATGCCCTTGTTGTAATGATCATGATTCGTGCAATCTTAAAGCTTACTGTAAACACAGAGCAGACTGCAGCAACAATCCTTTCATGGGCCAACAGAGGTATCTGCAGCGACAGTGCAAAAATTGACCATTTTGCAAGCGTTGCCCTCATCAATTTTGACAGTACCAAGAATAAGGCTCAGATTTCTACCTGTGGAAACAATCCTGTATTCCACTTCTCTGCCGCAAGCGGAGACTTTAAGCAGATTTCAACATCCAGCGAACCAATGGGTGTAGAAAAAAATACAGTTTATTCAGACATCAACCTGGATCTTTCAGCCGGAGATATCATTGTTACCTGTACAGACGGTTTACTTGAATCTCTAAATGAAAATGGTGTACAATATGCTGTTGAAAATTTAAAGAAAGTTATCTTAAAGAACAAGGGTGCAAATGCAAAGGACATTTCAACACGTGTTAAAGACGATTTGAAAAAATACTGCGGATCTGCACAGCAATACGATGACCAGAGTATTCTGGTTGTTAAGATTCAATAAAATAAACTAGGAAAAGGAGCTTCTTTATGGAACTTAAAATACGTAAGAATGGAGATGTCTACATTATTGATGTTACAGGTGAGATGGATCTTTACAACTCTTACAAGTTAAAAGAGCTTGTTATGAAGATGCTTGAAAAGAACGTTAAAAACTTTGTAATCAATTTGGAACAAGTTGACTACATCGACTCATCTGGAATCGGTGCATTGATATACATCTGTTCTACAATCAAAAAGATGAATCTTAAACTTGCTATTTCCAACATTCATGGCTCGGTTAAGAAGGTAATCGAACTTACCAAACTTATGGGTTACTTCCCTATTGCAAACAGCGTTGAGGAAGGACTTCTCATGGTGAAAGAGTAAAAGCTAAGCTTAACACAGCAAAGCAAAGTTTATAACAAGCTAAAAAAAAAGTTTAATACATAGTCTGGTTTTTACGGGAGGATCAGGCTTTAAGGAGGAATCTCGTGGCTCAGGATTTTAAAGAATTGCGCTCGGATGAAAATGATCCGTTATTTGACAAAACTAATATGCTCAAAAAGGAATTCCCTTCGGATTTCCGTCAGATAAGATATTTTACATTGCTTATTGTTCAGTCAGCTCCAACAGAAATTAAGGAACTGAACCTTCTTGAACAGCAGATAAGTGAAGTTATTAAGAACGCAGTAAAACATGGAAATCACTGCGATATAAATAAAAAAGTTACAGTATGGTATTCATTCAGCGCTACACATGCTCATATTATTGTACAGGACGAAGGCGAAGGTTTCCAGGATCTGGAAAAATGGAACGAATTTAACAAGAAGCGTCTTGAATGTCTTCACAATAATGATTTTATGCAGCTTGCTGACTATGTATCTTTCCGCACCAAGGAATCGGACAGTCAGGATGGTGGTAACGCCCTTTTTGCTGCTCTTGAATACTGGAATGGTGGTTTTGTTTACAATGGTAAACGAAATGCTGTTGCAATGCTCAAGAAATATCAGCAGAAGTACAAGAACGTTAACCACGACGGTGAATAATTAGAGATTATCAACTTAATTCAAACGAATATATTTAATATTGTCTAAAAAGTTTATATTTCATTTACGTTATATTGCTTTTTAGACAATTTTTTTAAATTCTGGATTATAAATGAAAATTAGATTTAGAGGCTTACATTATATATTAATTGCAATCTTCCTCACACTTTTTACTTCCTGTTCCAAGGGAAAAGATCCGGTAATTGAACTGGATCAACCCTGGTATTACAGTACAACAGGAATAAAAGGACAGTATATAACTTTTGCCTTATCTGATTTTGACGTAATCAAAAAATCGCTGCCTAACCGTACCGGAAACATTTATGTAAAAACTCATTTTACAATTCCTGCAGAACTCAAGAACAAAACATTAAAAATTTTTCTTGGAAACATAAAAATTGCAAATGAGTTTTATCTTAACGGAAACTATATAGGCAATACAGGTTTCTTTCCTCCAAATACTTTTTCTGTAGGCGGAAAAGCAAGCACTTATATTATACCAGCAGTTTTATGTAATGATTCTATTAATGAAATTATCATTAATATTTATGTAGAAGGCGAAGGATGCATAGGAAGCAATCCTTATATTTCAACTGCGGCCAGAATTCTAACAGATGAAAAGAATTTTGATTTTATAAATTCCAAGCTGCATCTTATCTGTTCATGGATGATGTTTGTTATTGGTATAATGTACATAACCGTTTATTACCAGAGACGACAGGATAAACAATATCTTTCTTTTGCCTTAATGAATATTTTCTCAAGTTTATTCCTTGTATCTTTATGTATTGGTGAATATCCGATTATCTATCAAAGCGGTTTTTCATATCTTTGGTATCAGAAAATCTTTCGTGGAATAGCTTCTATTCTTTCAAGTTATTTTGCAGTCAGCTTTATGAAAGATTATCTTAAATTTCACGAAAAACTAACTCTAAGAATATTCAGAACTGCCCTTACCGTTGCGCCATGCTTCTTTATTGCTTTTACTTCCAGTATGCATGATTACTTTATCTGGCTTGGAGTTTCATATATTTTAGTTGCAATACAGATGATTTATGCCTGCGTAATGATATTTATAAGTTTACGCAAAAACAAACGAAAGGTATTTGAGCTGGCAGGTGGTTTTGCACCTGTTTTGATTTCTGTAACTGTAACTGCTTTGCTTATTCTGATTAAAAGAAATGTATTTTCTCTTATTATTGTTCTGGGATGGCAGTTTACAGTCTTTACATTCCTTGCCATGCTCATTATCTTCTTTGTTTCTCAGTGTAACAGGGTTGACTTCCTTAATGCAAATCTGGAAAAACTTGTTCAGAACAGAACCGAAGAACTTACCAGAGCTAACACTACTCTTGAAGAAACCAACTCGCATCTTAAATACGAAATTGAACGTGCAGACAAGGAAATTGAACTTGCCTCTTTTGTACAAAGAAGTTTTTACAATGTAAAGCTTCCTGATTTTAAGAATTTTGAAGTAGCCTATTATAACAAGCCTATGGCAGGTGTTTCGGGCGATTTGTATGACTTTTATTTTTCAAAGGACAACCTTAATGGTTTTGGTCTTTTTGATGTTTCGGGTCATGGTATTTCGTCCGGTCTTGTTACAATGCTTGTAAAGAATATTATCAATGATGAATTTAACAAGGGAAACAAGCTTGCTCTTAACGAAGTTCTTTACATTATAAACGATAGAATTATTCTGCAGAAAGGTAATGTTGAAAATTATCTTACAGGTATTCTTGCGCGTATTAAGGGTAACCAGATTGAATTTGTAAATGCGGGTCATCCTAATGCAATCTGGTACAAGGCCAAGGAAAACAAGCTTGAACTTATTGAACGCGGAAGTACTAACGAAACCGGTGTTATTGGTATTTCTGATTTCCCTGTAAATTTTGAAAGCGTAAATATTAACGTAGAAAAGAATGATATTCTGCTTTTGTATACAGATGGTCTTGTAGAAACAATGAACCGTAACCGCGAGGAATTTGGTCTTGAACGATTAAAGAGAACCTTCCTTAAAAACTCTGACCTGCCGATTAAAGATCAGATAGAAAATATCGTGGATGAAGCAAGGACCTTTGCAAACCGCGCCAAGGTTACGGATGATACGACACTGCTTATTATTAAGAAGAAATAAAAAAAGGGACTCGTTTGAGTCCCTTTTTTATCAGTAAGAGCGCTTATATTGGAGGTGAGGAGAATTGAACTCCTGTCCGGGAAGGTAAACCAGGTACATCTACAGGTTTAGTTATGCGAGGTAGTTGTCGGGAGACGGTAGCAGCATAACAAGCGTCGTCTCCGTATTCTGAAAAAAGAGTCCCGCATGTATTTCAGAAGCTACATGCAGCAAGTCCCGATAGGTAAAGGAAACATCCCCAAACGCGGAACAGGGCCCAGGGAGTTCCTGCACACGTGCTTACGCAGCGAGTGCTTCTGCAAAAGAAGCTTCTTCAGCTTCTTCTTCTTTTCTTGCGAAAATTGCAGTTATTTGTTTGTCAGTTTAAGGAACCTTCAGTCCTACTTGCAGTACAAGATTTCGCGATCCCGTCGAAACCGGGACACCCCCATGACCTCTAAATATAATAACAAAAAAAAATATCGTCAAGGGTTTAAAATGCGGCATCAACAAACAGAGTCATTTTGCCATCCGTTTTGTTCCCTCGCGTCATATTTTAAACGCTTTAATTATTTTGATTTATAATTTTTCTACGGGGATTTTATAAAGAGAACCACAATTTCTACATTGAATCTGTAAGGTGCCGTCGGTGGAGCCTTCCAAAAACTCTTTTAGTTGTTCGGGTGGGACGGTTTTTAAGTAGTCGATGTATTTTTGTTCGGAGCAGGGGCAGTCGTAGATTATGTCGCGCTGGACTGTTATTACGGGGTTGAACTCGCGGAACAGGCCTATGATGATATCTTCGCTGTCTACTTCTTTCTCGCTGTATAAAAGGCCAAGGCTTGGGCAGGCTTTAAAAGCATTTTCTACGCCGGTAAGGAGCTTTTCTTCTTCTAGGGATTCTTCGGCATGACTGTCGGTTCCGCCGCCATCACCCTTGGTTCCTCCGGTTTTTGGCATTACCTGAATGTACATGGCGCCGGCACCTATAACCCTGCCCTGTTTATCAAACTGGATGCTTGAATTAAAGGCAGTATTTATCTGTTCAGACTGTGCAAAATAAGTTGCAAAATCCTTTGCGATATTGTCGCCGTCTACATCTACGGTAGAGCTTTGAGGATATTTATCATCCTTGTGTACTCGGGAAAAAGTAAAGCTGCCCGGACCCATAAACTTTGTTAAGTCCCAGTTATCAAGCTCTTTGGTAACCGGGATATTATCTGTAAAAAGATAACCTCTTACATAACCGGTAGAATCAGCCTCTACAGAATATCCTTCGGCAGGACCTGTTCCTTCGTATTTGATAACGTTGTGTTCCAGATCCTTCATCATTGGAATTGTAAGGCTTGCACAAAGACAGGCTTGTCCAAGAATATAGGTTTCTAAGATTCCAAGATTATGCTGTGCCCTTATCTGGTTTACAAGACGGGTACCATGAAAGAGTGCTCCCCTAACCCGACCGTCTGCCATTGTAAAAATGCGCAGCTTGTCAGGCTCAAGGGAATCTAAATGAGATTTTAATTCTTTGTCGGTTATAGGTGCCTTTATCATTTATTTAGTTGTAATTGTCTTTGTTGTAAGGACTGTTCCATCATATTTGAAAACAGTAAGTTCAAGATAACCGGCAAAAACCTTCATATCAAGCCAGCCAAAGTTTTTGTTATCAAGCCACTTTGAATATGGAGACTGGTAAACAAGATCTTTATCAAGTTTACCGCCCATTGCACCAATAATGGCATAATCTACATCATCCTTTTCAAGGAATTCAAAGAAGTGGTTGTGGCCGCTAAGATGCAGGTCTACATTGTATTTTTCAAGAATCGGGCAGAGTCTTTTCATAACGCCCGGAATGTCGCCCCAATATCTGTTGGCTGTGGCATCCCAGTAACCCGAGCCTGTAATATAGCAGTGCGAAAGAAGAATTACTGTGTCTTCCTGTGGAATTTCTTCCAGCTGCTTAATGAGCCATTTTTCCTGAGTTTTACTGAACTCAGCGTCATCCCATTTCATAAACATGAAAATCATGTGGATAGTACCGTTATCAAGACGGAAATAATCTTTGTCACCTTTGTTCATAAAGGCCTGTTTAAAAGCAGGATATCCGTTTACGATAAAGTCGTGATTGCCCGGAATTACCAGAGTTTTTGTATTTTTAACATTGTCGCGGAAATCATTAACTGCACTCTGCATGATTGAAGTAATCATACCAACTTCGGAAATGTCGCCAAGACAGAAGAAGGCATCATAGTTACGTGAATCAACCTGCTGCAAAATCTTTGTGCGGGCTTCTTCATTTGAGTTTGACGAACCCCAGTGT
This sequence comes from Treponema sp., assembly GCA_017550685.1. GTDB lineage: Bacteria > Spirochaetota > Spirochaetia > Treponematales > Treponemataceae > Treponema_D. The sequence goes on along the minus strand of JAFZOJ010000147.1, from coordinate 8,635 downwards.
GGGTCAGAAGCAAAGGCATAGTGAGCAAGAGCACCATCGCTTGTTTTTGTTGCAGGAAGAGGATCTTTTTGAGAAAGGAGATTCAAGCCTGAGTTATCAATCTTAAGGCGTGGCAGAATCATAAGGGCAACATAGGCAATAACCCACAAGCTCATTGAAAAAATGGAAAAAACTCTTGAAAGAATATTAAGGGCTTTTTTATCTATAAAAGTTGAAAGCAGCCAGAAGATGACCGGCAATGCTGCAATTACGCAAAGTGAAATATAGGCGCATTTAATGCCTACATGCCAGTGCAAAGTACCCATTAGGCCAGGTCTTACACTGAACCAGATAAAAATAATCGTACAAATAATTGATGCGATTAAACCAAGATAAAAAGTTTTTTTGTTTTTGATTTCCATGATGTACAACTCCTTATTCAAAAACTATTACATTCCATGATAGCGGTTTGAGGGTGATTGTGGCAATACCTTGCTTTAGTTCACGGCTCTTGGCTTTTGGCTCAGGCCATGGCTGATTAAAGCTGCTCTTTTTGTCAAAATCATCACTGTACATTTCGTACTGGCTTACTTTTGTAATGCCTTCAAATCCGCGTATATCAATTTCGCAAGGATACTTCTGATCCTTGTTTCTGTTGATTGTAAATACTGTAAGACGCTTGTTGTCTTTGTCCCAGGCACAGGCTGTATCAATATAAGGTACGTTATTCTTACCGGTGTACTGAGAAGTATCGTCAATTGCGTAGCCCGGCATATCAAAAGTCGGACATTCGCAGCTTACCTGCATACTTGTTCCTTTTGCAAATTCAATCAGGTGGCGGAAGGCATAATGGGTAGCACTCTTCCATACATGCTCGCGGGTATTTGCACAAAGGGATCCAAGACCTCCTGTCATACAGCTGAGCTTTACTCTGTCTGCATGGCGCAAAAGTGCAAGCTGAACGCTGGTCATTGAAAGAAGCTTTATCATATCTCCGCCCGGGAATTCGCGTACAGGCATATTATCAGGATCGTGGAGGATGTATTGTCGCTCAGGATCAAACTTGTAATGAGAACGAGCCATATTGTATGGACCGTAGCCTGGATTAAGCGGAGAGAACGGTCGTTCAAAGGCGCCGTATTCATCAAAGGAAATATTTACCTTGCGTGGAGAACGGTGCTTTGCCTGAATATAGTCGAGCATTGCAGTTTCTGTATTAATAAAATCTTCGTAGTAGTGTGCGCCGCCAAGCAGAGAAAGAAGGTCTCCGGGTTTTGCACTGTGATAATGATGAAGTGCCAGATAATCTACAGTGTCATAGCATTCATCCATAACGGTTGCTTCCCAGGATGGATAGTGATCCATAAAGGATGCAGAAGAAGCACAGGCTACGGTTTCTATGCTTGCGTCAATCCATTTCATAGCCTTTGAAGCCTCGTGGCAGAGGACTCCGTAACCCCTTGGGTCTTTTTCCCAGGAGCCAAGCTGCCAGTGGCCGTCCATTTCGTTACCAAGACACCAGGTTTTTACTTTGTAGGGTGCATCGTGTCCGTTTTTGCGGCGCAGGTCTGACCAGTAAGTACCGCCTGGGTGATTTGTATATTCAACACAGTCCATTGCGTCCTGTAAGGTACCGGTTCCAAGATTTACTGTATAGATTGAAGAGGTGCCGATTTTTTCTGCCCACTGAAGGTATTCGTCGTGCCCTACTTCGTTTGTTATATACTGGTACCAGGCCGGGTCAAGATGAACCTTGCGCTGTTCCTTTGGACCTATAGAATCCTTCCACTGCCAGGCAGAAACAAAATTACCGCCTGGAAGACGAACACCCGGGAGGCCTGTTTTTTTAAGCAGATCTATAACATCGGTACGAAAGCCCTGTTCATCTGCAGTCGGATGCTTTGGGTTATACATAAAGCCGTTTACCATGTTGCCGATAGGTTCAAGAAATGCAGAATAAAGGCGCGGAGAGATTTCTCCGATTGTGAATTTTGGGTGGATGGTGATACGAGGTTTCATTTGTTTTACTCCTGTGTAAGGCCGCTGGCGACCGGTGTTTTATAGCAAGGCGTTAAAAAAATTACACTGCAATTTTTTGCCTTACCTTTTTAATCCCTAGTTCCCAGTACTTATCTTTTTAATCCATTTTTCACTCTTAAGCCTGAATACACACCAGACGGTTTTTACGACATCTGCTGAGTTCAAGCAAACATAAATCCAGAAGGCTGACCAGTGGAAAACAAAGCCTGCAAGAATTCCAAGCGGAAGCGAAAGTACCCAGAGGAATACATTATCTGTAATCATAAGCATTTTGGTATCGCCGCCGCCGCGTAATACGCCCTTGGTCATAATGCTGTTTGTTGCACGGAAAATTATAATCAGGCTTATTGCATTCATAAGCTGACGGGCAATATGCTTGGTTTCTTCCGAAATATTATAGGTATTTATGATTGGATTGCTTACAGACATAATGAAAATCGCTGAGACGGTACCGAGCGCCAGTCCAAGACCAAGGAAGAGCCAGCCCTGAGCCTGAGTTTTTTCACGACCTTCGCTTCCAAGAGTGTGGCCTGTTACAATTGCACCTGCCTGGCTTACACCCTGAATCACTACAGTGCTTAGCTGCTGTGTTACACTTGTAATGGCATTTGCAGCAACAAAGGTAGCACCAAGGTGTCCTATTACCATGGCAACCGAGTTATTACCAAGGGCAAGGATTCCGTCACTTATCAAAACAGGAATACTGATACGGATATATTCTCCAAGCAGTGAACCTGTTTTCATAAAAAGATCGCGCAGGCGGAAAAGGATTTTTTTATCTCTAAAGAAAAGGTATCCAAGAATCATGCCTGCTTCAAAAAGACGTGCAATCAAAGTACCAAGAGCGGCACCGGCAACCTCCATGCGAGGCATGCCAAGTTTACCAAAGATAAACGCATAGTTGGCAAGAAGGTTTACAAAGAAGGCACCAATTGAAACAAAAAGCGGGAACCTGACCTGCCCTACACTTCGCAGCACAATTGTCGTAACCAAAGAAGTTCCAAGGAAAAAATAAGTTATTACAGACCACTTAAAATAAATGCTGCCAAGATCAAGGATTTTTACTTCGTCAGTGTACATGGTCATCAAAGTGCGCGGCATGATTGCAGTTGCTATGGCAAATAAGGTTGCAAGAATAATTGCAAGACGCAGCATAAGGCATACCGTCTGACGCAGCGCAATGCCTGCCTGTTCTTCATCATGATGAGCACTCTTCATTCCCCAGAAGCGGGAAACAAGTACAGAAGCTCCCATACCAAGTCCCATGCAGAAAATGTGATAGATGCTTATAAAGGAATTGGCAAGAGAAGTTGCAGAAAGTGCTTCTTCTCCAAGCTTGCCTACCATGATTGTATCGAGCATGTTTACGCCGATTGTAATAAGGCTTTGTAGCGCAATAGGTAAAGCCAGAGAAAAAACTTTTTTATAAAAAACCGGTTCGTTTCTAAAGAGTTTCATTTTTAATTTAATCTATTATACAACAAAGCAGTAAAATAATTAACCATGGTGACTCAAAAAACAAGTTGTAAAATCCTTTTTTTTTTACTATTATAGATGAAACTGAATATTGAGGATCATTATGAAAATTAACGCATTAAAAGGCATGAAGGATATTTTACCGGCAGAACAGAAGCTGCGCGATTATGTACAGGGCAAGATTCTTGAAACTTACCGTACAAGTGGTTTTGAACGCATTTCTACCCCTATGCTCGAAGATGCCGAAAATCTGGACAAAAGTGAAGGCGGCGATAACTTAAACCTCATTTTTAAGGTGCTCAAACGCGGTGACAAGCTTAAGGCTGCACTCGACGCAACACCTGTAGAAGAAAAAGCACTTTCTGACATGGGTCTGCGCTATGACCTTACACTTCCTCTTTCACGATTTTATTCTGCCAACAAGGATAAGCTTCAGTTTCCGTTTAAGGTAATTCAGACAGACAGGGTTTTCCGTGCAGAACGACCTCAAAAAGGACGAGACCGCGAGTTTGTTCAGTGTGATATTGATATTCTTGGTGACACCTCTTGCAATGCAGAAGTTGAACTTATTGATGTTACAGCACGCGCTCTTTTGAACATTGGCTTTAACAATTTTATTATAAACATCAATGACCGAAGAATCTTACGCAACATGCTTCAGACTATGGGCTTTGCGCCGGAAACTCTGGACTCGGTTTGTATTACCTTTGATAAGATGGACAAGATTGGTGCACAAGGTGTAGAAGCAGAGCTCCGTGAAAAACAGCTGCCAGATGGAGCAATTAAAGCTCTTGTTGATTTTATTTCTTCCGGCAACGCAATTACACTTGATGCAGTTATTTCTAAATGTGCAGAAAGTTCAATCGGTGATGACCTTAAATACATTATTTCTACTGTAGAAAAAATTGCCGGCGGCAAATATAAAATCCAGTATTCACCAAACCTCGTTCGCGGACAGGGCTATTACACAGGCGTTGTTTTTGAAATAGGCAGTCCTGATTTTGGCGGTGCAGTTGGCGGCGGCGGTCGTTATGACAATATGATCGGCAAATTCCTTGGTCAGCAGATTCCGGCTGTTGGATTTTCAATCGGTTTTGAACGCCTTTGCCTTATTCTTTCTGAAACCGGCTATAAGATTCCAGGTGAAAAAGAAAAATGCGCATTGCTTTATGATGATCAGGTTGAATTCCCGGTTGTTATTGCAGCAGCAGAAAAGCTCCGCGCAGATTACAGTGTTGCAATCATTAAAAGAGCAAAAAAGCCGGGCCCGCAGTATGACATGCTGGAGAAGCAGGGGTATACAAAATTTGCAACGTTTAAAGAAGGTGAACTGATTTTAAAATAAAGATTATCGGGTCAAGCCCGATAATGACACAATTCATTGTCATTGCCGGGTCAGATCCAATAAAGATACAACATATTGTCATTGCCGGGCTTGACCCGGCAATCTATCCTGGAGATATCATGACACTGATTTTCGACATAGGTAACACAAACATAAAGACTGCCATTTTTGACGGTGACAAGCTTATTCAGGAATGGCGCATTTCTACAGATCTCAAGCGCACAGGCGATGAATATTTTTCTCTCCTCCGCCCTCTTTTCCGCGACGCACAGATTGAATTTTCAGCAATAGAAAAGGTTGTACTGAGCACTGTAGTACCTGCCCTTATAGGACCTTTTGTAATTGTAGCCCAGCACATTACCTCAAAAAAGCCGCTTATTGTAGGACCGGATATTTATTCAAAATTCCCGCTCAAGCTGCCGCAGACTGCAGTTCACGAAATTGGTACAGACCTTTACTGTGATGCACTTGAAGCATGGTGTCGTTATAAGTGTCCTTGCATAATTGCAGATTTTGGAACAGCGCTTTCGTTTACAGCAATTGATGGTGATGCAAACATTGCCGGTGTTGCAATTGCTCCCGGAATACGTACAGCCTTTAATTCTCTTTTTGCAAACACAGCTCAAATTCCTGCCATTCCGCTTGATATTCCGCCGACAAGTCTTGGTAAAAATACTGTAGTTGCAGTTCAAAGCGGTATTGTTCTTGGATATAAGGGTCTTGTAGAAGGTCTAATCAAACAGATGAAGGAAGACCTGGTAAAAGAAACCGGCTGTAATATAAACGACATTAAGGTAATTGCTACAGGCGGCCTTAACAGTATGCTTCAGCCAATTACAGATACATTTGATTATGTTGATAAGAATTTAACACTTGACGGCATAAAACGTATTGCAGATATGCTTTAGGCAATCCACTTATTACGCAAGCTCTTCTTTCTGCACACCCTGCCCGTCTTCTACATCACACGCAAGAGTTTTACCTATAACCTCATCAAGATATTCAGGTGAAATGCCTGGGGTCAGAATTTTTTCTGTACGTAAAACTGCAACATCATCAGCGCCAATAACCTCACCTTTTTTCATGGCACGCATATAATGAAGGCTTCGGTTTGTTCTTCCGTAATTTGCTTCTTCGGCCGGTGCAAGCTTTTTAATTCCGTCGCCCATTACAGCAAGAACCTTTTCTTTTCCAAACTGTTCGGAAAGCTGTTCGATAGTGCGCTCAAGACCTACATCCTTGCCGTAGTGTCGTAAGGTAGCTTCTGTCTGATGTACGACATGTACCATAAGTGCAAACGGCTCAGGTTCAAGTGCAACAGGATCATCAAGCCCCATAGTCTGGCGGCTAAGAGTAATGTGCTTTTCTATTACAGTACCGCCGCAGGCAACAGAAAGTACCGGTACAAGCACAGGATCCAGGCTGTGATCGCTTACACCGCACTCAATTCCAAAGTTGTCCTTTAAAGTACTAATAACTTTCAGATTGTATTCGCTTTCAGGAGCCGGATAACTTGTAATGCAATGCAAAAGTGAAACCCCTTCGGTTCCCACAATATCAACGGCTTTTTGAATATCTTCCATACGGCTTACACCACTCGAAAGCACAACCGGAATCATCGGCTCACCGTTTTCCTTCTGCTGCTTTCTGTATGCGGCTATTGCCTTGAGCATTGGATAATGATTAAGCTCGGGACTTGCAACCTTTAGAATATCGGGATTGAGTGATAAAAGCTCTTTTAAACTGCGCAGGCCAAACGGTGAACAGCAGAACTTGCAGCCCTTGGAATGAACATAATCAATCATCTGGCGGTAAAAGTCTACAGGGCACTCAAGCTGGCGGAAACGCTCATACAAAGGAATGTCCCCCGTAGGCAGATGAACAATTCCTGTTTTTGGATGCAGGATTTCGTCCGCATAAACCCACTGAAATTTTATTGCATCTGCACCGGAATCTGCGGCCGCATCAACCAGCAGCCTGGCTTTTTCAAGGGAACCTTCGTGCGATGTACCAATTTCTGCAATTATAAGGCTCATTACTTAAGGCTCTCCGCAGCGGTTTGCGCTTTGTATCGGTTGGTATAAATCTTAATGCATTTTTGAGGCAGCCACCCCTGCTCAAATTTGTACCATACGTTGTTATCTTGATCCATGGATTTTGAAAATACCTGAAGTATTTCTCCACGCCTGCAGTGCCCGGTTATCTGTCCGTTCCATTCAGTTGAACTTCTGTAAGCAGCATAGGGATCGGTAACCAGTGCCCATTCAACATCAGGCGCAAGTGCAAGTGGATATTCAGAATCAAAGACTATTACATCTTCTTTATTTTTTTTGCAGGAGGTAATAAAAAAAAGCGGTAAAATAAAACTAAGACAGGTAAAAATCAAAAAAAACTTTTTCAAAATATACTCTCCATTTTTTAATCTGCAATTGAAAGGGCTTTTTTAATCTGACTGAATAACTTAAGATCAGAATCTACAAAGCTCCGTTTTAAAATTTCCTTTGGGCTGACCCATTCAATTTGTGTATGCTCTGTAAGTGTATACGGTTTATTAATGCCGTCATTTTCCAGACGTACGCGAAAAGCATTTACCGTGCATTCCTTGCCGCTATGAATAAAATTGCTTTGGGCAAGCTGCTGAAAAACAGAAACGCCGCAGCCAAATTCTTCATTCATCTCGCGGACAATTGCCTGTGAATAATTCTCACCTTCTTCAATTTTACCGCCGGGGAATTCCCAGCGTTCACCCATGTCGCCACCAGGCTTTCTTTTTGCAATAAGAATTTTTCCTTCCCGGTAATCGATACAGGCAATAGAACGACTCATATAAACAAGGCTCCAGGAAATACAAAATGTACTGCTGCAGCACTAAGACAAACAATTCCTACAATGTATTTATTTGCAATAAAAATCTTTTGGAACCATTCCGGATAATTCTGATTCAGATCCTGAATGAATAAGGTTATACCGCCGGCCATGCCTGCAATAGCAGGAATAAAATCTCCGACAATAACTGCCTTGCTGTTTACAACAACAAAAATCTTGATAAGGCCTGTTACTGCAGTAAGTACACCAAGAACAATCTTGAAGGTCTTTTCTTCCTGCAAAGGAAAATCTGTGATATGTTTCTGACTGTTTATAAGTACAAAGCCTGTCAGAAGATTAAAAAATACTGATAAAAAATAAAACTGCAGCATATCTAACCCCTTATCATTTAATCCTTATCGTTTTACGGCGGCAGAAATTTCTTTTTCTGTGTCGCCCGCTTTGACAATTACATCAACTCTTATTATATCATAATCGGTTACTTTTGTCGCCAGAGTTTGTTCGCCATTGCTGTATAAATAAAACAATTCTTTTTTACCGGCTATCTGATTATCTGCATTAATGAACGTTACATCAGCGGTCACCTTTACAGGAGCGCTTTTTTCATCAGCCTTTTTATCCTGCAGCTTAATGCTGACATATATTTCTTCCTGAAAAGCAAAGGACGAAAGATTACATTCAAGCCCGTTTATATTGCAGTAGCTTCTGGTATTATTGATAGCCGTAAAAATCCAGATAAAGGCAACAAAGATTACAAGAGAAAGAAGAATAAAGCGGTTTGATTTATTGGTCCAAAGCACCTTAAAGCCGCGCACAGGCTGCATTTTACCGTCATAATAATCGCGGACAATCTGGGGCGCTCCCCTAAGCCTTTCTTCACGGTTGTAGCGAAAAACAATTTTTTCTTCACCTTCTGTGTGGCCTTCGTCTACATTCTCAAACATTCTTTTATACGCCCCGCGGTAAAAC
>JAFZOJ010000146.1 GCA_017550685.1 Treponema sp. | reverse complement strand
GCGCAGGCCTGCAAGCTGTTGGATTGTTCCCGTCAAAATATTGACGATCTTATGAAACGGGGAAAACTGCATCCAATCCGCACTGATGAAAAATACAAGCTTTTTTTAAAAAATGAAATACTGCAGCGGAAAAAGAGATAAACGCCACGGTAAGGCATTCATGCTTTTTAATACGCTCCATTTCTGATTGTTTAATTGTCAGTTCATTTTTGAAACAATCCTTTCCATGATAATTACACAATCTACATTTTTAATTATAACAAAGCAGCCGCGGAAAGCTCCGCGGCTGCTGTTAACATTTGCACGGTTTTCTTTTACAGGCTTTCCACCCATTTCCTGAATTCCGCTGCGTCAGGCATCCGGTTCAATATCTTCCCTTCCGCAATGGTCGCACCGGGGCAGCTTCCTTTCAAATCAGGTTTTCGTGTTTATCGTTTGCATCCATACTTTCGCCAAACAGGACTTTCATGAAATCCCGCCTGGCAAGAATCACCCTTGCTACTTCAATATAATTCTCCCGTATCCGGTAAAAGGCTTTATATTTCTTGAAATTTACAGAATAAAAACCGGTGAACAAGCCCCTGTAATATAAAGGTATGCCCGATTTAGGGAATCTTTTCTTCTCTGCGATTTTACCGGTAAACTCTGTTATATAGTTATCCGCTGTGTCGTAGCTTTTAGATGCCAGCCATACCTCGTCCCAGACTGTATCCAGGTCATTTTGCGCCAAAGGCGAATATCTGATTTTGTATCTCACTTCTTCATGCCTCTCCGTTTTTTGAAATGTTCCCGGAGTTCCTCTTCGGAGATCCAACCTTCTTCTTCGGCGGAGCGAAGTCCGGCGTTCAGTTCACAAAGAAGTTGGATCATGGCTTCCGCCTTCTGGAAATGTTCCTCATCCTGCATATCGCGTATGCTGTATGCTCCGTGACCGTTGCGTGTCAGATAAACCGGAGAGCCTGTTTTGACTTTTTCGAGTACGTTACCGTAATTGCGCAGTTCAGAGATTGGTGTAATGGTAGGCATAGCGAATCTCCTTTCAGTTCTTAGTATTCTTTGAATCCTGTCAGGTACAGATTATCACAATAAATCAAAAACAGCAAGTAAGTTTCGAAAAATTTTACGAAAAAGAACGCCTGCGCCTGATTCAATTGTTTACGGCAGTTTGCTCCTACAAAAAACTCCTTTACACTTGATTTCCGTTAAAACGGATGCTAACTCTTCTCCCTAAATTAATCAAATGTGAAGAAAGGCAGGCGCGAATATCCTGCCATATCCGGCTTATCCATTATTCAATCCAATACACCCGGCTATCTTTACGTTATTCATAAAAGATTCAGGTTTACTCTTCTTCATCAATTCGTTCTATCTTGAAAATAACCGGCCTTGTACCGTCAGAACAGCAGGCAATCATAGTATTTTCTTCTTTCATCCACCCCTTCATGATGGATCCGCCCTGCAATCCTGTATATATGTATCTTGCAATGGCGTCCCACGCCTCAGAACAATGCGGCATCTTCGGGCCGCCTGCTACCGTATCCGGATCGGCAGTTGTCTTTACCAGGGTGTTCAGGCCGCCGTGCCAGAAATGATCGTTCTCCCCGTCGCGCTCAAAAACAAACTCATCCCCTACATTATAACAGGGGCATATACCGGAATCAGGATCCATGCAATACTGCCGCTGTAATTCCGGATACAGTTTCTTGTCGATCACCGTTACTTTAACTTTGTACTTCATGCTTCCCTCCTGACTATGTGATTCCGAATAACCCAGCTAAAAGCTTTCGCTG
>JAFZOJ010000145.1 GCA_017550685.1 Treponema sp. | reverse complement strand
TAAATGGCAAAGGTAGAACTTAAAGGTATTGGTAAGGTTTACGACGGCGGTGTTCGTGCTGTAAACAATGCTAATATCACTATTGAAGACAAGGAATTCTGCGTATTCGTAGGTCCTTCTGGATGCGGTAAGTCAACAACTCTCCGCATGATTGCTGGTTTGGAAGATATCACTGATGGTAAACTGTACATCGATGGTACAGAAATGAACGACGTTCCTCCAAAGGATCGTGATATTGCCATGGTATTCCAGAACTACGCTCTTTACCCACATATGACTGTATATGATAACATGGCATTCGGTCTTAAGATCCGCAAGATGGATAAGGCTGAAATTGACCGCCGTGTTCGTGAAGCTGCTAAACAGCTTGACCTTACACAGTATCTTGATCGTAAGCCAAAGGCTCTCTCTGGTGGTCAGCGCCAGCGTGTTGCTGTAGGACGTGCTATCGTTCGTGAACCAAAGGTATTCTTGTTCGACGAACCTCTTTCTAACCTGGATGCTAAGCTCCGTGTAACAATGCGTTCTGAGCTTGCTGCACTCCACAACCGTCTTCAGGCAACAATGATCTACGTAACACACGACCAGATCGAAGCTATGACTTTGGGTTCAAAGATTGTAGTTATGAAGGACGGTGTTATCCAGCAGATCGGTGCTCCACTTTACCTGTACAACAACCCAATCAACAAGTTCGTTGCAGGCTTTATCGGAACACCTCCAATGAACTTCCTTACTGTAAAGGTTTTGGAAAAGAACGGAAACATCGTTTGTGATGAAGGTTCTTTCGAAATCAACCCTACAGAAGAACAGGCTAAGAAACTTAAGGACTGGGTAGGAAAAGAAGTAACATTCGGTATCCGTCCAGAAGACCTCAAGTATGTTGAAAAGCCAGCTGCTAAAGATGATATGCAGATGAAGATTACTAACAAGGAACCACTTGGTGCCGAAACACATCTTTATCTCATTTCAAACAAGGGACAGAGCATTATCGCCAAGACAACTGCTGTTGCAGAATTCCGCCTTGGAGACACTGTAAACGTTGTTCCTGATATGAAGAAAGCTAAGTTCTTCGAGATTAATCCAGAAGCTGCAGAAGAAATGAACATCTGCGATACAATCGAAAAGAAGTGGTAAATAGATTGTCGGGTCAAGCCCGACAATGACATTGTGGTCCCTGAGGTTCTCGAAGGGCCCTTTCAAAAGGCATTGTCATAACGGCAATGCCTTTTTTTATTTTAAAAAATCTGCTATAGTCCTTTTGATGAACAAAAACGCACTTGTAATTTACAAAACCCAGCCCGCAGTAATCAAGGAACTGGACGGGGATAAATATATCATTTCATACTGCAGCCAGCCGGCAACACCTACCGGTAAGAAGGCTGTTTATTCAGAACAAAAGGTACGCGAAAAAGATGTAATTCTTCTTAGCGCGGGGCCTGTAACTTCAATCGAAAAGGTTCTTGCGGCACAGGAAGACAGTGCGCTTGTACAAAAATACAATTCATCACTTATGGAAACTTATGAGCTTCTTGTTTCGGAGCCGGAAACTGCTGCCGCACCTTTGTCATTTTCTGAGCTCATAGATTACGCGGCTTCTGACATAACACCGGACAACACCTGGGCTTTTTATCAGACAGTTTGCAGTATGCCTCAATTTAATCAGGACGCCGAGGCTTTTAAAAACGGAACACTTTCATTTACACTGCGTACCCAACAACAGATAGAAGAAATCAACCGCAAAAAATACGAAAAGGAACACGAGTCGGAGCTGCGCCAGGCTTTTATAGACCGTCTTAAAAAACGTCAGCTGGATCTTCCCGGCGACTCCAAGTTTATGGGCGAAGTAGAAGCCTTTGCCCTGTGCCAGACAGATAAATCAAAGGTACTGGAAATGGCAGGCATAAGCCAGAACATAGAAAAGGCTCACCGCCTGCTTATAGAAACCGGAATATGGAGCGAGACCAAAAATCCTCATCCTACGCGCCTTGGATTCAGCTTTGATTCGGCACGGGAGCAGCTTGGACCTATGCCGGATGAGGAGCGCGAAGAAGTTCCTTGTGTCTGCTATGCAATTGACTCGCCGAATGCGGCCGACCCGGATGATGCGGTTGGCTTTGACGGAAAAAAGCTCTGGGTTTGTATTGCAGACCCGGCCGCAAGTGTTGCTCCTGATTCTTCCATCGACATTGCTGCCCGAAACCGCGGAACAACCCTTTATATTCCCGAAGGTGCAAGCCGAATGCTGTGCGAAAGCAGCCTGGAAGATTATGCTCTTGGCCTTAAGGAAAATTCCTGTGCCCTGGCTTTTTGTATAACTATTGATGATGACTGCCAGATACAGGAATGCGAAGTAAAAAAGGTTAGGGTACATGTAAAGATGATTTCGTACGAGCAGGCCGAACAGCAAAAGGAAAGTGCAGAGCTCAAGCCTCTTTTTGAAATTGCCCGCCGCAACCTTGCACGCCGTAATGCCAATAACGCCATAACTATTCAGATGCCTGAGGTAGACATAAAGGTAGACCGCGAAACTAAAATTGTAACTGTAGCTCCAGAAGTAAAATACGAATCCAACGACATGATTCAGGAAATGATGCTTTTGGCAGGTGAGGGCGCCGCAAAGTTTGCCTTTAAGAATAAAATCCCGTTCCCGTTTGTAAGCCAGGAAGCTCCGGAGTTTCCGGCAAAAGTTCCTGACGGTTGGGCAGGCCAGTTTGCCCGTGTAAAATGCATGCGTAAGCGTTCTGTTGGAATTACTCCGGCTCCTCATGCAGGCCTTGGCTTGAGTTTTTACAGCCAGGTAACCTCTCCTTTGCGCCGTTACGGAGACCTCATAGCACATCAGCAGCTGCGCGCCTTTATAGACGGCCGCCGCCTCTTGGACAAGGACGAAATGCTGGAACGCATAGCCGCCGGAGACGCCGCATCTTTAGCCGCCCGCAAAGCCAGCCGCCTGAGCGAAACCCACTGGAAGCTCGTCTACCTTATGCAAAACCCCGAGCAGACCTACCAGGCCTTCTGCATCGACAAGCGCGGTAACGATGCCTTGTTCCTTATTCCCCAACTGGATATGCAGACAACCCTAAAAACCTGCAGCGATGTTCAGCTTAATGACGAAGTAGTCCTCAAACCCGGCAAGATTGATATTACAACTCAGAATGTTGGTTTTATTAGAATATAAAAATCCTGGAACCTAAAACCTGGCACCTGGAACCTAAATAGCCCTTCGAGCCCTTCGAGAGCCTCAGGGACCGCTTTAGGGACCGCAAAACTATTCCCTATTTACTATTCCCTATCCCCTCTATTTTTACTATAATAATTTCCATCTATAAAAAAGGAACAAACTATGATCGTAATGAAATTCGGCGGTTCGAGCGTGGCAAATGCAGACCGCATTAAGCATGTTGCTTCAATTATTAAGGCTTATGCTTACAGACGTCCTGTTGTTGTACTTTCGGCAATGGGTGATACAACAGACCATCTTTTAGAGGCGGCAGATAAAGCTGTAGAAGGCACTGTAGATGTTGCAGGTGTCGCAAAGCTTCACGAAGAAACTGCTGCTGAGCTTGGAATTAATATTGATACAATCGAAGCCCTGCTTGATGAGCTTAAACAGCTGCTCACAGGTATTTCTATGCTTAAGGAAGTGAGCAAACGTTCACGTGACTATCTTGTTTCTTTTGGCGAACGTATGTCGGTTCGTATGATGGCCGCTTACTTGAACAGTCAGGACATTCCTGCAAAGTTCCACGATGCCTGGAACATCGGTTTTATAAGCGACAGTAACTATATGTCTGCCGAGCTTCTTGACGAAACCTGGACAAACATTCCTCAATACTTAAACGGCTACAAAAACGGCGCTTACGATGATATTCCGATTGTTACCGGCTTTATTGCAAAGGACGCAAAGGGCAATATTACAACTCTTGGTCGCGGTGGTTCTGACCTTACAGCAACTATGATTGGTGCTGCCATGCAGGCAGAAGAGGTTCAGACCTGGAAGGATGTAGACGGAATTCTTACTGCAGACCCTCGTGTTGTTGCAGAAGCAAAACCTGTTCCAGAAGTTACTTACGAAGAAGCCCAGGAGCTTGCAATGTTTGGTGCTCAGGTTCTTCATCCACGCAGTATGCTTCCTGTACGCAAGACTCAGACTCCGGTTCGCGTAAAAAACTCATACAATATCCAGAGCCCGGGTAGCCTTATTGTAGAACAGCACAACGGCAAGGTTCCTCCTGTATGTGCAATTACAAGCGTAAAGAAAATCACACTTATTGATATTGTAAGTTCACGCATGCTTGGTGCCGCAGGCTTCCTTGCACACGTTTTCAATAACTTCCTCAAATGGAATATAAGCATTGATGTAATTGCTACTTCCGAGGTTTCTGTTTCTCTTACCGTAAGTTCAAAAGATAATCTTGACGGACTTATAGAAGATCTTGAAAAAGCAAGCGAAGTTACAGTACGCACAGGCAAGGCTATTGTTACAATCATCTGTGATGCTGCACATTCAAGTGCAATTCTTGCAGGTGGTTTTGACGCTCTTGCCGACGAAGGCATTAATGTTCAGATGATTAGTCAGGGTGCCAGCAAAGTTAATATCAGTATGATTGTTGATGAAGACGAAGCAGATGAAACTGTCAGAATTCTTCATAAGGCATATTTCAGTTAGGAGTATAAAATGAAGATTGCATTAGTAGGATACGGAAAGATGGGCCAGATGATTGCCCAGGCTGCAAAGCGTGAAGGTCACGAAATTGTTGTTACAATTGATGTTGTAAGCGATGAAGCAATGGTAAAGGTTGCCCAGGGCGACACAGACGCAATTGTCCGCGCAGTAAAATCAAGCGGGGCAGAGGGAATTATTGAATTTACTCATCCTACTGCAGTACTTGCAAACATAAAAGCACTCCTTCCTCTTGGGCTTCCTCTTGTTGTTGGAACTACCGGCTGGAATGACAAACACGAAGAAATAAACGCATACGCAAAAGAAGTTGGCGGCACCATTATGACAGCCGGTAACATGTCTATTGGCGTAAATATGTTCTACCGCATTGTAGAAGAAGCTGCAAAAATTATGTCTCAGTTTAGTGATTACGATGTTGCTGTCTGGGAGCTCCACCACAACCAGAAGGCAGACAGCCCGAGTGGTACAGCGCTTGAAATTGCACGCCATGTTCAGGAAGGCTACAAGAATAAAACAGAAATTGTTACAGATGCATTCCACGAGCGCCCGGCCGCAAACCAGCTGCATGTAAGTTCAACACGCTGCGGAAACGTTCCTGGTACTCACAAGGTATTCTTTGATGGAACTGCAGATACAATAGAAATTACCCACACAGCACGCAGCCGCGAAGGCTTTGCAGTAGGAGCAGTAAACTGTCTTGTAAAACTGGACAGCGCCATTAAAACAGGCAAGCTTGCTAAAGGCGGCCTGTACAGCTGGAACGATCTGTTCTAAACCTGCATCAAAAGGGCACCTGTACCAAGGAATACGGCAGCCGCAACGACAGAAAGAGTAAACAGCAGTTTTTCTGTTTTTGTCGAGATTGCAAAAGGTCTGGTGTCCTGAAAAATCATCAATACACACAAAAAGAGAGCCGCAAGAGAGCCTGTGAACATAAAGCCCGCATACAGTCTTTTTTCATATATAAGCGAAATAAACGAAGTAAAACTTAAAAACGAAGCAACTGCATATTTAACGAGTGCCGAAGCATACTTATACAGCTTCTGCTTTTTAATGAATATGCAGATTACAATGAGCCCTGCAAGATAAACGGCACCTGTAATGATAAAAACAAAATCAGGAATGCGGTAAATCCTGTAAACAGAAACAATAAGCATTGTCCACACAAAAACTGCCAGTACAAAGAACAACTTGCAGAAATATCTGAAAATGTTTTTCTTTCCATAAATAGCCGCAACATTGAGCGACGCAAATAAAAATGCAAAGCTTGAAATATAAATAATATGATGTGAATCCGGCAAAAATGCTGTCAGTATAGAAATAATAATTCCAGCCGCAAACGGAATAAGAAAACATCCCGAAATCTTTTCCATAAGCGCAATATTCTTAATAATCCCGACAATAAATATAACAATGTCCGCAACCAGCAGCCCTGTAAAAATCCATGTGTAAACGTTCATATATATAATATTAAAAGATTTAAGAAGAATATGGAATAGGGTATAACATTGCAAAAAACATTGGTAAGAAAAAATACTCGCGCAAAACAAAAAATTCCATGGGTGTCTCCCGGTCACAAAACGAAGGTCAAAAGCGCGGGCTAGCCCGCTTGACGCTGACTGTTGTAGTGGAACTATTAAATGCCGCTCTCGCGGCATCAACAGTCAGAGTCATTTTGCCCTCCGTTTTGTTCCCTCGCGACACACAATAAGTATTATTAATTTTGCGCCAGTATTTTTTTTATAATTTTTACAATATTCTACTTGACAATATATTATATTGTGTATAATATTATATATAAGAACACTTGCAGAGGAGGAATTGGCACTGATGACATTCACAGCTGGTTCTGCACTGCTGGATGCCGTTGTACTTTCTGTAGTTAGTATGGAAGGAACCTACGGCTATAAAATTACGCAGGATGTCCGGCAGGTAATGGACGTTTCGGAAAGCACGCTTTATCCGGTTTTGCGCAGACTGCAGAAAGACGGGCTTTTGGAAACCTACGACATGGAGTTCCAGGGAAGAAACCGACGGTACTACAAGATTACTTCCAATGGAATGATTTTACTTGATAAATACCGGTCCGAATGGGTATCTTATAGGAGTAACATAGATAAGATCCTTATGGGCCAGAATAATTAGTGAGGTGAGTATATGACAAGAGACGAATATATGACTGCATTAAAAAACAACATTCAGTCATTAACATTGGACGAGCAGAATGAAGCCCTGCAGTATTATTCAGATTATTTTGATGACGCAGGTGATGACGAAAAGGTTATGGAAGAGCTTGGTTCTCCGGAAGAAGTTGCCAAAATCATCCGCGAACGTTTTTCAAACACACTTGTAGGCAAGGACAAGGCAGCCGGTGATTCAGATTCACAGGAAAACAGCTCAGATTCTTCTGCTTTCAGCGACGCTTTGTATTACGAATTCAAAAAATCAGACATCAAAAACGTAGAATTTGGTTTTGGTGCTGCAGAAGTAGTAATCATAAGCGGTTCAAAGTTCAGCGTAGAAAGCCGCGGTATTACAAAACAGAATCTTTTGTGCCGCATAGACGGAGAAAAGACACTGGTTGTAAAGAACCTGAACAAGCTTTCGGGCTTTAATTTCCTTAGTCATGATCATTCTTCAAGAATTGTTCCACGCATCCTTATTACAATTCCTTCAGGAACAGAGTTAGGAAAGTTTAAGGCCGGTATTGGAGCAGGAAACTTCCAGGCAAAGAACGTAGATTTTTCTTTTGAAAGCGGAAACATTGATGTTGGAGCCGGAAACTTTATTCTTAATACAATCAACGGTAAAAACCTTAATATGCGCTGTGGAATGGGTAACCTTCACATTCAGGGAACCCTTACAGGAAGAAGCAACATTGACTGCGGAATGGGAGCCATCAAACTTGAATTAAAAGGAAACCAGGATGACTATTCCTGTGATGCAAAAGTAGGTCTTGGAGACTTCCGCTTTAACAAAGATAAGCGCAGTGGTGTCTGCAAGGTTTATACAGACAGCCCTAAGGCAAATCATTTTTCGGTAAACTGCGGTATGGGCAGTGTAATTATTAACATGGACTAATAATAGAGAGGAGAAATAAATATGAAAAAGCTTAAGAAATCTAATAACAGAGTATTTTGTGGTGTCTGCGGTGGTCTGGCAGAGTATATCGGCCTTGATGTAACTGTTGTAAGACTTATCGTATGTGTTTTATCCCTTATCTGGGGCTTTGGAGTTCTTGCTTACATTATTGCAGCACTTGTTATGCCTTCTGCAGAAACTCCTTCGGGCAGCAACGATGATGTTGACAACCTTAAGAGTGCCAACGTAGATTCAGATTCGTCAGGAAAAAAATCATCTTCAGGTCCAAAAAAAGAAGGCCATGATGTTCCGCACTCCGACGAAGAATTTGACTCCTACTTTAAAAAAGACAAATAAATCCTAAATCCCCCGTGCTCCTTTAAAGTGTACTTCACTTAAGCATGGGGGATTTCCCTTATTTTTTTTCCATTTTTATATACTTTCCTTCTACACAATTCTAGAATTCTATGATAATATTATAATATTATGGCAAAATTCAAAATCAACAAGACCTTACGGAATGTACTGATTACCATAGCTGTAATTGTTGCATTTTTCGTATGTATTAGACTTATTCCAGAAAAAAAACTGAGTGAAAAGTATGATGGTTATGATTTGTCAACATCACAAAGTGCAGTTTCAGCCGGAAAATCCTACACAGAATACAAGGCAGAGCACAAAAGTGCAAAAAATCCGGGAAAAACTATTCCTGTAGATATTTTTGCCTATGATGCTGATAATTCTAACGGTGTCAGTTTTGTTTCAAATTATGAAGGGAAGGATGTTGTCATTACCGATGACCGTTCTTCTGTAACCTGGTTTGTAGATGTTCCCGAAGAGGGCTTTTACAACATTCTTATGGAATACATCTGTACTCCATCCAGAAACGTAGATATAGAACGTGTTCTGTATATCAACGGCGAAATACCATTTACCGGTGCCGATATACTTTCGTTCCATCGTTTATGGAAGGATGGCGGAGAAATTAAATATGATAACCGCGGTAACATGATCCGTCCGATTCAGTCAGAATATTTTGAATATCAGACTGTACGTTTTAAAAGCGATCTTGGTTACGAGGTTGAGCCATATCTTTTCTATTTTAACAAGGGCCGCAATTCAATCAGCCTTGAGGCTATAAGCGAACCTGTTGCAATAAGCAGACTCGAGCTTGCTCCTGTTAAAAAATATAATAATTACGAACAGTATGTTGCAAGTCAGCCTTCTAAGCCTGAAAATTTTACAGGAAAGGATATAAAGATTAAGGTTCAGGGTGAAAATGCAGCCCTGCGTTCAGATCCTTCGCTGTTTGCAAGATACGACCGTTCTTCTGCCGTAACAGAACCTTACAGCACAAAAAATACCGTACTCAACTTTATTGGTGGTGACTCATGGAAGGCACCTGGCCAGTGGATTGAATGGGACATTGATGTTCCCCAGGACGGCTGGTATACCATTTCCATCAAGGGACGCCAGTTCTATCAGCGCGGTTATGTTTCTTACCGTTCTGTTTATATTGACGGCGAAATTCCTACCGAAGAGCTTAAGAACGTAGGCTTTAAGTATGATTCAGACTGGCAGTACAAAACCCTTTCCGGGGCAGACAAAAAGCCATATCAGTTCTATCTTACCAAAGGAAAGCATTCTATCCGCCTGGAGGCAACTTTGGGCGATGTAGGTCCTATTATCAATCAGCTGCAGGATTCCATTTACAGAATCAACCTTATTTACCGTACAATTCTTGTTCTTACCGGTACTCAGCCTGATGTTGACCGCGACTATGAACTTCACAAGATTTTCCCTGACGAAATTGAAGCAATGATGCAGGAAAGCCGAAGACTTTATAAACTTATTGATGATTTTGTTGCCGTAACAGGTCAAAAGTCAAATCAGATTGCTCCTGCAGAAAACCTTGCCGTTCAGCTGGAAAAATTCTATAAGCATCCGGACAAGATTACAAAGAGCTTCCAGAATTTTAAGGATAATACAACAACTCTGGCTTCTTCCATGCTTTCGCTCACAGAAACCAAGCTTGATGTAGACTACATCATGGTTCAGAGTGTTAATGACAAGATTAAGCCTGATAAATCTAACTTCCTTAAGGATCTTCGCCACGAGGTTGCATCGTTCGTCAACTCTTTCTTCTACGATTCTGCTTCTCTTGGTAGCGTTTACGGTGAAGAAGAAGACCATCTTATTGAAGTATGGATTGTTACCGGTCGTGACCAGAGCCAGGTAATCAAAAACATGGTTGATGATACCTTTACTCCTCAGACAGGAATTAAGGTAAACGTTAAGCTTATTAACCAGGATGCCCTGCTTTCTGCCGTAGTTGCGGGCAAGGGTCCTGATGTAGTTCTTTCTATATATAACACTTTACCTGTTGATTATGCTTTGCGTAATGCAGACGTAAACCTTAAGCGTTTTGAAGACTGTGATGAAGTTCTTTCATGGTTCAAGCCAAGTGCTTACGAAGCCTACAAGTACGACGGTGGTATTTATGCCCTGCCGGAACAGGAATCGTTCAACCTTATGTTCTATCGTAAGGATATTCTTGCACAGTTTGGACTTGATGTTCCTCAGACCTGGGACGACTTTATCAACATGCTGCCTACATTGCAGGCAAACAACCTTACTGTAGGTGTACCTTATCCAAACGTAAACATTCTTGATATGTCGGTACTGTATTCTATGGTTTATCAGGAAGGCGGACGTGTTTACAACGACAAGGGAACCAAATCAATACTTGATTCTGAACCTGGTATTCACGCATTCAAGACATATACAAGCCTTTACAACAACTATGGACTTCCTCTGGTATTCGACTTTATGAGCCGTTTCCGTACCGGAGAAATGCCTGTAGGTATTGCAAACTATACAACTTATAATACTATCGTTGTCGGTGCTCCTGAAATCCGTAACCTCTGGGATTTTACTTACATTCCGGGAACCATAAACGAAAAGGGACAGTTAGACCGTTCCAATATTGCCGGTGGTGTCTGTGCCGTTATGATTAAAAACGGTATTACCCTGGACGACCTTGACCTTTCATCTTTGCCTGATCTTGCATATTCAAGCTTCAGCGGAAGAGTCTACGAGGAAGGAACAATTCCTGGTGTAGACCAGAAGACCTGGGCTAAGGTTATGCACAACGAATCTATCCAGCACGATGCATGGACATTCATGAAGTGGTGGGTATCTAAGGATATTCAGGTTCGTTATGGCCGCGAAATGGAAGCCTTGCTCGGTGCTTCTGCACGTTATGCTACTGCCAACGTAGAAGCTCTTAAACAGCTTTCATGGAATTCTCAGCAGATAGAAATTCTGGAAAAATCTCTGGACGAAACTGTAGGTGTTCCGGAAGTTCCTGGTAGTTACTTTACACCTCGCCATGTTGTCAACGCAGCACGTAAGGTTGTAAACGAAAAGGATGACCCTCGCGAAACCCTTATTGATTATACACGTAAAATTAACGAAGAGCTTACCCGTAAGCGCCAGGAATTTAATCTTCCTGTAGCTGAAGAATAATCAGGAGAATAATTATGGGTGATAAATTAAAGAAATACATTGAAAGAAAAAAGCTTATGTCCACAGATCTGGTACGGAATGCAAAAAGGCATACTTTCTGCTATCTGTTCCTTCTGCCATATGCAGTTTTGTTTATAACATTCCGCGTACTTCCAATGCTTACTTCCATTTATTATAGTTTTACCAACTACAATATTCTGGAAAAGCCGGATTTTATTGGCGTAAGAAACTATCTTAACCTGTTTTTGGATGACGAAGTATTTACTACTGCTGTTAAGAATACATTTGTAATTGCCCTTGTAACCGGACCTATCGGTTATATCATGGCATTCATTTTTGCATGGCTCATCAACGAGCTTCCTAACAAGATCCGCGCACTGGTTGTGTTCTTTTTCTATGCTCCATCTATTTCCGGTTCTGCATTCCTTGTTTTCAAGATTCTGTTTGGTGATGATGCCAACGGCTGGATTAACTCATGGCTCATTAAGATGAATTTCATTCATCAGCCTATCCTGTTCCTTACAAATCCGCACAATGTACTTAGGGTTGTTGTACCGGTAATTTTGTGGACCTCTCTTGGTACAGGATTCCTTTCGTTTGTAGCCGGTCTTAAAGGTATTGACCAGTCTCAGTACGAGGCAGGTTATATCGACGGTATTCAGAACCGCTGGCAGGAGCTGTGGTACATCACACTTCCTAACATGAAGCCAATGCTTTTGTTCGGAGCAGTTATGTCCATTACAACCGCCTTCAGCGTTTGTTCAATTCCTATGCAGCTGGCCGGTTATCCATCTGTAGATTATTGTGCCCGAACCATTGTAACCCACCTGTTTGACTACGGTTTTACGCGATTTGAAATGGGTTATGCTTCGGCTATTGCTACTGTGCTGTTTATTACAATGATTTTGTGTAATAAAGCTATTCAAGGTCTGCTCAACAGAGTAGGTCACTAGGAGGCGGATATGGCAAAGAATATGTATAAAGACATGACCATACATCATTACAAGCACCGCCGCAAGCCTAACCGTTCTGTTGGTGGAGATATTGGTGTATATATTTTCCTAGCTTTCTTTTCGGCCCTTATGGTGTTCCCGCTTATTTTTGCGATTTCCAATTCGCTTAAGCCGCTGGATGAAGTATTAAAGTATCCGCCTGATTTCTTCCCGCGTCACCCGACCTTTGATAACTATTCAGATCTGTTCATTACCTTGAGCCAGAGCTGGGTTCCACTTACACGTTATATCTGGAACACTCTGTTTGTTACAATCGTTGGTACATTAGGACACGTAATCCTTGCTTCCATGGCAGCTTACGTACTTGCAAAGTATCGTTTCCCTGGCGGACAGACCTTCTTCCGTATTGCGGTTGTTGCCATCATGTTTACAGGTTATGTAACCGGTATTCCAAACTATCTTATTATGTGTAAGCTTCACATAATTGATACCTACTGGTCTATCATACTTCCTGCTATCGGTGACTCGCTGGGACTCTTCCTTATGAAGCAGTTTATGGACAGCTTCCCTATGTCGCTTATCGAAGCCGCAAAGATTGACGGTGCACGCGAGCTTACAATTTTCTGGAAGCTTGTAATGCCGAACGTACGACCTGCATGGCTTACAATTTCCATTTTCTCTATCCAGGGATTGTGGAATAACCCTCAGACACAGACTATCTATTCCGAATCCAAGAAGATGCTTATTTATGCACTCAATCAGCTTGGACAGAATGTTATTGCCCGTCTGGGTCAGCAGAATGCCGTAATTGTATTTACAATGTTCGTGCCTATTGTATTCTTTATCTTCTCTCAGAGTCAGATTATGGAAACAATGGCTTCTTCAGGACTTAAGGATTAGGAGGCAGGCGAGAATGAATAAAATTAAATTTTTACCTTTTGTAATTCTGTTCTCTTTATTCTGCGCTTCTCTTAGTGCAAAGGCCGATGCATACACTTACAACTTCTGGGATGAAATAGAAAAATCTCCGGATGCTTACCGTGTATCTCATGTATTGTATGCAAGCGATCTTGGACTAGATAAAGCTCTTAAAAATCCTTCTTCATTATTTGCAGACGGAAATACAATTTATCTTACAGATACAGACAACAACAGAATTGTTGTTATGGAGTATACAGAAAAAAAGACTCTTGAGATTGTAAAGGTTATTGACCGTGTAAATGACAGTCCTTTCCTTGAGGATACAAGATTACAGTCGCCTCAGGATGTTTTTGTAAGCAGGGACGGCTATATTTATATTGCAGATACACAAAATGGTCGCGTAATCAAAACAGACAAAGACCTTAACGTTATTCTTGTAATAAAAGAGCCTGTAGACAAGACTTATGAAAAAGACAAGGCATTTCTTCCTGTAAAGGTTGTTGCAGACGCTTCGGGACGTGTTTACATTCTTTCAAAAAATGTAACAAAAGGCTTTTTAAAGTACGAAGCCGACGGAACCTTCCAGGGATATTATGGTGCTACCAAGGTAATTGTAACTGCAGCCCAGCGCTTCTGGAAAAAAATTGCAACAGAAGCTCAAAAGGCTCGTATGATTTCGTTTGTACCTACAGAATATTCTAACTGCTATATGGATAGAGAAGGCTTTATCTATGCAGTAACAAAAAACTTTGATGAATGGGATCTTCTTTCGGGCAAGGCAGCACCAATCCGCCGCCTGAATGCTCTTGGAGATGATATCCTTATTCAGAACGGTTATGAATATTCAATCGGTGAACTTAAGTGGGGTAATGCAGGAGGTATAAGCGGACCTTCTCGTATGTCAGATATTACGCTGCTTGATAATGAAGTTTATATAGCACTTGATGAAAACCGCGGACGACTTTTTGCTTTTGATAACCAGGGCTATCTTTTGTTTGCCTTTGGCGGAAAGGGAAATGTAAAAGGAAATTTCCGTAGTGCAGTTTCTCTTGAACACGTAGGAAAAGACCTTTTTGTTCTTGATTCTTCATCTGCTTCTGTTACAGTATTTACACCAACAGAATACGGAAACCTTATCTTCACAGCAGAAGAACAGTTTTCGGTAGGTGAGTATGATGCTTCTGCCGAAACCTGGGAAAAGGTTCTTAAACTCAACGGAAATTATGACCTTGCCTATATCGGTTTAGGAAAATCTTATCTGAGACAGAAAAAATACAAGGAAGCAATGGATAACTTTAAGCTCAAACGAGACAAACGCGATTATTCTAAGGCTTTTAAGTATTACCGCAAGGAATGGATAGAAAGAAACTTTACCTGGCTTGCTGCAGTTATAATTATAATCATTCTTATTCCTGTTATTGTTGGATGGGTAAGAAGAATAAAATGGGAGATTAGTACATTATGAGTAATTTTGTAACCCGACGTTTAAAGAAACTTACGCTGAAAGAAACTTATGTACGGTTCTTCAGTACTTTAAAATACGCTTTTTATGTAATATTCCATCCGGCTGACGGCTACTGGGATCTTATACATGCAAAGCGCGGTTCCTATGCTGCTGCAAACTTTATTGTAATAATGACCTTGCTAACCAGCGTATGGCGCCTTCGTTTTACCAGCTTTGTCGTAATGCAGGTTCACTGGGAAGAAATAAACGTATTTGAGCAGTTTGCGGCAATCCTTCTTCCTCTTGCAATTTTCTGTATCTGTAACTGGGCGCTTACAACCCTGTTTGACGGAAAAGGACATCTTGGCGATATCTACATGGGTACTGCCTATGGTCTTACTCCGTATCCGCTCATTCAGATTCCGATTATTATCATCAGTAACTTTGTTACAGTAGAAGAAGTTGCCTTTTACAGCATCTTCAATACAATCTCCATTTTGTGGTGTGCTATGCTCATCTTTATGGCAATGATGATGATTCACCAGTACGGCTTCTTTAAAACCCTTATGTTTACCATCTTTACGATTTTTGGAATGCTCGTATTTATCTTTATCATGCTGTTGTTCTTTAGTATGATTTCGCAGGGTATTGCATACTTTGTTTCTCTTGGCCGCGAAGTAATCTTCAGGTTGAATTGATGGAGGAGGGGAAAATGTCAGAAGAAAAAATGAAAGAAGCTAAACCTAAAAAAATAAAAGAACCAAAACCTCCAAAGGTAAAGAAGTCTAAAAAGTCAAAATATCCTGACTGGTATATTGGACCTCCAAAACCAATGAAGACAAAGAAATTTGAATTCCATAAACCAACTTCAAAATTCTGGGTAGGCTTTGGAATTTCTCTTGCAGTCCTGGGCTTTTTAACATATATAGTAATTCGTCTTGTAATGGTAGCACAGGCAGTTCAGCCGCAGTTTGACTACTATGAATATAATGCAGAAAAACAACCAGAATCTTATGTAATGGAAAATAACAACATAAAATTTGAGCTTGATCCTGCTACCACACGTTTTACAGTTACTCAGAAAAAGAACGGCCATGTGTGGTATTCTAATCCGCCTGCATTAGACAAAGATAGAATAGCCCTTCCAAACGAAAAGAACTACATGCGTTCTCCAATGCTGGTAAAATATTCTACAGAAAACGGTATTGACGAAGTTTACGATATTTTTACAAACAGTATTGAACGCAATTTTTACACTGTTTCACAAAAGGGTTCAGAAATCCGCGTAGACTATACTATAGGTCAAATGTCCAGAGAGTTTGTTTTCCCTCTCATTATGTATCAGTCAGAGCTTGATAAATGGGAAGACGGACTTTCAAAAAGTGATATTCGTGCAATTGAACGCTGTTATCACAAATATACAAAGAGCAACTTTAAGGGTGCAGAGCTGGCCGAAATGCTCGAAAAATATCCGAAAATGGAAGACGAACCGGTTTATCTTGTTTTCGAAGATTTGCAAAAGCATATAAAAGAGCAGATGGAAACTCTTTTTGCTAAGCTTGGTTATACCTATGAAGATTATCTTGAAAACAAGGAAGTTTATAAGGAATCAAATATCAAGGAAGTTCCTGCCTTTAACCTTAGCGTAATCTACAAGCTGGACGAAAACGGTTTTACTGCAGAAATTCCTTATGACGAAATTTCTTACAGACTCAAGTATCCTATTACTCAGGTTTCTGTGCTTCCATACTTTGGAGCAGGAAGCGATACAGATACAGGCTTTATCCTTATTCCTGAAGGTGGCGGAAGCATAATCAACTTTAATAACGGTAAAACAAAACAGAACGGTTATTATGCAGACTGCTACGGCTGGGATTATGCAACCGATAGAAAGGCTGTTATTACAGAAACCCGTGCAAGCTTCCCGGTATTTGGTATTGCAAATGGAGATTCCGGCTTTCTTTCTGTTATAAAGTCTGGTTCAGAATACGCCGGTATTACTGCAGAAATTGCAGGAAAGCTTGGAAGCTACAATTATGCCCGCTTTGACTACAGAATGCTTCATTATGAACAGTTCGAAGTTTCTACAAGAACTACAAGTGCACAGTATATTTACGAAAACTCTCTGCCAAAAGGCGAAGTAATA
Organism: Treponema sp.; assembly: GCA_017550685.1. GTDB lineage: Bacteria > Spirochaetota > Spirochaetia > Treponematales > Treponemataceae > Treponema_D. The sequence goes on along the minus strand of JAFZOJ010000145.1, from coordinate 15,335 downwards.
AAGCAGTCTTTCATCTTTATAGATTCGCCTTCTTATGTAGAGATGGCAAAAACCTACAGAAATTATCTTTTTGGAAATGCTAAGAAAACCACAAACAATAATATTCCTGTAGCAGTAGAGCTTGTTGGTGCTATAGAAAAAAAGCAGCAGGTGTTAGGTATGCCTAAGATTAAGCCTTATGCACTTACAACTTATAAAGAAGCAGCAGACATTATCCAGGATATTGATGAAATGGGTATAAAGAATGTTAATTACAAGCTTTCGGGCTTTATTAACGATGGTATCCGTTCCACAATGCTCAATAAAATGCGCTTTATAAGATGTCTTGGTGGTAAGGGTAAGTTTAAGAAGCTGGTTAAGTCTCAGAAAGATACTTCTTCTAAACTCTACATAGATGGGGCAGTGCAGACCCAGTATCGAACCGGTATGTTCAAGGGCTTTTTCAGCTACAGGGATGCAGCACGTTTTGTAAGTGATGAGCTTTGTAAACTCTATGAATATTCTGAATTATGGTACGGTAAAGATAAGGACCGCGACAGCTATTATCTTTTAAAGCAGTCTTTGCGAAACAAGAGTGCAGATGTACTTTCCAAGGGAGCCGTAAAGCTTGGTCTTGACGGAATCTCTTATAAAGATAACGGTAAAAATCTTTCTTCCGATTTTAATGAACGCCATCTTACAACCCGTGCCAGTGCAAGACAGGCTCAGCAGGATAAAATGCAGGAAGCAAATGATAAGGGACTTGGTGTTATGATAAATGCCGGTAATGATTACGCCCTTAAATATACCGACTTTATTACAAACATGGAGTTCCATGGAAATGAATATGCAATTATAGATAAGACTGTTCCTTTCTATCAGATGGTTTTACATGGCTATAAGAATTATGCAGGTTCTCCGGTAAATCTTGGCTATGAATCAGACCAGATTATTCTTGAATCCGCAGAAACTGCCGCAGGTCTTTATTATTCATTTATGAATGCATCTCCTAAAAAACTTCAGGAAACAAATTATACAGAATACTATTCAAGCTGTTATGATTCCTGGAAGGATAACTTTGAAGATTCTTATAAACGTTATAATAAAGAATTGTCGGTTGTTGCTAACAGCCTTATCATAGATTATGAATATGTTTCAGATCAGGTTACAAAAACAACCTTTGATAATGGTTATGTAATCTATGTAAACTTTGGTTATACAGGTTATAAAACACCTTCGGGAAAATACATTCCTGACAGAGATTACAAACTTTTAAAGGTGGAGGAATAGTATGAGAAAAAGAAAAATAGGGCTCATGGGACGCCGGGCTCTTTACGGATATCTTTTTATAATGCCGTTTATAATCGGTTTTATATTCTTAATGGTAAGGCCTCTTTTTGGTTCTTTAAGAATGGCCCTTTCACAGGTAACTATTTCTACACAGGGCTTTTCTCTGGAAGCAAATCAGTTTGCAAACTTTAAGCGTGCCTTCCTTGTAGACCCGGATTTTAATCAGTTGCTTCTTACAGGTATTGGTAACATGATTTACCGTTCCATTGCAACAATTGTATTCAGCTTCTTTGTAGCGCTTTTGCTTAACCAGAACTTTAAGGGAAGAACATTTGCACGTTCAATCTTTTTCCTTGCCGTTATTCTTTCTTCCGGAGTTCTTTTGGGATTGGAAAATAATAACGCGCTTATGGCTCAGCTTAAAAATGCAATCGAAGAAACAGGTAATGTAAATACAGTTACCGAAGTACTGGAGCGTATTCTTGTTTCGGATACAACGGGTTTTAGCGGAATAAGCGGAAAAACGTTTGAAAAAGTATTTGAAATCATAGATTCCATTTACGATGTTGCCATGGCATCAGGTATTCAGATTATCATCTTCCTTTCAGGTCTTCAGAATATTTCTCCAAGTATGTACGAAGCTGCTCAGATGGAAGGCTGTACTTCCTGGGAAAGTATGTGTAAGATTACCATTCCAATGGTAAGCCCTCTGCTTCCTGTATGCTGGGTTTATACAATCGTAGACTTCTTTATGAAGACGGATAATGAAATTATGACAAAAATAAACAATTCATTACAGCTTATGGAATATGGATTCAGCGCTGCAATGGCCTGGTCTTACTTTGTCGTATGTATGATTTTAATTGGTGTTACTTCGTTTATTATTTCAAAGGTGGTGTACGATTATGACTAAGAAAAATAAAACTCAAACAGAACTAGCCAAAACAAAAAATGATTTCTGGGCTCGTAACGAAGCTTCTGATGGAATTCTTCTTAAGGAAACAATTAAGAAATATGCTGTTTCAATTTTCCGCGGAATCCTTCTGTTCGGAATGTGCTTTATGATTATTCAGCCTATACTGAATAAGTTTTCGGTAAGCTTTATGTCCGAGCGCGATTTGTATGATACAACAATCATTCTTATTCCAAAGCATTTTACTCTGGCTAACTGGAAATTGTGCAGCTATCTTCTGGAGTATAAGACAACCTTGTTCAATACAATATGGGTTTCGCTGCTCGTATCTCTTATAGAAGTTTGTATGTGCAGTATAGTAGGGTATGGATTTTCACGTTTCCAGTTTCCGCTCAAGCGTTTCTGGTTTTTCTGTGTAATCCTTATTATTGTAATTCCTCCACAGACAATTTCTACATCTTTGTTCTTAAGCTTCCGTTATTTTAATTTCTTTGGAAAAACAATTAACCTGCGCGGAAATATGCTTCCTTACCTTATGATGTGTTTTACCTGTCAGGGACTTAAAAACGGACTTTATATCTATATGATACGACAGTTCTTTATGGGATTCCCGTTTGAACTGGAAGAAGCTGCTTATGTAGACGGTTGCGGACCTTTGAGAACCTTTGTACAAATTATGGTTCCTGGTGCTAAACCAATCATTACTTCATGCTTCCTCTTCTCATTTGTATGGCAGTGGACAGACGGCTTTTATGCAAACCTTTTCCTTGGAAAAATAAGGCTTCTTGCCGGAAACCTTGGTAACATAGTAGAAAAACTTGGCGGTTATATTGCCCGACTTACCGGAAATTCTTCTATCGTTTCGGTTGCTTATTCAAATGCAATACTTTCTACTGCTACTTTAATGTCAATTTTCCCTTTAATTATACTTTATGTATTCTGTCAGAGAATGTTCGTAGAAAGCCTTGCAAGTACCGGTGTAAAGATGTAGGTTGGGGGAAATTCCCTATTTTTTTGTTTTACAAATAATACCTAACGTGGTATACTAATATTATATAAAATAAAGGAGTTATTTTTATGAAAAAAATTGCTATCGTTGCATTGTCAGCTGTGCTTGTACTTGCACTTGCTGGTTGTGACAAAAAAGGTGGTTCATCAAAAGCAGCCCTTGCTGCCGCTGCTAATGGTGATTATTCAAAGCTCAAGGTTCAGAAAGACCCTTCTACAAAGAAGGCTTATGACTTTGGTGGCATTGATGTAGTTATTTTCGACTACTGGACTGGTCCAGAGCCTGCTGCTCCAACAAACAAGGCACAGGAAGATCAGGCTGCTTATCGTCAGTATCTTATGGATACATATAACTTCACATGTAAGCAGATTGGTGACGGATGGGGTGAACACCCAACAGAAGTAGCTAACTACTGTATTACAGGTGATGACTCAGAAGCTCGTATCTTCATCATCGATGGTCGTTCTGCAATTCCTGGATATCTTCAGGGTCTTTGGGCAGATGTTTCTAAGGTTCCAGGTGTAGACTGGAAAGATAAGAAATGGAACAAAGCTGTTTGCAGCGTTCTCCCAGGCTATACATTCAGTGCAGATGCTCCAGAGCCACGTGCTGCTCTCTTCTTCAACAAGCGTATTCTTAAGGACAACGGTTTTGACCCAGATGAGCCATATAACCTTCAGAAAGATGGTAAATGGTCTTGGGAAACATTCGAAGAAATGTGTGCTGCTTTGACAAAAGATACAGATAACGATGGTGTAATCGATCAGTATGCTATGTCAAGCTTCAACTCAGAATTCATCATTCCTGCACTTTTGGGAAATGATACAAGCCTTGTTAAGACAGATGCTAACGGAAAGTATATTTTGAACACCGACGACAAGGTAATGGAATCTTTGACATGGGCTATGAACATGTTCGACAAGTATCAGCTTCCTGCAAATGGTGGAAACTGGGATTACTACAAGACAGGTTTCACAAACGGAACTGCAGCATTCATGGCAGACCAGCAGTATCAGTCTAACAAGGGACAGATGCTCCAGGATATGAAGGATGACTGGGGTATGATTTGTTGGCCATCTAAGGAACCAGGAAAAGCATTCACAACTAACCAGGACAATATGCTTGTAATTCCTGCATTCTATTCACAGGAAAAGGTTAACAAGCTTATGAAGATTTATGACCTTTGGACAGATCCTGTACCAGGTTATGATGATGACGATGCTTGGAAAGAAAACTTCTACAGTAACTTCCGCGATACACGCGCTGTTGATGAAACAATGGCTATGATGCGCGAAAACTCAAAAGCATTCACAGAATGGCTTCTTCCAAACTTCCGTGATACATATTCACAGATTACATGGAGCTGGTCTGATACTCCTTGGGAAACACCACAGCAGGGTATCGAACGTGTAGGTAATGCACTCCAGGGTTATCTCGATGATATCAACAATCAGTAATTGTTAGTCATCAGATAATTTATAAAGGCGGATGTCGTAAGGCACCCGCCTTTTTTTTATGCAGGTGTGTCATTGTCGGGCTTGACCCGACAATCGCATAATTGAAAATTTCAATATAATAAACTATAATATCTCATATGTCAAAACACGGAACAATCACAAAAGACAATCATGCGGCTTTGTGGCACGGACGCTTTAAGGAAGGTCCTGACGCCGACGCCGTTAAATTTGAAACTTCAATCAAAGATGATATGCGCATGGCCATGGTGGATATTGAAGGCAGCATTGCACATGCTAAGATGCTTAGCCACCAGAAGCTTATTTCCAAAACAGAAGAAAAGCAGATTATTGACGGCCTGTTATCCATTAAAACAGATTTACTGCGCGGTACGGACAGCAAGGGCAAGGCCTTTACCGTAGATTTTTCTGCAGAAGATATTCATTCATTTATAGAAGCAACTCTTACAGACCGTGTGGGAGAGGCAGGTAAAAAGGTACATACTGGCCGCAGCCGAAACGACCAGATTGCGCTTGATGAACGCCTTTATCTTAAGCACCAGATTACAGCGCTCAAAAAAGAACTGCTGCTGCTTATAAAGACTCTCTGCTCAATTGCAGGCAAAAATACACAGACCCTTATTCCGGGCTTTACACATATGCAGCATGCACAGCCTGTTACTCTGGCTCAGCATCTTTGTGCCTGGGCTCAGGCCTACGTGCGCGATGTACAGCGCCTTACCGATGCAGTAAAAAGGGTAGACCTGTCTCCTATAGGCTGCGGTGCACTTGCAACCAGTGGTCTTCCTTTAAACCGCGAATACGAAGCAGGTCTCCTTGGCTTTGGCGGAGTAACTGCCAATTCGCTGGATACAGTTTCTGACCGCGATTATTATCTGGAAGTAGCCTCGGACCTTTCACTTATTCAGATGCACCTTTCCCGCTCTTGCGAAGAAATTGTACTGTGGTCTACAACAGAATTCGGCTTTATAGAAATGAGCGAAAAATGGAGCACAGGCAGTTCAATCATGCCGCAGAAAAAGAATCCTGATTTTGCCGAGCTTATTCGCGGTAAGGCCGGACGTGTATACGGCGACATGGTAGCACTCTTTACCATGATGAAAGGACTTCCTCTTTCTTACGACCGCGACATGCAGGAAGATAAATCAAGCTTCTTTGATGCTTACGATACAGTAATTTCAAGTGTCAGAATCTTTACGCAGATGGTTAAGACTGCCACCTGGAACAAAAAGAAAATGGCACAGGCCTGCAACGGCGGCTACCTTAACGCAACCGATGTAGCAGATTATCTTGTACGCAAGGGACTTCCGTTCCGTACGGCACATGGAGTTTCTGCCGGTCTTGTACGCATTGCAATAGAAAAGAACTGCGCACTCGAAGAGCTTGATTTTGAAGAATACAAGAAGGCTAGTGCTCTATTTAAAAAGGATATATTTGAACTTATAACTCCACAAAAATGTGTGGAAATAAGAAAGCTTACAGGTGGTCCTGCATCATCGGCTGTAGAAAAGCAGCTTGATGCATTGTACGTATTTATTAAGGATAATACCCCTTCATCTAAAAAATCTGACAGTGATGAATGGGATAAAATATTTGAACAAATTTCATAACAAAGAGGTACGGTTATTATGAAAAAGGGAATAGTGTTTATAATTGCAGCAGTTTTATGCTCTCTTATAATCTGTGGCTGCGCTAAAAAGAAAGCAGAAGTTCAGCCTGCAAACGCATTAGAGGCACTCAAGCAAAGAGGTGTTTTTGTTCTTGGTCTGGATGATTCTTTTCCACCGCTGGGATTCCGAGATGACAACAACGAAATTGTAGGTTATGATATTGACCTTGCAAAAGAAGTTGCAAAGCGTATGGGTGTAGAGTTTAAGGCACAGCCAATTGACTGGGATGCCAAAGAAATGGAGCTTCAGACAGGTAAAATTGACTGTATCTGGAACGGCTTTACAATCACCGAAGAAAGAAAACAGGCTCTTTCATTTACATTCCCATATTTGAACAACGAACAGGTTCTGGTTGTAAGAAAGAACGGTTCTGTAAAAACTTATGATGATTTGAGCGGCAGGGTAGTTGGTTACCAGAGCGGTTCAAGTGCACAGGAAGCAATTGACAGCAATACTCCGTTCAAATACTGGCTTGGAGATGTTGTTGCATTCAAAGATAATATTACTGCCCTTAACGACCTTAAGGTTGGCGGTATAGATGCTGTTGCAATGGACAGCGTTGTTGCAAACTATTCTATTGCAATGACCGGTGAACCATTTACTGTTTTGCCTCAGGCTCTTGCCAACGAAGAATACGGTATTGGTTTTAGAAAGAGTGAACCTGAACTCCGCGACGAAGTAGAACGCATCCTTTTGGAAATGGCTGCTGACGGAACTGTAGCTCAGATTTCTACAAAATGGTTTGGTAAAGATATTTCTGTTATCGGAAAATAAATGCTTTCGGAAAGATATGCTAAAATGATTATCTCGATGTTCAAGGCATCGGGAACATCATTACAGGTATTTTTTCTTACTCTGCTTTTTGCAATTCCGCTGGCAATGCCTGTTGCTATGGGACGCATGTCTAAAAACAGGCTTTTGTCGGGCGTAACAAATGTATTTCTGCTTATAATCCGTGGAACTCCGCTTATGCTCCAACTGCTGGTCGTTTACTTTGGACCTGGTCTTTTTATCCGCTGGCTTAACGATCTGGGCTATAACGTTACTTTCAGATGGAATCGTTTTGCAGCTGCTATTATTGCCCTGAGCATAAACTATGCCGCATATTTTGCAGAAATCTACCGCGGCGGAATTGAATCTATTCCAAAAGGACAGTACGAAGCCTGTAAGGTTTTGGGATACACTCGTGCCCAGACATTTTTTACAATCATTCTTCCTCAGGTGGTTAAGCGTATTGTTCCGGCCATGGGTAACGAAGTAATAACTCTTGTAAAGGATACAGCTCTTGTTTCTGTAATTGGTGTTGCAGAGCTTTTGATGGTTGCCAAAGAACGACAGGGCGCCTTATTTTCATTCTGGCCTTTGTTTATTGCCGGCGCCTTTTACTTTTTTATGAACTGGATTGTTTCGGTTGTATTCAGAGCACTGGAAAATAAACTGAATTATTATAATTGAGCATAGTAAAATGGAAGAAATAATCAGCGTACAGAATTTAAAAAAATCATTTGGAACTCTCGACGTTATCAAAGGCATTTCGTTCAGTGTGCACAAAGGCGAGGTGCTTAGTATAATCGGACCAAGTGGTTCCGGAAAATCTACAATCCTGCGCTGTATTTCTCAGCTGGAACAGGTCAGCGGTGGTACTATTACCATCTGCGGACAGTCTCTTGTACAGGACGGCGTTTACTGTAATAAGGAACAGCGTCATCAGATTATCTTAAAAAGCGGTCTTGTATTCCAAAACTTTAATCTTTTTCCTCATTATTCTGTACTACAGAACGTAATGAAGCCTCAGATAAAGGTTCTTAAAAAATCCAAGGAAGAAGCCAAGGCAACTGCAATGCAGATTCTTGAACGTATGGGATTGGCAGATAAGGCTGCTTCTTATCCGTGTCAGCTTAGTGGCGGTCAGCAGCAGCGTGTTTCTATTGCCAGAGCTTTGGCACTTAAGCCTGAGGTTCTGCTTTTTGATGAACCTACAAGTGCGCTTGATCCTGAGCTTACCGGAGAAATTCTTGCTGTTATAAAGGAACTGGCAGCAGAAAAAATGACAATGGTCGTAGTAACCCACGAAATGTCTTTTGCAAGAGATATTTCTACACATATTATTTTTATGGACGGCGGAGTTATTGTAGAACAGGGCAAGCCTCAGGATGTTATAAACGCTCCAAAGCAGGAAAGAACAAAGCTGTTCCTTGCAAGATTTAATAAATAAGCGGAAGGAAAGCATGGTACTTAAGAATTTCATAGTTTTGGAAGGAATAGACGGAGCCGGAACCAGTACTCAGATTAAACGCCTGGTTCAAAGTGATCCGTCAAAATATATTGCCACTGCAGAACCTACCTCGGGCCCGACCGGAAAGTTTTTGCGACAGATGCTTGCGGGAGACTTTAAGGTTGACGAACGTACCAATGCCTATCTTTTTGCGGCAGACCGCTGTGAACATATTTTTGGAAAGGGTGGCGTACAAGAGCTTTGCCAAAGCGGAAAAACTGTTGTAAGCGACCGTTACTTTTTTTCAAGTCTTGCCTATCAGTCGGTTTCCTGTGGACTTGAGCTGCCTCAGCTTTTAAATTCTCCGTTCCCGCTGCCTGAATATCTTTTCTTTTTTGAAATTGACCCCGAAATTTCTCTTGCACGTGTAAACAACCGCAAGGGTGCCAAAGAAATCTACGAAAATATAGAAGCTCAAAAAAAAATTGCCGCTTTGTATGAAAAAGTAATTTCCATGTACGAAAACGACGCCGCTCTCCGTCAGGAAATGAAAATAATCAGAATCGATGCCAGCCAGACCATAGAACAGATTTCAAATCAGATTTGCTCATCATTGCAAAGAAAAGAGTAAAATACACGTTTTTTTTTCCGATAATCTATTTGTGAAAAAGCTTATTTTATTTTTAGTATTAACCTCGATATTTTTTACTGTTCCTGTTACGCAGGCTAATGCGTACATGGTTAAATATAAGGAAGACTGGTATAAATTATATCATGTTCATTATCAGCAGTATCCTGATGACTGCATGGAAAATATTTACTGGCTCGAAAAAGCAGCTCAGGCAGATTTTTGTAATCCATTGTATGTAGGATTTAAAATTGAAACAGAAAAGCAGTGGGAAAAGTACCGCTATCTGTTCCAGCTGCACATCAACTTAAAGCTTATTGAACAGCACTTAAGGCTTGGAAGAACTTACGACAAAAAATGCATATATTTTTATGACGCTCCATGGAAGGATGAATATTTACGAAACATGGAAAAAGCGTTATCTTGTTACAAGGCTGGCCTGTATTACTGGCAGGAAGCTAAGGTGTGGTGCGAAAAAGCAAATGCACCTTCCTTCAATTTTCTTTACATTACGGACAAGCAGGCATGGGAAGACGAAAGTGCCCGCATTGTCAGCGGTGAATTGAACTACGAACGCATGTTGAACCGCGAAATTGAGCGTCTTGAAAAGAACATTGAAGAGCTTAAGAGCATGGACAAGACTTATTAAAATGGAAAACAACACAACTAATTCAATCAATCACTATTTTGACTGGGCAGCTACAAGCCCGGCCGATTCCGATATTTTAAACCAGGCAGTTGAGCTTACACTTAAAGATTGGGGAAACCCTTCAAGTAGTCATGCTGTGGGCAAGGCTGCAAAAAATCTTTTGGAAAGTGCCCGCGATCGTGCGGCAAAAGCTTTGGGAGTTCCTTCCGGTTGCGTTTATTTTACTTCCGGTGGTACAGAAAGCGACCAGATTCCGCTTCTTGCACAGTTATGTAAGCCTGCCAAAGGGACTGTCCTTATAAGTTCTGTTGAACATCCTGCTGTACGCGAACAGGCTCTTGCCCTTAAAAATTGCGGCTGGAATGTCGTTCAGCTTGCGGTAGATAAAAACGGAATTGTTACTCCTGACACTGTTGTTGAAAGCTTGACTAGTGATACAACACTTGTATGTATTATGGCTGTAAATAACGAAACTGGTGTAATTCAGCCCATTTATGAAATTGCAGATGCCATAACTACATGGAGCGCAGGCAAACGTAAGCCAAAATTCCATGTAGATTGTGTACAGGCTGCGGGAAAGATTCAGCTTAATCTTGCACATAAAGGCATAGACAGTGCGGCCTTGAGCTCCCATAAAATCTGCGGCCCTCGCGGAACCGGAATCCTTTATATGAAGGATTCTATGGACGTATTCCTTCGTGGCGGTGGTCAGGAAAAAGGAATAAGAAGCGGTACAGAAAATGTTCTTGGAGCAGTAGCTTTTTCTTTTGCCCTCGAACGCTATTACAATAAAGAAAACCCTGAGCTTATAGAGGCATCTAAGAACTTTGTAGAAGCTCTTTCAAAACTGAAAGGCTGTACCATTGTGCCGGCCGGTCGTCTTCAAAATCCAGAACTTTTTTCATCATATGTGGTGCAGGCCGCCTTTGACCATATCCCCGGTAATGTAATGCTCCGTGCCCTTGATTCACAAGGCTTTTATATTTCCACCGGCAGTGCATGTTCCTCAAAGAAAAATAAACGCCCCGTCTTAGAAGCCATGCACATCACTCCTCAAATCAGTGAAAATGCAGTACGCTTTAGCTTTGGGCCTCACACCACACCCGCTGCCATCGGTGAGTTACTGTGTGTTGTGGATGACATAAATAAGCAATTTAACAAATAATAATATCAGAATTTTAACATTATTTAAAAGATGATTACGTGGCGCGAAGGAACAAAACGGAGGGCAAAATGACTCTGACTGTTGATGCCGCGAGAGCGGCATTTTATAGTTCCACTACAACAGTCAGCGTCAAGCGCGATATCGCGCGCTTTTGACCTCCGTTTTGTGACTGGGAGCCACTATATAATTTGATTCTTTTTAATTTTCGTTTTATAATTACTCCTATGAGTACACACATTAACGCACCAGAAGGTGCAATCGCAGATACAGTTCTGTTGCCGGGAGACCCGCTCAGAGCTAAATTTATTGCAGAAAATTTCCTGGAAAACGCAGTTTGCTATAACGAAGTGCGCGGAATGTTTGGTTTTACCGGAACTTATAAAGGTAAAAAGGTTTCTGTTCAGGGAACAGGAATGGGACAACCGTCGCTTTCTATATACGCACAGGAGCTTTTCCAGTTCTATAATGTTCAAAAGGCTGTACGTATCGGAACCTGCGGCTCAATCCGCGAGGATGTAAAGGTTCGCGATATCATTATTGCAAATGCAGCCTGTACAGATTCAGCACTTCAGAGTCAGCGCTTTGGTCTTATGCATTTTGCACCTGTTCCAAGCTTTGATCTTCTGGATAAGGCTTATCACACAGCAAAGGATCTTGGACTCAAGGCAGTAGTTGCTCCTTGTGCCTCAAGCGATCGCTTTTACGACGAAAACGAAAACTGGAAGCTCTGGAAAAAATATGGAGTTGCAGGACTTGAAATGGAAGCAGCAGAACTTTATACACTTGCAGCTCAGTTCAACCGCCAGGCCCTTGCAATTCTTACAGTAAGCGACCATATCATAACAGGCGAAGCAACAACCGCCGAAGAACGCCAGCTCACATTCAAGGATATGATGCGTCTGGCATTGGAAACAGTTATAAAATAGATCCTGAAACAAGTTCAGGATGACTCAAGGAGATTTAAATGAAACCAACACTACTTGTACTTGCAGCAGGAATGGGAAGCCGCTATGGTGGCGTAAAACAGATAGATGGAGTAGGACTTCACGACGAATGTCTTTTGGACTTTGCAACATATGACGCAATGAAAAGCGGCTTTGGAAAGGTTGTATTCATCATCCGTAAGGATATTGAACAGGCCTTCCGCGAGCGCCTTTTTGACCGTGTAGCCCGCAACTGTGATGCAGAATATGTTTTCCAGAATATGGACAGCCTGCTCACACCACAGCAGATTGCAGACAGCAAGGACCGTGCAAAGCCATGGGGAACAACTCACGCCGTACTATGTGCCGAAAAAGCAATCAACGCTCCATTTGCAGTTATCAACTCTGATGACTATTATGGACGCCAGGCCTTTGAAGTGCTTGGAGGCTACCTTTCTTCTATAAATAACGATTGTACAGAACATGCCATGGTAGGTTATGTGCTTGGAAATACTATGAGCCGTTCCGGTTCTGTAAGCCGCGGTGTATGTACTGTAAAGGACGGATGCCTGGACACAATCGTAGAAAACCTCAAAATCTACTACGACGAAAAAGATCAGATTATAAGCGAAATGCCTGACGGAGAAAAAAAGCTCTTAACCGGTAAGGAATGGGTTAGTATGAACCTGTTCGGATTTACTCCAAAGGCTTTTGAAGAATTTCATGTTTACTGGGATAACTTTATCAGTGCCAACTCAACTGCACCAAAGGCAGAGGCACTTCTTCCTGTTTCTGCAGGCGACATTATTGCTCACGGTAAGGGAATCATCAAGTTCTTTAATTCTCAGGAAACCTGGTTTGGCATGACCTATCCGGAAGACCGCCAGCTTGTAAAAGACGAAATTGCCAAGAAGATCCGCGACGGTTATTACCCAGAGAAATTATGGGAGAAGTAAGATGTTCGGGTCAAGCCCGAACATGACAATTTGTCATTGTCGGGCTTGATCCGACAATCTCACTGTAGATTTATTATGTTAAAACTCAATCCAGTCAAATCTGAAAAAATCTGGGGCTATGAGCTTTGGATTGCATCGACTCACCCGAACGGACCGCAGAGGGAATTTGTACAGGCCTGTGGCGGTGAGTATCCTCTGCTTGTAAAAATAATTCAGGCAAACGATACTCTTTCAATTCAGGTGCACCCTGATGACGCAGATGCAGTACGGCTGGAAGGACAAGGCAACCGCGGAAAAACCGAATGCTGGTATGTACTTGATGCAGCACCCGACGCAAAGCTTGTATACGGTCTTAAGGAAGGTGCTTCGCGCGAACAGCTTGCCTCAGCCATAGAAAACAGTGCCCTGGACCCATATCTTAATTTTGTAAACGTTCAAAAGGGAGACTTTATCTATATCCCAGCAGGTACGGTTCACGCAATTGGAGGCGGCCTTCGTCTGCTGGAGGTTCAGCAGTCCTGTGACCTTACTTACCGCCTTTATGACTGGGGCAGGGGAAGAGAAGTTCACATTCAAAAGGGGCTGGATGTAATCAAAACAAAGGATATGATTGCGCCTGCACCTTTTTCCGGTGAATTTGAATGCCCGTATTTTTCTTTGGAACGCAAGGATATCTGCGGCGGCTGGAGTATGTATAATTCCGGTGAAAAAAATGACCCTGCTGCTGTCCAGCTCATCTATGTTTTGAGTGAAGATAAGGCTGTAATTCGTGGCCCGGAGGATAAGGTTGGCCGCAAGATCCAGGCCGAAGAAATCTATGCAGTCCTCCCCGGAGAAAAAATTACTATAGAGGGTAAAGCCTTAGTAATCAGGATTAAAAGCAAATAACCCCGTCATTGCGTAATGACGATGGGCCCTATGTTGATTTTTAACCCAATAAATTGTATTTTATCAATATGTTATTATTTTTGATTTTACTTTTGCCAGCTGCATTTACAATTTATGCCTGTGCCATTAAAGACCGTAAGATTATTCTTCCTTCATTTGCGGGGCTTATTACCGGTGTAATTGTATGCGCCTGCCGTTTCTTTTTTACTTACGAGCACAGACTTGTTTACTATTCTTTTGGAGAAAATTTCGGCTACTATCTTTTAAAACAGAGTTTTCTTCCCCTGCTTTTAGTCAGCGCCGTATATGCACTGGTTTCACGCGATACTCTTGAATATAAAATTAAAAACTTTTTCCCTCTGATGTGTACATTTTTTGCAGTTCATCTGCCATATTGTGTAATTACATCATCAGAGTTTTACTATCAGGCATATGATATTTTCTTTAAGCCTGTAATTTATCTTGCCATGCTTGGCCAGATTTCTTTATGCTTTTTGTGGATTTATAAAGGTATTACACAGCACAAGGTTGCTGCCATTGTCATTAATTCACTTATAATTGCGCTGTATGCAATTTATCCTGCAGTTTCAGATGCACTTTATGCAATTGATTACAGTTTTGCAGTTATTTTCATTATAGGTCTTGTCTATTCTCTTATCCCGCTTGCAATGCTTGTTATAAAACAGATCAGAAAATAAAAAAAAATCGTCATTGTAAAAACAATGACGATTGTCATGATGGTGGTTTCGACAAGCTCAACCACCATATTTATTCAATTAGTCGAGAGCATGTCCAGCAGAACCAAGAACGTTGATGTTCTTGTGCATGTACATCTTCTTTGCTTCGTCACGTGCAGCAGAAAGGAACTGGCGTGGGTCGAAAGCTTCCGGATTTTCTGCAAGGAACTTTCTTACAGCAGCTGTCATTGCAAGACGACCATCAGAGTCGATGTTAATCTTACATACAGCAGACTTAGCAGCCTTGCGGAGCTGTTCTTCCGGAATACCAACTGAATCAGGAATCTTTCCACCGAACTGTTCAATAATCTTTACATATTCAACAGGTACAGAAGAAGAACCGTGAAGTACGATTGGGAATCCTGGGAGCTGCTTTTCAATTTCTTCAAGAACGTTGAAAGCAAGTGGAGGAGGAATAAGAACACCGTCAGCAGTGCGTGTACACTGAGCTGGAGTGAACTTACAGCGTCCGTGTGATGTACCAATAGAAATTGCAAGAGAGTCACATCCTGTTTTAGTTGTGAAGTCTACAACTTCTTCTGGCTTTGTATATTTAGATTCTTCAGCAGCAACTTCGTCTTCTACACCACCAAGTACACCAAGTTCAGCTTCTACTGTAACATCGTACTGGTGAGCATAGTCTACAACCTGCTTTGTAAGTGCTACGTTTTCATCGTATGGAAGAGCAGAACCATCGATCATAACAGAAGAGAATCCGTTATCGATACAGTCCTTAGCAACTTCGAAGTTTGGACCGTGGTCAAGGTGAAGTACGATTGGAATATCACATCCAAGTTCGTGAGCGTATTCAACAGCTCCGCGTGCCATATTGCGCAAG
>JAFZOJ010000144.1 GCA_017550685.1 Treponema sp. | reverse complement strand
TTAAGCTATCACGTTTTACCTTTTTAAGCCTTACTATCATTACCATAGGAATTTCTTTATTGTTTTTGAAACATTCTTCATAAAATCCATCAATGACAAATCCAGCTCTGAAACAAAGGTTAAAAATATCTTGTATGGAACGATGATAATAAATCTGCTCCTCCGGCTGCCCTTCGATCGCTATATCATAGTAACTGTGCGGTGTCATATATTTTTCAGTCAATGTGATAAAACAAGGGTGCTGCGTTGCAAAGACAAAAATCCCGTTTTCCTCCAATAGTTCATAAACAGCCATAAAAAGCGGTTCAATATCCGTAATATCCATAATTGCCATATTAGAAACTGCTTTCGTAAAGGCTCGATTTCTTTTTAATCCTAATAAGCTTTCTCTATTGGTCGCATCCGCTACGCAAAACTCAATTTGTTTTGCATATTGTGATCGCCGTCTTTTAGCCAATTCTATCATTTTTTTGCTGTAATCAAAAGCGACGACCGAAGCGCCTCTCTGTGCAAGATACGAAGAATAATTTCCATTGCCGCACGCAATATCCAAAATGTAATCCGAAGGATCAGGAGAGAGAAGTTCCGTTACTTTGGGACGTACTACCTCTCTGTGAAATTCATTGGATTCGTCACCCATTGCATCATCCCAAAATTGTGCGTTTTTCTCCCAGATCTTTTTGCTTTCCTCTGTTCCCATGTTCTCTCCCACTCCCAAAATTTGCCTTTTTGCTTCCATTAAATCTTCCTTACTATATTCCATTGTTACCCTCCATAACTTCTGATTGTTGCCGTCTTGACTATTATGTATCTTTTCTTTCCAAAATGGTATAGGCTTTTATTTTTATAATGCTGCAAAACTTTTCTTCTGTAAGGTATTCAAAGGATATTTCCCTTTGCCGCCGCTATTGGAAAGCCAAAAGCAGCGGCTTTTTTACGCGATATGACCGAAAAGACTAGAAAGCAGGATATGTCATCATTTGTCATTTCTTCTCAATGTAATAACTGCATGGCATATCAAGCCAAATACAAGAGAAAAACAGCCACCGCCAAATAGTGATGCTCCCCACCCTGCACCCGACATTGTCATAAAACCGCCAACAAAGAAAATACCAATGCCAAGAAATATCCCGACACCATAAAAAAGTCCAATTGCCATATCATACTTATTAAATTGTCGTTTCTCTTTTTTTCACATGTTTCCATTTTTGTTATTACCTCCTTCGCAAAATCGTCCATGTGGACTCCAAAAAGAAAACAAATTTTTTTCAACGTATTTAAATCGGGTTCATTAACATCTCTCTCCCAATTCGATAGCGCCTGCCGGGTAACATTCAATTTCCCAGCCAGTTCTTCCTGTGTCATTCCCGATTGTGTTCGCAGATGACGTATTTGCTTTCCTGTTGTAATATCCGTCTGTTTCTGGTTCAAAATGGTTCCTCCTCTCTGATGCTGATTTTATCAATGATATTTCGCAATAGCCAGCAATGAACGTTTGCATTGCGCAAGATGTTACATTATCTTCTGAAACATATGCCGGATCTTGTCTAAACGGCTGTTCGGGCGGCGTGGCTGAAACACAGGCTCGCCGGAAGTTTCCTGATACCCTTTTAATTCTGTAATGCAGACACTTCTTCCATTTGTATAAAAATTCAAATCATTTCTATATTCAC
>JAFZOJ010000143.1 GCA_017550685.1 Treponema sp. | reverse complement strand
GATTTGATTTGATTTGATTTGATTTGCACAATTTTTTTCTCCGTTTTCAAATAATTATAGTAAAATTTGATGAATTTTTCTACTGCATCAAATCTTCAATTGAAAAAACTGTATACGCAGGATTATTTTTTATTTTTTTTTGTACACTGCTTGTTATACCACTTTTTGAAAAAATCATGAAATATTTATTCTTGCGATTTATACAAAGAGCTGAGTCTTGCAAATCGGACAATTCTTTTTCATCAAATTTTTCTGAAGTATATTTGCATTCACAAATAAGTGCGTTGTTCCTGTCTAGTGCCAATAAATCTATTTCTTCCTGACGCTTTAAAACAGGATTATTTCCCCACCAGCGGCCAAGATTTTCTGCGAAAAAAGGCATTTTTCCATTATAAAACAATTCTTTAAGAAAAGTTTCGCAAACACCCTCAAACCTATGCCCAATAAATGCATTTAAACGTTCCTTTGTAATTTCATTTTCATAATACAGTTCTGGCGAGATAAGACCATTAAGCATATTTTGTTTTTTGTAAACAAACATAAAATAAAACGAAAAATAATTATCGCAGATTGAATAAAGTGTATTGCGACTATTTTGTTTTTCACCGCAAGGTATCTCTTTTTTTATAAATCCAAGATTGACCAAAACATTAATATACTTTGCTATTTTTGCAGGCTCTTCACCCACTTTATCTTTGATTGTATTAAAAGTTGAAGCACCTCCATTTATAGCAAGCATAATGTTTTTATAAAAATATGGTTCTTTCAATTCCATTCTTAAAAGTGTTTCTATTTCATTAAACAAAACTCCAGTTGTGGATAAACAATTCTTAATGATATTTTCTTTGATTGAAAGCTTATCATTAAACAATGAAAGATAAAAAGGAATTCCTCCAAGTATTGAATAAGCTGTAACAGCCTGTTCGTCATTGTAATTTGGAAAAAATGCGCGAGCCTCTTTGTATGTAAAAGGAAAAAGTTTAAGTTCGGCTGTTTTACGACCATAAAGCGGCTTTGAAGAATTATCAATTATATCTTCAATTACAGAAACCTCTGAACCACATAACACTAAAAAGATATTTTTCTTTTTTAATATTGTATCTATTGCTATTTGAAGACCAGAATCATAAGCAGGATTAGATTTAAACAGATAAGTGAATTCATCTATTATAAGTACCAAACGCTCTGAAATTTCTGCATTTTTAAGAAATGAATAAACATCACTCCATCTTTCAAAAGATTTAAGAAAATCTCCTGCCTGTAATACTTTATCAAGTTCTTCACAAAAATTCTGTACATTTATTTTTTCTGAACATTTATCACCTACAAAATAAACCGTATTCACTTTATGTTTATTTGCAAAATGAGTAAGAAGATATGATTTGCCAACTCTGCGACGACCATGCATGATAAGCATTTCAAATTTGTTTGAATTATATAACTTGTCTAAAAATGCAAGTTCTGCTGAGCGTCCTATAAATACTTCTTCTAAATGATCCATAACAAGCACCTTCATTTAAGTAACTTTATAGTTATTTACTTTAGAGTTAATTATATACATATTTTACTATTTTATCAACTTTTTTAAATATTTTTTTCTACTCATTTTTTCATTTTTCGTGTTATAATAATATGTCTATAATGAGGAACAAAATGCATATTTCATATAATGAATTTCATATAAGCCGCCGCGTGCGTGACCTTTGCTCTTTTGAAGAGGGGCTTTTTGCTTCGAGCGGAAATGTTGTTTTTGCTAACATGAGGAACGTGCGCAATTTTCAGGTGCTCTATAATAATTATATTGATACTGTTACCGGCGATGAAAATAAACGCGTAAGTGCCGGACAGCTCAATGCTATGGGACTTATTGATGAGATTTTGCATTATGTGTGCATGCTTTACCGACGCAACAAGGTTCCGACTTTTATGCACGACCTGATGACATCGCTTGATAAGCAATATACAGCCAAAGAAATTGACGCTTTGCTGCTTGATTTTTTGCAGGAGTTCCCGCCTGTTGAAGTTTACAAGGAAAAATGCACGGCCCGCGAATATTTGATGCGAAAAGGCACCGACCTTGCAACCGGCGAGCAGCGTTCCAACCGCGAACAGACACTCGAAGAGCTCATACTCCTGCACCTTGCAAATGAAAACGCTGCCTTCAAACCTTTCAAACTGCTTTTTGACGACAAGCCGCTTTCTAAAAACAAACTCTACGGCAAAACCTGGACAAGCATTAAAACATACGCAAAATCACAGCCAACCTTCGGGCCTTTTGACCACGATCTTATAAATCTTCTTAAGGAACCTCAGGCTTTTGCTCCCGACAGTCTTAAAGGTCAGCTTGAATATATCCAGAAATACTGGGGCGAATTCCTTGGTGAATGGCTCAAGCGCATCCTTGCCGGAATGGACACAATCAGCGAAGAAGAAAAGGCTGCCTGGCATGGCTTTGGCGGCGGCGACCTTCCTGATATGTCTGCCTACACCTTTGAAAACCTTATGAACGAATACGAGCGTTACAGTCCTGACTCAGACTGGATGCCAAAAGTAATTTTGATAGCAAAAACCGTACTCGTCTGGCTGGACCAGCTTACAAAGCAGTACGGCTACCCTATTACACGCCTTGACCAGATTCCGGACCCTGAACTCGACAAGCTCCGTGATGAAGGTTTTACAGGACTCTGGCTCATTGGACTTTGGGAACGCTCTAAGGCAAGCAAACGCATAAAACAAAAATGCGGAAACCCTGAAGCTGCAGCAAGTGCCTACTCGCTTTATGATTACAACATTGCCCAGAACATTGGTGGCTGGGACGCACTTTCAAACTTACGTACACGCCTGTGGCAGAGAGGAATCCGTCTTGCTTCTGACATGGTTCCTAACCACACAGGTATGGACGGTGACTGGGTTATCAACCGCCCGGACCTTTTTATTCAGCGACGCGACTGCCCTTTTCCTCATTACACCTTTAACGGCGAAAACCTTTCTCAAGACGGACGCGTTTCTCTTTTTCTTGAAGACCACTACTACAGCAAAACTGACTGTTCTGTAGTTTTCAAACGAGTAGATAATCAGACAGGCGACACCCGCTACATCTACCACGGAAACGACGGTACAGGTCTCCCTTGGAACGACACCGCACAGATAGACTTTTTGAATCCTGAAGCACGCGAAGCTGTTATGCAGGAAATTTTACACGTTGCACAAAACTTCCCGATTATCCGCTTTGATGCGGCAATGGTACTTGCTAAAAAATCTATCCGACGCTTGTGGTATCCGGAGCCGGGACATGGAGGAGACATTGCAACCCGTAGCGAAACAGGCCTTAGCTACCAGCAGTTCAACGACGCAATTCCTAATGAATTCTGGCGCGAAGTAGTAGACCGTGTTGCCCGCGAATGCCCTGACACCCTGCTCCTTGCCGAAGCCTTCTGGATGATGGAAGGATACTTTGTCCGCACGCTTGGCATGCACCGTGTATACAACTCGGCCTTTATGAACATGCTCAAAAAAGAAGAAAACCAGAAATACCGCCAGACTGTAAAAAATACAATCACCTTTGACCCGCAGGTTCTTAAGCGTTACGTAAACTTTATGAACAACCCTGACGAAGAAACTGCAATTGCACAGTTTGGTGACGGAGATAAATACTTTGGTGTTTGTACACTTATGATTACAATGCCTGGCTTGCCTATGTTTGGTCACGGCCAGATAGAAGGCTTTACCGAAAAATACGGCATGGAATACACCAAGGCTTACAAAGACGAAAAACCAAGTCAGTATCTTGTAGACAGACACTGGCGAGAAATATTCCCGTTGATGAAAAAACGCTATCTCTTTAGTGGCGTAGAAAACTTTCTGTTTTACGACCTGTGGCAGGATGGCGTAGTAAACGAAAACGTATTTGCCTATTCAAACGGCTGCGGCTGCGAACGAACCTTTGTTGTATACAACAATAAGTATGACCGCGCTTACGGCTGGATCAAACAGTCTGACCCTTATGCAGTAAAAACAGGCAACGGCGAAGAAACAAAACTCATCTCCCGCTCAATTTCAGAGGGACTCAACCTCAACGGCGAAGACGACAAATACTGTATCTTCCGCGAAAACCGCAGCAACCTGTGGTTTATCCGTAAGAGCAGCGAGATTTGCGAAAAGGGTCTTTTTGTAATGCTCAACGGTTTTGAGTACCAGGTTTACATGGATATTCATCAGGTAACAGACGAGGCCGACCACCGCTACAAGATTTTGTGCGAACACTTAAACGGCGCCGGTTGTGAAGATATAGAAGCTGCATGGCAGGATATTATTTTCAAAGATCTGTATGCTGCAATGGAACTTTATGTCAAAGCAGTTCTGCCTCCTCTTGTCGAAACCTTTAGTGACAAGGTTAAGACTGCCGACCTCAAGACAATTCTTACCGCTGCCGACAAACAGGCCCGTGCCTTTGAAAAAGAATGCCTTAAAATAGAAAAATCTGTCGAAGGCATATTGAAAAAGAAACCAAAGGACAAAGCCTCTGACAAAACAAAGAAGTCTTCGGGCGTCTGTGCACTTACAACTGAAAACCTGCGTCTCTTAAAGCTCCTTGCTCAGGTTCATAATTCAAAGGCAATTAAAAAGCCGGCTGATCTGCAGAAGGCTCTTGTTAAAGCCACAGAACCGGAACAGTTCATTAAGCTTATGACCGGTGCAGATGAAAACCTTGAAACAATTCTTATTTGCCGTGCCCTGTGCGGAAAATATGTACAGACAGGTCTTGCCGAAGGCTTGAACTTTGCAAGAAAGCTTAATCAGTTTGCTCAAGTCTATACAGAACTGAACAAAAACCTTCGCCATGACCTTACTAAGCTTTTCATCCTTTCGCGTGTAAGCGAAACCGGTGCACTTGGAACTCCTGCCCAGGCAAGAGCTTCGGCCGCCCGCATAACAGAGCTGCTTTTGATCAGTAAATACAGGCGCATTCTTAGTGGTGCTAACCTCTTTGACAATGTCTGGTGGTTCAATAAAGAAATCTGCGATAACAGCCTGAATTTAATTGAACTTCTTATGTTTATGAATGCCAAAGCTTCGGAAGTTAGCGATGTGCTCAAGCTTTTCAAGGAGCTGCGCGCAAGCAAGCTCAAGGCTGCCTACAAGTGCGAAGCCTTTGCCAAGGCATTTGAGCCGGTTGAAAAGAAAAAGCCGGCTGCGGCAAAGAAGAAGGCTGCTGCGGCAAAGAAGACGTCGACTGCCAAGAAGGTAACCGAGCCTAAGAAGTCATCGACCACAAAGAAGGCACCTGCAGCAAAGAAGGCAACTTCCTCAAAGAAAACCTCGTCCACCAAAAAGAAGCCGGCTTCTAAGAAAAAGTCATAGACCGCAGTCTCAAAGCATCTGAAATTTCCTCGAAAAAAAATATTTTTTTTCTAATTACCTATTGACATAATAGGTTTATTCCGATATAAATAACATATAAACATTACCCACTAAACTAATAGGTAATAACAACACACACAGGAGGCAGAAATTATGAAAGAATACTTCGAAAAACTCGTAAGAGCAAATTTCCGTTTTGGACGCATGTGCCTCTGTTGTTGCGCCCGCCGCTAATTTAAATCACATTATTTTTTTTATCAAATTTTTAAGGAGTATTATTATGTCTAAATATCATTTCGAAACATTACAGTTACACGTTGGTCAGGAACAGGCTGACCCTACAACAGATTCACGCGCAGTACCAATTTATCAGACTGCCGCTTACGTTTTCCACAATGCAGAACATGCAGCCGCACGCTTTGGTCTTGCAGATGCAGGAAATATCTATGGCCGTCTTACAAACACAACACAGGGTGTTTTTGAAGAGCGCGTTGCTGCCCTCGAAGGCGGAGTTGCAGGTCTTGCAGTTGCCAGTGGTGCAGCCGCAATTACATATGCATTCCAGAACATTGCCTTTAACGGCGACCACATCGTAAGCTCAAAGACAATCTACGGTGGAACTTACAACCTTCTTGCACACACACTCGCAGGACAGGGAATTGAAACAACCTTCGTAGACGCAAGCGACGTAAACAATGTAGAAAAAGCAATCAAACCAAACACAAAAGCAGTTTTCATCGAAACTCTCGGTAACCCTAATTCCGACATTGTAGACGTAGAAGAAATTGCAAAGATTGCACATGCCCACAAGATTCCTCTTATTGTGGACAATACCTTTGGTACACCATACCTCTTCCGCCCTATTGAACACGGAGCAGACGTAGTAGTTCACTCTGCAACAAAGTTCATTGGAGGTCACGGAACTTCTCTTGGTGGTGTAATCGTAGACAGCGGAAACTTTGACTGGAAGGCAAGCGGAAAATTCCCACTCCTTACAGACGGCGACCCAAGCTACCACGGAGTTAAGTTTACAGAAGCAGTAGGAAAAGCCGCATACGTAACAAGAATCCGTGCAGTGCTCCTCCGCGATACAGGTGCAACCTTGAGCCCATTCAACGCATTTATCCTCTTACAGGGACTCGAAACCTTAAGCCTTCGTCTTGAACGCCATGTTTCAAATGCACTCAAGGTTGTTGAATACCTCAAAAATCATCCAAAGGTTGCAAAGGTAAATCATCCGGTTCTCGCAGATCATCCGGCACATGCACTTTACAACAAGTACTTCCCTCTTGGCGCAGGTTCAATCTTTACCTTCGAAATCAAGGGCGGAAAAGAAGCTGCCTGGAAGTTCATTGACAACCTCAAGATTTTCAGCCTTCTTGCAAACGTAGCCGATGTAAAATCCCTCGTAATCCATCCTGCCACCACAACTCACAGCCAGTTGAGCGAAGCAGAGCTTGCAGACCAGGGAATCACTCAGAGCACAATCCGCCTGAGCATCGGTACCGAGCATGTAGATGACATCATCGCCGACCTGGACAACGCATTCAAAGCAATATAATTTAAGAGGGGGACGTCTCCCCCTCGGCCGCACTACGTTGCGGCCTACCCTCTCGCCTAGGGGCGCTGCCCCTAAAACCCCGCCATATTTTTCACAGTTGCATTTACCGCCATCTCCTACTATAATTATCTACATACATACAAGGAAGGTAGCAATATGATTGTTTCAACAAAAGGCCGATACGCACTGCGGGTTCTTACAGACTTAGCTGAACACGAAAAAGATCTGGACAAAAGAATCCCTCTCAAAGAAATTGCAGAACGACAGAATATTTCACAAAAGTATATAGAAGCAATTATGACACTGCTTTCTAAAAACGGAATTGTTGATGCTGTTCATGGAAAAGGCGGCGGATACAAACTGAACAAAAAGCCTTCGGAATATAAGGTTGGAGATATCCTGCGCCTTACAGAAGGAACCCTGGCTCCAGTTGCCTGCCTTGAAAAAGGAAGCCCTTCGTGCCCTATCAAAAAAAATTGCCGCACAATAAAAATGTGGACAAAGCTGGATGAGCTTGTAGAAAATTATCTGGATAGTGTAACGATTGAAGATTTAATGAAGGAATAGATTGTCGGGTCAAGCCCGACAATGACAAATAGTTATAACTCTGACAATTCGTCTATTTCGTCAACGTCTAAAAGGGATTCTTTTGGAATTACAATAGAAGCAATTGTTTCATCATCCGAAGTACTGAACTTAAGGCAGTTAGTATCAAGTCCAAGTCTCTTAAGCATAATCATGATTGTAATAATTCCAAGACCCGAACCTTCTGTCTGGTCAATATCGGCAAACGCATCAGAAACATCATTATAAAGCTTTGTTTTTTCAATTTTATCCTGAATGCGCTTATATTCAGCATTTGTAATTTTAGTATTGTTTGAAACAGAAACACAGATAACATCATCTGCCGAAAGCTGCAGATGAACCTGAAGCTTACCGGTAGCAAGCTCTTCCTTATAATGTTCCTTATTGTCGGCCAGATTTTCCTTAAAGATTTTCATGCCGCTTTGATAATCAGAAGCATCATTTATATTAAGGTTCTGTTCCTGGAAAAAGATTCTTTTGGCGTTGGCTTTACTTGCGTTATCAAGAAGTTCAAAAAGACAATATGAAAGACAGTTAAACAGATAATTTTCGTGGCAGGCATCCAGAAAAACGCTCAGGATACTTTGAAATCTCTGCTTTTGTTCAAGAGTAAGTGTGTAACAATAGAAGTCTACAGGCTGCCTGTTCTTAACAGCATCCTGAATCTTGAGGACTTCCTCTTCTGATACATTCTCGTCCTGTACTTTCATAACTCCTTCCATTATAAACCCATTATACCCGTTTTTTCAATAAAAACTTGAAAAAAATTATAAAAATGTGGTAATTATCGTTTTAAGCTCATCACTATTCAAAACAACAGGACGCTCAAGACGAACGGGTTTTAAAGTTAAAGCTATATTTTCCGGCATATCAGGAACTTCTCCCGTAACATGACGGCAATAATCACTACTCAACGAAGGATGATTCTGCGAAACAATAACCAGGGCGCTGTCATCATCTGCTGCCTGGCCTTCTGCACTTCTGCGCTCAACAACCGAAGCATAAGCACTGGCAGTTCCAGGATCTGCAAAAACACCATACTTCATAAACAATTCCTTGGCGGCTTTTTCGCGTGAACGTTCTGTCACAACCGAAGGAAATACAAAATGGCGCATCATCAGTTCATTGTCTTCAAAAAAGCATTCCAGGCGTTCCAGATTTGCAGGAACCACAGGATTAGCTTCGCCACGCTCCCCTCTTTTTACAAAGGAATCGAGCATCTGTGCATAACCCTGACCGTTTACACCAAGAGAAGCAGTTGCAGGAATATAAAAACCGTTTACAGGAAGTGCAAAACGCCAGCTGTAAAGCCCCGCAATAAGCATTCCGTAATTACCGCCTTCCATGGCATAAAAAACATCGCCATCTATTTTATGTTTAATCTGTGCAAAAGCATAAGGAAAATGAAAAACCTGAGCCATAAGACGGCAGACATTTGTTGTGTTTGCAAGCGAAAGATTATGCTTTGCAACAAAATCTGAATCTTCAAAAAGCTTACGGATATTTGCCTTAATTTCTTCTTCGCTTCCTTCCATTTCTACCGGAAGAATATTTCCACCGTTCCAGATAAAATCCTGCGGCTCAAGACCACGTACATCACCCTTGCGGTAAACAAGCACAGCCTTGATTGTCTTTTTATCACGCAGAACCTTTGCAAGAAGTGCACCAAGTTCTCCATGAGTAAAATCAACAAAAACCGAACTGCCGCCATAAAGTGCATGAGTTGTTTCAAGATAGGAACAAAGATAGCTTACACCAAAGTCGCGGTAACAGCCTGTAAAGCCATGGAACAGCTCCAGCATAAAAAGGTTGTCATCAAGCTGACGAAGCTCGGGTGAAAAAGGAAATGCCTTTTCTGCAATAGTCTGACATATAATAGGAGAAAACTCGTTTTTCATGTAGGCACTGGTTAAGGTACCCGCAATCGAAGTAAAGGTTGTATCCTTATCTATATAATAAATCCAGCGGCGCAGATCTTCAAACCCGGCAGCAGAAGGAACAAAAACTCCTCCGTCCTTTGGTAGACATGCCCGCACGGCCTGAGAAAATTCTACCTGTAAGCTGTTGTTTCTAGTACTTGTAAAAATCATCTGTATGCCCCACCCGAAGCACGCTAATCTTCAATTCCCGGAATGTGCTTTTTAAGATGCTCCATAAATTCTTCTCCGGATACACCCTCGCGCAGACACGCAAACATACAGTTATCACCTGCAACAGTTCCAAGCACCTCGTTAAGATTAAGGTTGTCGATTGCGTTACATACTGTATTGGCATGCCCCGGAAAAGTTTTTATTACAACAATATTTCCGCTAAAATCTATGCTCACATAACCGCGGAGGAAATCCTGAACATAGATTGCTTCACTTTCACCACTTTCATCTTCGCCAGGCAGGGCATACATATAGCCCGATTTTCCGTCCGGAACCTTGCCAACCTTTAAAAGCTTAAGGTCGCGGCTCAAGGTGGCCTGAGTTACTTCATAACCTTCCTTGAGCAGCAAAGCCAGCAGGTCGTCCTGACTTTCGATGATGTTATTTTTGATCAATGTTTTAATTGCCTTAAGGCGCGATTGTCGTTCTTTCATAGTTCTATTTAATCAAAAGTCCTGCAAATGTCTTTAGTGCACCTTCCATCTGTCCGCTCAAAACAGTCTTAGCAAGCTTCTTACCAAGCTGAACACCTTCCTGGTCAAAGCTGTTTACATTCCATACAAAGCCCTGGAACATAACCTTGTTTTCGTAGTGAGCAAGAAGTGCACCAAGTGATTTTGGATTAAGCTGATCGCCGTAAATCAAGCTTGATGGTCTGTTACCGGCAAATGCCTTGTTAGGGTTTTCGTCTGTCTTACCACAGGCAAAGGCAACAATCTGTGCGGTTACGTTTGCGGCAAGCTTAACCTGGCTTGTACTATCTTCTATTATAACATCCTCGCCTGTCTGATTCTGGCGGAATGCAATGAACTGAAGCGGTACGATGTCTGTTCCCTGGTGGAGCAGCTGATAGAATGAGTGCTGTCCGTTTGTACCTGGTTCACCAAAAATTACAGGACCTGTAAGATAGTTCATTGGCTGTCCGTCGCGGTTTACAGATTTTCCGTTTGATTCCATATCAAGCTGCTGAAGGTGTGCCGGGAAGCGGCTCAAAGCCTGGCTGTATGGAAGGATTGCAGTTGCAGGATAGCCCTGAACATTGCGCTCGTAAATACCGATGAGTGCGTCCATAAGAGCCGGGTTTTTAGTAATGTCTTTGTTGAGCGCAAGCTTATCTTCTTCTGCGGCACCTGCAAGGAAATCTGCAAAAACCTTTGGTCCGAATGCAAGGCTCAAAACAGCTCCACCTACTCCAGATGTTGAAGAATAGCGTCCGCCGATGTAGTCGTCCATGTAGAAGGCAGCCATGTAATCAGGGTTGTGAGCGAGAGGGCTGGTTTCGCTGGTTACTGCAATCATGTGCTTGCTTGCGTCACAGCCAGTCTTTTTAATAAAGTCTTTTACAAAGCTTTCGTTTGTGAGAGTCTCAAGTGTAGTTCCTGATTTAGAAACCAGGATGAAAATTGTCTTTGAAATGTCGAGTGATTTTACAACACTGGCAGCATCATCAGGGTCTACGTTAGAGATAAAGTGTGCTTCCATTTTAAAGGTGTTGTTTTTCTTTGCCCAGTTTTCCAGAGCAAGGTACATAGCACGCGGGCCAAGATCAGAACCGCCGATACCAATCTGACAAACTGTTGTATATTTTTCACCCTTTTCGTTTACAAGCTTTCCTGAATGTACGTCATTTGCAAAGTCTGCAATGCGTTTTACTTCGTTTACGTAGAATTCGCGCTTGTTTACTCCGTCGGCCATAACATCTTTTCCAAGCTGACCGCGTGTAAGCTGGTGAAGTACCATACGCTTCTCTCCAGTGTTTATAACAGCACCATCCAGAAGCTCCTGATATTTTTCTATAAGCTGCTGTTCTTCTGCAAGTTCAGCCAGTGTTTTAAGAATCTGTTCGTTTACCTGTTTTGCAGCGTAATTATATGTGAGCGCACCGCCCATTGGAATTGAATATTTTGCAATACGGTCTGCTGCACCTGGAGCACTGAGCTCGTCTGCAACACTAACCATTCCTTTTAAAGACTGAAGTTTCTTCCAAGAAGAAAGTGAATCTGCATTTTGCCATGTAGCCATTTAATTTACCTCATACAAAAAAAATGTATATTTATGCATTTATTATAGTAGATTGTCAATTTGAAAACAATATATTATATTCACTTATATGAAGATACTTATTTTATCCTGCAATACAGGTGGCGGACACAACTCGGCCGCAAAAGCAATCAAAGAAGCTCTTGAAGAAAGACACCAGCTTTGCGACATTATGGATGTTCTTGCATTTGGAAGCCAGACCGCCTCTGATCTTGTGTGCGATGCCTATATAGAAATGGTAAAGAAAACTCCAAAGCTGTTTGGAGAACTTTACAATATGGGAAATAGGATAGGTCAGATAAATCAGAAAAACTCTAAAATCCGTTCTCCTATTTATCTTATAAACAAAATATATGCAGATTCTCTTACTGATTATATAAAAAACAATAACTATGATGCCGTTATCTGTGTTCACATTTTTGCGGCAGAGGCAATGACAAATCTTAAAAAGCACAAGAACATAACAATTCCATATTATTTTGTTTCAACAGATTATTATTGTCCGCCAATGCTTGAAGAAACAACTCCAAATGCAATTTTTATTGCAAACAAGGACAGTGCCTTTACCTATGTAAATCATGGCATTCCAAAAAAATTACTTGTACCGACCGGCATTCCTGTTGCAAAAAAGTTTCTTACTAAAAAAAGCAAAGAAGAAGCCCGTAAGCAATTTGATTTGCAGCCGGAAGATCAGGTTTTCCTTTTGATGAGCGGCAGCATGGGCTTTGGAGACCTTTTAAACACCACCCGCTATATTTTTGACAACGGAAATAAAAACACAAGAGTAATTGCAATAACCGGTAACAACCAGGAGCTTTACGACGAATTTAAAGACGCCTTTAAGCACGAAGACAGGCTGATTCTTGTCGGCTTTACCGATAAGGTTTCTGATTATATGGATGCAAGCGATGTTCTTCTTACAAAGCCGGGCGGACTTTCAAGTACAGAAGCACTTGCCAAGGGAATTGCCATTGTTCATACAGCACCAATTCCGGGCTGCGAAAGTGAAAACGTTCAGTTCTTTACAGAGCATCATCTTTCTGTCTGCGCAAGCGAACCCGAAGACGAAGGAAGACTTGCCGTAAAACTTATGGATGATGAATTTTTAAGAGCCCAGATTCTTGCCGCACAGGACAATTACCGCTGCCCTAATTCAGCAATGAAAATCGCAGAATTCGTTGAAGGCATAAGATAAAACTAGGTTAAAACAACGCGTTTTTCCTCTTGACAAGTTTGAAAAGAGGAAATAAGATTAAACTATGGACTTAAGAACAGTATTAACAACAGACACAGTAAACCTTCATCTCAAAGGTACAACTAAAGAAGAAATCGTAGACGAAATGCTCGATGTACTTTACAAGGCAGGAAAAGTTACGGATAAGGCTGCCGCCAGAGAGTGTGTTTTGGATCGCGAACGCAAAATGTCTACCGGTATGAAGCACGGAATCGCAATTCCACACGGAAAAACAGATACAGTAAGCGATTTAGTTGCATGTATTGGTATTTCTGACAATCCTGTAGATTTTGATTCACTTGATCAGGAACCATGCCGCATTTTTATCATGACATTGTCTCCTGTAAACAAGACTGGTCCACATCTTCAGTTCCTTGCAGAAGTAAGTTTACTTTTCAAGAGCCCTGAAAAACGCCAGGAAATTCTTGACACACAGGATAAGGCAGAAGTTATTCGTATTCTTACAGAATAGACTTTTGTATTGATTTGAAACTTCAGACCTTTATGCCTGCGCGTAAAGGTCTTTTTTTTATCAGGAACAACAAAATGAAATTAGATCCTATCTTTACCGTAAAACAAAACAAGCTTTATAAAATTGAAGACAACACAAATGTCGACATCAGTTCACTCAAGCGCGTGGAAATCAAATGGTCAACCGTTGAGCTTGCAGACGAAGCCTATAACGAAGAATATCTTGCACAGCTGCGCGACCAGCTCAAGGCTATGGACGATGCCGGTCAGTTTGCCGTTCTTGTACCTGTTGTGGACAAGCCACTGGAAACTGCTGAACAGACAGAGCTTTTTATAAATGCATTTAATCACACTGCCCGCCGCGTAAAGGATTGCATCAGCGTTGCAGGCATTGAACTTCCAAAGGAGCTTACAAAACAGGGCTTTGACGCAGGAACCCCGGCCGCAGACTTTATGGACACCCTTGCAATAAAACACGCTCAGTATGTTTATTTTACCTGCCAGACAGAGAATATACCGGAAAGCATCGTAACTATATGCGATAAACCGTAAGGTTTGCAAAATAAACGCAAAGAAAACATAAAAAATCAATAAAAAAGTGTTAAAACTACATAAAAATGTAATTTTTCTTCAAAAAAGTCTTGCATATTTTTATTAATTATGACATTATGCTCGCAGTAAGGAATATTACCTATGCAATATAAGTCGGAAACAAACAGATTTCTTAACTCATGTTTTGCAACTCTTTCTTTGTGCATTATGCT
Organism: Treponema sp.; assembly: GCA_017550685.1. Lineage (GTDB taxonomy): Bacteria > Spirochaetota > Spirochaetia > Treponematales > Treponemataceae > Treponema_D. The sequence continues at coordinate 1,436 of JAFZOJ010000143.1, read as the reverse complement.
CACAGGAATTGCTCTGTCCGTATATTTCTGTCTTCCGGCATCAATTGCAGAACCTGAACCACAGGTGCTTGTTGCAGACGTTATCGAAGATGACGCAGATGATTTTTCAGAAGACTTTTACGATCACATCACAGAAGCTTCTTTTGAAAAAATCAATTCCAACGAAGACACAGGACTTACACTTTACAGACAGTCTTTTGCACGTGGTTCTGTAGAAAAGTTTTACAGCTGTATTGCACGCAACAAGGATGTAGCACTTGCAATTCTTTCGGAAGCAGATAAGAACGACATTCCGCTTTCGCTTGCTTTTGCCCTTGCCTACACCGAAAGCCGTTACAATCCCGAAGCAATCAACAGCAATGTAAATGCTTCTATTGACAGAGGTTTATTCCAGTTAAACAGTAATTCATTTCCAGAGCTTACAGAAGCAGATTTTTTTGATCCGTACATAAGTGCAAAATACGGTATGTCGCACTTAAAGTTCTGTTTGAACTCTGCAGGCAACGAGGTTTCTGCCCTTGCAATGTACAATGCAGGTACAGGCCGCGTGCGTTCCAACAAGACTCCACAGTCTACATTAAACTATGTTGGAAAAATAATGACATACCAGAAAATGCTTGAAAGCCTTTTTGCAGACGAAGTTGCAGCATACTACGAAACAAGGCTTTTACCAGGCATTGGCACAACAACAGTTGCCATGGCCGAAAAGCGTTAATTAAACGAGCCTCCTAATTTTTTATGGGAATCCGGTTTTACAGTTTTTTTCCGGGTTCCCTTTTTTTTAAAGATCCCCGGGTCAAGCCCGAGGATGACACATCTGTCATTGTCGGGATGCCCTTTGTCATTGTCGGGATGCCCTTTGTCATTGCGGGATGCCCTTTGTCATTGTCGGGCTTGACCCGACAATCTCTCTTTTTACTGTTATATTTTTAACAGTATTTGCATTTTTTCCCAAAATTCGGTAAAATTCGACTGAAATTCAATCTTTTACTCTTGAATTCGTATTCCCTTTAAAAAGGAGAACCCCTATAATGAGCGCAATTGTTAGTATTCCAGAAGCTACCAGAAAGCGGTTGCTGCTTCTGCTTAATCTGCTCGGTGTCTGGCCTAAGGATAAGATCACTTCGGTGGACATTAGCGAACAGACCGGTTGGAAGGATTCGTTGATTCGTCACGATCTCTGGCTGCTTGGGTACAACAAAGGAGTTTCAAACGGGTACCAGACGGTTGATTTGCGTGATGCAATAAACCAGGCACTCGGGCTTGAAGCGGAAACTAAAAACTGCTGCATTGTTGGTCTTGGACGACTTGGTGCGGCGCTGCTTGACGAAAAGCTTACACAAGGAAGTTCCTTTGTAATCAAGGCGGGCTTTGATTCAAGTCTTAACCGAGTTGAGATTTTGCGATCATCTTTTCCGCTCTACCCTGCTAACCAG
>JAFZOJ010000142.1 GCA_017550685.1 Treponema sp. | reverse complement strand
CTGAAGTCATGTTTTCAATCATAACTGTTCTCGTAAATATCCAGAAACTCAGACACGACTTTTGTCTTGTCTCCATCCGCCTGCCAACCATATATCTTATATAATCCGATAGTTTTATAATTCAGCGGAGGTAAGCTGTATTTGACCATAACCTCTCTTATTGGTGCAGAATACAGTTCGCGGAATACTTTCCATGCTCTTTCTGGCTCCCTGAAAACAGGTTTGCCGTTTTCTCCCCATCCAACCACAAAATAACGACTGTATGACATAAACTGTATATTTAGATTTTCTATATAAGTTTGAGAATCGTCGATTTCTATATCCATCGCTGTTTTGTTGCGGTCATATGGATTTGTAACTTTAGGCGCAGAGATTGGATCTGTCAGAACCAACACCGCAGTTAGAATCAGAATCATTGCTACGGCCTTCTTGCTCTGCTTTTTGATTCCGGTCTCAAGTATTCTTTCAATTCTGTTTTTTATCCTTATTGCGCCAAAAGCATTGAATCTCTGAATTGCGACATTGGTTCGTTTCGAAGTATTCGCCATAGTTTCAATGTATTGCTTCATTTCAGCTGAACTTGCATCTTTCAGCACCATCTCGTCGCAAGCGATTTCCGTGTCTAGAGAATACAATTGGAACGCAATCCACATTATTGGATTGAACCAATGTGCTGAAAGAAGCAGCCATGACATAGCTTTCCAGATATGATCGCCTCTTCTGATATGCATCTTCTCATGAGAGATTACAGTATTGTTCTCTTCTTTTGATAAATTGTCCGGAATAAAAATCACTGGATGAAACAAACCGAAAACAAAAGGTGTTTCAAATGCATTTCCAGTTACAATACCTTCCTTGAGGGTGTCGCAGATCTTTATTCTTCGTTTTATTTCCATACTCTTTATACTGGCATAGAAAATCATAATAATCACTCCAAAGAGCCACAGATAAAAACCGATGGTGAAGGTATTGATCTTTGGAAAACACTCACGTTTAGCAATTATTGCTTCTTCGAAAAGCGCATCTATTACAGGTACCCCGCTGTCGGCAAAGAGATCGTATGATCCCTGTAATTCTCTTACCATATGTGCTCCTGGAATACCGCTGAACATGCAGCCTATAAAAGATGGTATTACAAGCCTAATTGCAACCATCGCCCATAATAGACATCTGCTTCTCCCGGGCATATGCCTGAAAACAAGTCTGATAAGCATGACGATAAGAGCTGCCCACGAGGCAGCAACGCTCATATTGAAAAACGCTACAGCAACGTCTCTCATTCTTCTTCCCCCAGAAAACGATCTATCATTTCTCGAATTTCTTCCGCATCTGCTTTGCTTAGTTTTTCACTTCCCACAAACGCAGCAATAAACGCAGGCAATGAGCCTCCGAACGATTCCCCGACAAAATCCCTGCTTTTATGGGTATCAAGTTCTTTTTCAGATAAGGTTGATGTCACGGTACCATTCTCATTCTGTACTATTCCTTTAAGGCACAGTCTCTTCAGCACAGTATACGAAGTGCTCTTCTTCCACTTAAAAGTACTAAATGCCATTTCCGCAAGTTTACCTGAGTTGATTGGTTCGTTCTTCCAGATTATTTCAAGAAACGCTTTTTCTTGATCTCCTATACTATATGCCATACTTAACAACACCTCTTTTGGTCTACCGCATGTAGAATTCTTTATAAGTTTACATGTTGTAGACCTTGATTGTCAATTGATACTATAGTATTTCGATCTATAGTGGACACGTATCAATCTTAGAAAAAGAAATAATAGGAAATACTTGATATCCCTAAGAAACGAGAATACAACTCATTAACATCTCATAAAAAAGACCGCAGTCATTCTTTGTACTGAACATACCAATTGTCAATTGATAAAAGAGACACACTGTAATTAACTATTCACTGACATTTTTCAACAGTTTATGTCCTGGATCACTCTAATGAACAAATAATACAGCACACCATTCGGTGTGCTTTTTTTGTGTCCGTTTTGAAATTCTATTTCCTATACCCCTTTTTCGACTTGCTTTTGTCCATACAGATAGAGCGACAAATTCTTTTTGGGGACAGGGTGCCTTTTCACTGACTTCTATCCTGATAGATAGACAGTCAAAAGCAAGCTCACAGATTCTTACAATTCGATGACTTTGCCGTGGAACGCAATGTCAAATCGCAGCAAAAACCCTGTACGGATAAAAGCCGTTTCTTTGTTCAAAAGGGAGATTTTCAAAAAAACTCGAAAAAAAAGTGAAAAAATCGGCCTCAAAATTCAGCAAGTACATAGTAGAGGGGTTTTTTCGGTAGCCTGTAGGAGTAAGGCGCGGATCCCTGCCAATCATCACAAGTAAGCATATACATAGAAATTCGCTTCCTTTTGTGAAAAAAGCTGATTTTTGAAAAACTTTGATTTTTCCATCAAATTTTTTCGAAAAAAGTTCCCAAGGGAGTATTAGAGGGACTTTTCCCAAGCACTTTGACAACTGAATAGTTCATCCGTCAGATACGTTCCCAGAGTTGAGGGT